>NZ_JAJEJT010000001.1:0-317934 GCF_021390645.1 Paraburkholderia flagellata
GTGGCCGACAACCCGGGCATCTCGTACAACCCGCTGTTCCTGTACGGCGGCGTGGGCCTCGGCAAGACCCACTTGATCCACGCGATCGGCAACCAGCTCCTGCTAGACAAGCCGGGTGCGCGCATTCGCTACATCCATGCCGAACAGTATGTATCCGACGTGGTGAAGGCGTACCAGCGCAAGGCGTTCGACGACTTCAAGCGTTACTACCACTCGCTCGACCTGCTGCTGATCGACGATATTCAGTTCTTCTCCGGCAAGTCGCGCACGCAGGAAGAGTTCTTCTACGCGTTCGAGGCGCTCGTCGCCAACAAGGCGCAGGTGATCATCACGAGCGATACGTATCCGAAGGAAATCTCGGGTATCGACGACCGTCTGATCTCGCGCTTCGACTCGGGCCTGACCGTGGCGATCGAGCCGCCCGAGCTGGAAATGCGCGTGGCCATTCTGATGCGCAAGGCGCAATCGGAAGGCGTGAGCCTGAACGAGGACGTGGCGTTCTTCGTCGCGAAGCACCTGCGCTCGAACGTGCGCGAACTCGAAGGCGCGCTGCGCAAGATCCTCGCGTATTCGAAGTTCCACGGCCGCGAGATCTCGATCGAGCTGACCAAGGAAGCGCTCAAGGACCTGCTGACGGTGCAGAACCGCCAGATTTCTGTCGAAAACATCCAGAAGACGGTGGCGGACTTCTACAGCATCAAGGTCGCGGACATGTATTCGAAGAAGCGCCCGGCCAATATCGCGCGCCCGCGCCAGATCGCCATGTATCTGGCCAAGGAACTGACGCAGAAGAGTCTGCCGGAAATCGGCGAACTGTTCGGCGGCCGCGACCACACCACGGTGCTGCACGCCGTGCGCAAGATCGCCGATGAGCGCACCAAGGACGCCCAGCTCAACCACGAGCTGCACGTGCTCGAGCAGACGCTGAAGGGGTAACACGCAATTAGCAGCACCTGAATGGCGGGGCGGACGGTCGCATCCCGAAGGGTTGGCCCTGTTTATTTCGCGGATCGCCCCCAATTTAGGGAAGTGGTCCGTTTTCAGGCACAATATGGGTTTAACCGCCCGGCGGTCCGGGGCGGGAACCACGCCGCGGCCTGTGCTGCATCAACCGCCTGAGCGGCGCCAAAGCCGCCGACCACATATGCGATTCGTGGGGTCGCGTCGGCGAAACCGGCGCCAGGCGGGCGCGCAGACCGTCACATCAACGAAGGAACTCTATGCAACTGGTCAAGACCGAACGCGATAACCTGCTGAGGCCGCTGCAAACGGTGAGCGGCATTGTCGAACGCCGCCACACGTTGCCGATCCTCGCCAATCTGCTGATCACCAAAACCGGTTCCGACGTCTCGTTCCTGTCGACCGACCTCGAGTTGCAGATCACCACGACCGCCGACTTTGGCGTCGGCAACGACCAGGTGGCCACGACGGTCGCCGCGCGCAAGCTGCTCGACATCCTGCGCGCCATGCCCGACGGCCAGGTCACGCTCACGCTCGCCGACAAGCGCCTCACGGTGCAGTCGGGCAAGAGCCGCTTCGCCTTGCAAACGCTCGCCGCGGACGAGTTCCCCACGGTGGCGCAGGCCAAGGACTTCGGCGCGAACCTCGCGGTGCCGCAGAAGACGTTCCGCCAGTTGCTCGGTATGGTGTATTTCGCCATGGCGCAGCAGGACATCCGCTATTACCTGAACGGCATGCTGCTCGTCGTGGACGGCGACCAGCTCATGGCGGTCGCGACCGACGGTCACCGCCTCGCGTTCTCGTCGATGAAGATCGAAGGCTCGTTCGCGCGCCAGGAAGTCATCATCCCGCGCAAGACCATTCTCGAACTGCAGCGCCTGCTCGAAGACATCGACGACGTGCTGAAGATCGACATCGGTTCGACGCAGGTGAAATTCACGTTCGGCCAGGTCGAACTGGTTTCGAAGCTCGTGGAAGGCAAGTTCCCCGACTTCCAGCGCGTGATCCCGAAGGCGCACAAGAACACCTTCCAGATCGGCCGCGAAGAACTGCAACGCTCGCTGCAACGCGCGGCGATTCTCACGTCCGACAAGTTCAAGGGCGTGCGCTGCATCATCGAGCCGGGCCAGCTCAAGATCATGTCGACCAACGCCGACCAGGAAGAGGCGCAGGAAGAGCTGGAAATCGCCTACCAGGGCGACACCATCGACATCGGGTTCAACGTCACGTATCTGCTCGACGTACTCGCGAACCTGAAGGTCGACACGCTGGAAGTGAGCCTCGGCGACGCCAGCTCCAGCGCACTCATCACGATTCCCGAGAACGAGGAATTCAAGTACGTGGTGATGCCGATGCGCATCTAAAAAGCGCGACAGAAGAAGAACACCAGGGGGCGCTGCGCCCCTTTGGCGTTTTTATGGCTTTTTGAAAAAGTCTCGAGCAGTAACACAGGCAGTACGCAGAACCGGAAAATTCCATGACTGATACGAACAACTCGCAACCCGACAACAGCAGCTATGGCGCCTCGTCGATCCAGATCCTCGAAGGACTGGAAGCGGTACGCAAGCGGCCCGGGATGTATATCGGCGACACGTCGGACGGCACCGGTCTGCACCATCTCGTCTTCGAAGTGCTCGACAACTCGATCGACGAAGCCCTCGCCGGCTACTGCAACGACATCCACGTGGTGATTCACGCGGACAACTCCATCTCGATCACCGACAACGGCCGCGGCATTCCCACGGACGTGAAGATGGACGACAAGCACGATCCGAAGCGCAGCGCCGCCGAAATCGTGATGACCGAGCTGCACGCGGGCGGCAAGTTCGACCAGAACAGCTACAAGGTCTCGGGCGGCCTGCACGGCGTGGGCGTCTCTTGCGTGAACGCGCTCTCGAGCTTTCTGCGCCTCACGGTGCGCCGCAACGGCAAGAAGCACTTCATGGAATTCCACCGTGGCGTGCCGCAGAACCGCGTGCTCGAAGAGCGCGACGGTCACACGGTTTCGCCGATGCAATTGCTCGGTGACACGGAAAATCGTGGCACCGAAGTGCACTTCATGGCCGATGAAACCATCTTCGGCAGCGTCGAGTACCACTACGACATTCTCGCCAAGCGTATTCGCGAGCTCTCGTTCCTGAATAACGGCGTGCGCATTCGCTTGACCGACCAGCGCACCGGCAAGGAAGACGACTTCGCATTCGCGGGCGGCGTGAAGGGCTTTGTCGAGTACATCAACAAGCAGAAGCAGGTGCTTCACCAGAACATCTTCTACGTGTCGAGCGAGAAGGACGGCGTGGGCGTCGAAGTGGCGATGCAGTGGAACGACAGCTACAACGAAAGCGTGCTGTGCTTCACGAACAACATCCCGCAGCGCGACGGCGGCACGCACTTGACCGGCCTGCGCGCGGCAATGACGCGCGTGATCAACAAATACATCGCCGACAACGAAATCGCGAAGAAGGCCAAGGTCGAAACCTCGGGCGACGACATGCGCGAAGGTTTGTCGTGCGTGCTTTCCGTGAAGGTGCCGGAGCCGAAGTTCAGCTCGCAGACGAAGGACAAGCTGGTTTCCTCGGAAGTGCGCGCGCCGGTCGAAGACGTCGTGGCGAAGGCGCTCGAAGAGTTTTTGCTGGAAACGCCGAACGACGCGAAGACCATCTGCGGCAAGATCGTCGACGCCGCGCGTGCTCGCGACGCCGCGCGCAAGGCGCGCGAGATGACGCGCCGCAAGGGCGTGCTCGACGGCGTGGGCCTGCCGGGCAAGCTCGCGGACTGCCAGGAAAAGGATCCGGCGAAGTCGGAAGTCTATATCGTTGAGGGCGACTCGGCAGGCGGTTCGGCCAAGCAAGGCCGCGACCGTAAGTTCCAGGCAATCCTGCCGCTGCGCGGCAAGGTGCTGAACGTCGAAAAGGCCCGCTACGACAAGCTGCTGTCGTCCGAGCAGATCGTTACGCTGATTACCGCGCTCGGCTGCGGCATCGGCAAGGACGACTACAACCTCGAGAAGCTGCGCTATCACCGCATCATCATCATGACCGACGCGGACGTGGACGGCGCGCACATCCGCACGCTGCTGCTCACGTTCTTCTATCGCCAGATGCCGGAGTTGATCGAGCGCGGCTACGTGTATATCGCGCAGCCGCCGCTGTACAAGCTCAAGGCGGGTAAGGACGAGCGCTATCTCAAGGACGATTCGGAGCTGAACGCGCACATGCTGCGTCTCGCGCTGCAAGGCTCGGAGCTCGTGCCTAACGAAGGCGCAACGCCGATCTCCGGCGACGCGCTTGGCGAACTTGCGCGCTCGTATCAGCTTGCACGCGGCGTGGTGGATCGTCTTTCGCGTCTGTACGACGAGCGCGCGCTCGAAGCGATCATGGACGGCGTGGCAATCGACCTGTCGAGCGAAGAATCGACCCAGGCTTCGGCGCGTGCGCTCGAAGCGCAACTGCGCGACGATCCGCTCAAGCCGGAAGTGAGCGTGGTGCCGATGTACGACCAGGTGCGCGAGCAACGTTCGCTGCGCGTGGAGCGCCGCCATCACGGCAATGTGAAGGTGTCGGTGATCGACGAGGAGTTCCAGCTCACCGCCGACTATCAGCAGCTCGTCAACACGGCCAATACGTTCAAGGGCTTGATCGGCAAGAACGCCGTGATCAAGCGCGGCGAGCGCAGCATGGCCGTGAACGACTTCAAGAGCGCGATGAAATGGCTGATCGCGGACGCCGAGCGCAACGTGTCGAAGCAGCGCTATAAGGGGCTTGGTGAGATGAACCCTGGGCAGCTTTGGGAAACGACGATGGATCCGACCGTGCGGCGTTTGCTGCGCGTGCAGATCGAGGACGCCATCGCTGCCGATGGCATCTTTACGACGCTCATGGGTGACGATGTGGAGCCGCGTCGTGCGTTTATCGAAAGCAATGCGCTGCGGGCGGGGAATATCGACGTTTGATCGTCTGCCTGACGCTTGCCATTGAAAACCAAACGCCCGGGAAACCGGGCGTTTTCATTTGACACCGCAAAGCCCACCGGGATGAGATAGAAGCGCCCTTTAGAGGCGCTATTTTTTCGCCTGGAAGACAGCGGCAACGCGCGCCCCAAACTATCCACACCCCCCAGCGGATAACTCTCGGAAAACCCCAGGAAATCACTGTGCATGAATCGGGGATAACTTCAGCAGCGCTGAAAATGTGGAAAAGTTGCCAGCAGCTGCGGGGCGTTGTCCCGTTAACACCCGCAAGGTTATGTTTTTTCCACAGCCTTGTTTACTCAATGGTTTTCCACGGTTATCCACAGAATACCCAGGGGCTTGTTAACTATTACTACGTTTACGTATACATACGTTATTAAAACCTTAGAACCCTCGCATCGGAAACGAAGATGCCGCCGTAAAACGTCCCGGCGGCATCGTTCTAACCGTGCGAAAACGCACGGCTCAAGCGAGCGGAATATAAAGCTCCGTCTTGAGGTCCTCAGGCGCCGCCTCGTCGGGCGTATTTAAATAAACCTCGAACGAAGGCGCCGAAAAGTCCGGTTTGCGACCGAGCTTCTGTAAGCCTTCGTTGTAAAACCACATCCACGCTTGCTGCAGCCCCGGATAGGGTCCCTTGTGGAGCACCATCGCGTGTTCGCCGCCGCGCAGCTGAAACTTCTCGACAGGCGCCGTGACCTCCACATCGGTCTCGTGCCCCAGATGCAGCGCCGCTTTCGAGCGCAGCTTCGATTCTTCGACCGTGTTGGGATCGTCGTAAAAGATACCGACCATCCTCGCGCCCGACGTGCGCACGTTGCGCTCGCCGAGCCATTGCGCGAGCGTGTAGAACGCGTCGCTGATCTTCATGTACGGACCCACGTGGCTGACGGCGAGTAGGTCCATCGGCTCGAGGGTGGCGAGCTTCACGTCGTAGTTTTGCATGATGGCGTCTCCAGGTGCGGTGGCCGCGCGAATGCGCAGCTGCATGCGGTCCAAGATAGCACCGCGCTCCGGAAGACGCCCTTGGCGTGTCGGCTGCTCGAGCCTCACAAACTCACACGCATCACCGGATGCGTCTCGAGCCACGCGTTCTCTTCGTCGCTGTAGAGCCGCGAGCGCGTGAGAAAGCGCAGCCCCGTGGGTCGTTCGAGCGAAAACATGCCGCCGTTGCCTGGCACGGCGTCGATGATGAGCTGGGTGTGCTGCCAGTACTCAAACTGCACCTCCGTCATATAGAACGGCATCCCGCCGATTTCTCCCAACTGCACGTCGGCATTGCCGACCATGAACTCGCCGACGGGAAAGCACATGGCCGCGCTGCCGTCGCAGCAGCCGCCCGACTGGTGAAAGAGCACCGGGCCGTGTTCGCGCGTTAGCTGCTCGATCAGCGCGAGCGCGGCCGGCGTGGCGGTAACGCGTTCGACCATCTCGTGACGCTCCTCTCAAGATGCAACGAAGAAAGGCGTCGCGCGCGGTGGCGGCTCCTGGACCGCAAAACACCGCGCGCGACGTGCAGAGCCCGCAGTGCGATCAGAAGAACCCGAGCGGCTGCTCGCTATAGCTCACGAGCAGGTTCTTCGTCTGCTGGTAGTGGTCGAGCATCATCTTGTGGTTCTCGCGCCCGATGCCCGACTGCTTGTAGCCGCCAAACGCCGCGTGCGCCGGATAGGCGTGGTAGCAGTTGGTCCACACGCGCCCCGCCTGGATCGCGCGGCCGAAGCGGTAGGCACGGGTACCGTCGCGCGTCCACACGCCGGCACCGAGGCCGTAGAGCGTGTCGTTGGCGATTTCCAGCGCTTCCTCTTCGGTCTTGAAGGTCGTGACCGAGACCACCGGCCCGAAGATCTCTTCCTGGAAGATGCGCATCTTGTTGTGGCCGCGGAAGACAGTCGGCTTCACGTAGTAGCCGTCGCCGAGTTCACCGGCAAGCTTGTTGCGCTCGCCGCCAATCAGGCATTGCGCGCCTTCCTGCTTGCCGAGGTCGATATACGAGAGGATCTTCTCGAGTTGCTCCTGTGAGGCCTGCGCGCCGATCATCGTCTTCGTGTCGAGCGGGTGGCCTTGCTGGATCGCCGCCACGCGCTTGAGCGCGCGCTCCATGAAGCGGTCATAGATCTTTTCGTCGATGAGCACGCGCGACGGACACGTGCATACCTCGCCCTGGTTGAGCGCAAACATCGCGAAGCCTTCGAGCGCCTTGTCGAAATAGCTGTCGTCGTGGTCGAGCACGTCGGCGAAGAAGATGTTCGGGCTCTTGCCGCCCAACTCCAGCGTCACGGGAATGATGTTCTGGCTCGCGTACTGCATGATGAGGCGGCCCGTGGTGGTTTCGCCCGTGAAGGCGATCTTCGCGATGCGCTTGTTCGAAGCGAGCGGTTTGCCCGCTTCGAGGCCGAAGCCGTTCACCACGTTGAGCACGCCGGCCGGCAGCAGGTCCTGGATCAATTCGACCAGCACGAGGAACGACGCGGGCGTTTGCTCGGCGGGTTTGAGCACCACGCAGTTGCCGGCCGCGAGCGCGGGCGCGAGCTTCCAGGCGGCCATGAGGATCGGGAAGTTCCACGGAATGATCTGGCCGACCACGCCGAGCGGCTCATGGAAGTGATAGGCGACCGTGTCGTGATCGATCTCGGAGATGCCGCCTTCCTGCGCGCGCACGCAGCCCGCGAAGTAGCGAAAGTGGTCGGCGGCGAGCGGGATGTCTGCGGCGAGCGTTTCGCGCAGCGGCTTGCCGTTGTCGATGGTCTCGGCCACGGCGAGCTTGTGGAGGTTCTGCTCGATGCGATCGGCGATGCGGTTGAGAATGTTGGCGCGCTCGGTGGGCGAAGTCTTGCCCCATGCGGTTTTGGCTTTATGTGCGGCGTCGAGTGCGAGTTCGACGTCGGCTTCGCGCGAGCGCGGAATGGACGTGAACGCGTGACCCGTAACGGGCGAGATGTCGTCAAAGTACTCGCCGCCGAGCGGCGCCACCCACTCGCCGCCGATGAAGTTGCCATACTGCTTCTTGTACGGGAATTCGGTGGTCAGGAATTGCATGTCCGCGTGATTCATCTCCGTGCTCCTCTGTGTTCTCGATCTCGATATGGACGGGCGCGGCGAGGCCGCGCTACCGCCGCACGCTAACGCGAGAACCATGCCAGCGCGGCGGCGCAGCGGCGTCGTGCCGCGCGGTAGCGGGTCGGCGCGTGCATACCCTGAAAATGCGTGATACACGAGCCATGCAATGCAATCAGCGGATTGCGTCAGGCGGGAACAGAGGGGCATTCAACTGCTCAAGAAGTGAACAGCCTGGAAGCGGAATATCTGCGGGAGCCAGAGATTTGCGGCGCGCGGGCCGCACTTGCGGTAGGCTTTGCACCCGTAACAGTCAGGAGAGTCTGCATGTCGAGTACATTCGTTTGCCGCAACCAGTCGTGTGGCACCCCGTGGGAACAGAGCGAGGTCGTGATCAAGAACGAAGGGCAGGGGCCCTTGTTCCGGTGCCCGCTGTGCGGTGCCCGGAACTACCTCGAGCAGTTCGAGGACGATGATGGCAACGTCGTCTATGAACAGGTGGACGGCAAGCCCTTCCTCTGATCGCCGGCGGCTAGAGGATCTGGGTCGCGAGCGTGATGCCGAAGAAGAAGCCGCCAACCACGCCAAGCGTGCGGCCGACCAGAAGCTGGTTCAGATCCTCGTCCAGCATCATGGGGTCGCGCCGGTCGCGCAGCACCGTTTTCAGCAGAAAGGGGCGGATCAGAAGTGCGCATGCGGCTATCACGACCGGCACCGCGAGGCGGATAGCCAGGCTGACATGCTTCTCGGGCGGAATATCCAGCCAGACCAGGAGCAGGACCAGAAGCGTCGTGACGAGCGCACCGACGATTGCGCCTGCCACGAGCCGGTCGACAGGATGACCGTGCATCATGATTTACCTCGTTTGAACAGTTGACCTGACTATGATCCGCATCTGGTCAGAAAAACCCTATAGGAAGACTCCTAAAAGTGAGATAACCCGTTCGGAGTGAAAGCATTCGGACTCCGAAGTTATTTGCTACCTATGCCGTTGTGGACCTGGCAAGCGGGGAAGGTGAATGGAGCGGCTTGCCGATGAACGACGAAGCGCAAAAGTCGGGTAGTGAGGCGCTGGTTTCAGCGGCTTTTATCCCCAATTTAGTCAAACTATTTGTTACCTATCCATACGGGTAGGCTGGCGAGCGCCCCGGAGCGTCCTACAGTACTTCATACGATAAGAAACCACGGCAGCACCAACGGGGAAAGCCATGACATTCGTCGAACAGGAAATCGCGCATATCGCGCGCGTGATGCCGCCGTCGCTGGCCGGCGATTTCGAGATGCCGGTGATGGGTGTCGCGTACTGGCGCAAGCGCCTATATGCGCTTCTCAAGCAAAACCATCTGACTCAAGTTCAGCTTTCGACCGTCGACACGCTGCTTCGCCAGCTCGACGGCTTCGAGGCGCTCAGTCGCTGGCTGCCGCGCCCGAAGCAGGCGTCACGTCATGTGAGGCGCGTGAAGTAACCCAAGGATGTGGCCGCGGAGAAATGCAAAAAGCCCGATCGCAAGGATCGGGCTTTTTGGCTGAATTCGCTGGTGGGGCGTGAGTGACTCGAACACTCGACCTACGGATTAAGAGTCCGCTGCTCTACCAACTGAGCTAACGCCCCCAACAGAAGCGAAATTATGCAGGACTTTTTGGGACTTGGCAAGCCCCTTTCGCAAATTTCCTGAAAATTGTGTGTCGATCCGGCGCAAGCCGCGTCTGCGCAGGCGTTTGCGCCTTTGCCACGGGGGCCGTCCTGTCCCGGTATGATGTCGCCACTCCTGGCGTCAAACCAGGTTTCAAGCCAGTCACCGTGCGCAGCCTGTTCGCTGAGGTTGGTTGTTTTCGGCGGGAATCGTCGCACGGCAATCCATAAAGGCAAACGATGGACGACAACGCAATCGACGCGCTGCTGGAGCGCGTGCTGGCCCCGTGGGTGCGCGCGCTCGGGATGAAGCCCGTCGAGGTCTCGGAAGACAGCGCCACCTTGCGCCTGCCGTTTTCGGGCGAGCTGCGCCACTCGGGCGGCGTGATCTGCGGCCAGGTTTTCATGGCGGCGGCAGATACGGCCATGATCGTCGCGATAACGGCCGCGCTCGGCGGGTTCAAGCCTATGACGACCGTCGCGCTGAACACCAACTTCATGCGCGCGGTGCGCAAGGGCGACGTGCTCGTTACGGCGCGCGTGCTGCGTATGGGCCGCAATCTCGTGTTCGGTGAAATAGAACTCTACGACGAAGACGGCCGGATGGCGGTTCACGCGACCTCGACTTACGCGCTGCTCGATTAAGCTTGGCGCTTCCGATCGTTTTCGGTCGCTTCGAAGGACGTAGAAGGCATGTTCGATCAGGTGGTTTTCGCCGGCGGCGGCAATCGCTGCTGGTGGCAGGCGGGGTTCTGGGACATCGTCCAGCCCGAACTGCGCATTCGCCCGCGCGTCATTACGGGTATTTCGGCGGGCGCGGCCACCGCGTGCATGCTCTACACGCGTGATGCCGACTGGGTCATGCGCTATTACGAAGAAGCGCTGCGCCACAACAAGCGCAACGCCTATTGGGGCAATCTGCTGCGCGGCGAATCGGTGTTTCCGCATTACCGCATCTATCGCCAGGCGCTGCTCGACATCTACGGCGAGCCGTTCACGCAGCTCCAGGACGCGCCTGAGATCCGCATCGGTGTGTCGCATGTGCCGCGTTGGCTCGGCGCGCGCAGCGCCGTGGCGGCGGGTCTCATCGCGTACAACATCGAAAAGCATATCCGCAAGACACTGCATCCCACGCTTGGGCGCAAGCTCGGGTTTCATCCGGAGTTCGTGACGGCGCAGGAATGCGCGAGCGTGGAGGATCTGGCCGATCTCATCCTGCAGTCGTCGTGCACGCCGCCGTTCACGCCGGTGCTGCGGCGCGACGGCCGCCCGGTGCTCGACGGCGGCATGGTCGACAACGTGCCGGTCGGCGCGCTCGACGAGACGCCCGGCCGCGTGCTGGTGATGGTGACGCGGCTCTATCCGCGTCCGCAGATGTTTGTGGTGCGGCATCAGGCGGCGCAGGGCGTGCAGCAGCGCCTTTATGTGCAGCCATCGGCCAAGGTGCCGATCTCGAGCTGGGACTACACGAGCCCGCAGCAGATGCAGCACGCCTACAACCTCGGCCGCGTGGACGGCGAGCGATTCCTCGCGCGTCTGCCAGACGTCATGGAATCGGCCGCGCACGCCTGAGCGAACGCAGCCGGGTCAGAAGCAGCCGGAAAGGCGCAGAGAGGGCGGCGCGCGCCGCCCCCCGCGCGGTCGCGCTTACCTGCGGCGGCCGCCCTGCAGGGCTTCGGGGTTAGCGACGCTTGCGTGGTCGCCCGCATCGAACGCGAGGATGTTGCGGAACGCCGCGCCGAAGTACAGCTCGTAGCTCTCCCGCTCCACGTAGCCGATGTGCGGCGTGCAGATCACGTTTTCCATGCGCAGCAGGCTGTAGCCCTGCAGGATCGGCTCGCTCTCGTACACGTCGATCGCGACCATGCCCGGCCGGTTGTGCGCGAGCGCGCCGAGCAGCGCGTTTTCTTCCATCAGCTCCGCGCGGCTCGTGTTGACGAGCAGCGACGTGGGCTTCATGCGCAGCAGGTCTTCCTGCTTCACGATCCCGCGCGTGTCATCGTGCAGGCGTAGATGTAGAGACAGCACGTCGCTCTCTTCGAAAAGCGCCTCGCGGCTTGCGGCGGCTTCGTAGCCGTCGGCGCGCGCCGCTTCGAGCGAATGCTCGCGGCCCCACACCAGGACGCGCATGCCGAAGGCCTTGCCGTAGCCGGCGACGAGACGGCCGATCTTGCCGTAGCCCCAAATACCGAGCGTCTGGCCGCGCATCACCTGGCCCAGGCCAAAGTTGGGCGGCATGGCCGACGTCTTGAGGCCCGATTGTTGCCACGCGCCCTGCTTGAGATTGGCGACGTACTGCGGGATGCGACGCTGCGCGGCCATGATCAGCGCCCACGTGAGTTCGGCGGGCGCGACGGGCGAACCGGTGCCTTCGAGCACGGCGATGCCGCGCTCGGTGCAGGACTCGATGTCGATGTGCGGGCCGGCCTTGCCCGTCTGGCTGATCATGCGCAGATGCGGGAGCTTGTCGAGCAGTTGCGAGGTGATGCGGGTGCGTTCGCGAATCAGCACGAGCGCGTCGACTTCGGCGAGACGGCTGGCGAGCTGGCCGAGGCCTCGCACCGTGTTGTTGAAAACCTTGACCTCGTGGTCGGCGAGCAGTTGAAAGCAGTCGAGCTTGCGGACGGCGTCCTGGTAGTCGTCAAGGATGGCAATTTTCATGGCGGCGGGTTGTTTTGCGTGTTTTGCATCGCGCCGTTCGTGGCGCGACTTCGGTGTTCATCTGGTGGTTATCCCACTATGCAGCGCCGCGAAGACTGGTATGAATATAGGGAGCCTTCACGTCGCTCGCCGCGTGCAGCAGCGGGTATTGCGATTGCGCAAATCCAAGGCTATGCACGCAGATTTTAGTCGCGGCAATCAGCCGCGATTTTGCAACTTTTAACAGCTTGTCGGGCTCCGATGCAAGCCGCTTTACAGACGGTTTCGAACCCCAGGCTAAAGGACCTTGACGACCTGCCCAACTGCGCGGACCGATTCGCATGTTGATCTGCCATCAACATTGGGTTCGCATGAGTTGCGCCTCTCGCGTGCAGCGTCTAAAAGGGCCGATTCCCTTTTTACAGCCCTAAAAATGGAGACAGCTCGATGAACCATCCCGATTACCAAGCCCAGGCCGCCGCACAGGTGCCCGCCTGGGTCCGGCACCGGAAACTGATCGATTGGGTGCAGAAAATCGCAGCGCATACGCAGCCGGATCGTATCGTCTGGTGCGACGGTTCGCAGGAGGAGTACGACCGCCTGTGCGCGCAGATGGTCGAGGCCGGCACGATGCGCCGCCTCAACCCGCAGAAGCGCCCGAATTCGTATCTCGCTTGCTCCGATCCCTCGGATGTCGCGCGCGTGGAAGACCGCACCTTCATTTGTTCGCCCACGAAGGAAGAGGTCGGCCCCACCAACAACTGGGTCGCGCCCGCCGAAATGCGCACGACGCTCGACGGCCTGTTCGCGGGCTCGATGCGCGGCCGCACGATGTACGTCGTGCCGTTCTCGATGGGCCCGCTCGGCTCGCCCATCGCGCACATTGGCGTTGAGCTTTCCGATAGCCCCTATGTGGCCGTAAACATGCGCATCATGACGCGCATGGGCCGCGCCGTGTACGACGTGCTCGGCGAAGACGGCGCGTTCGTGCCGTGCGTGCACAGCGTGGGCGCGCCGCTCGCGGCGGGCGAGAAGGACGTGCCGTGGCCGTGCAACAAGACGAAGTACATCGTCCACTTCCCGCAAACGCGCGAGATCTGGAGCTATGGCTCCGGTTACGGCGGCAATGCGCTGCTCGGCAAGAAGTGTTTCGCGTTGCGCATCGCTTCGACCATGGGCCGCGACGAAGGCTGGCTCGCCGAGCACATGCTGATTCTCGGCGTGCGCTCGCCAGAAGGCCGCAAGTACCATGTCGCGGCGGCGTTCCCGTCGGCCTGCGGCAAGACCAACTTCGCCATGCTGATCCCGCCGGCTGCCATGAACGGCTGGCAAATCACCACGATCGGCGACGATATCGCGTGGATCAAGCCCGGCGCCGATGGCCGCCTCTACGCGATCAATCCGGAGGCGGGTTACTTCGGCGTGGCGCCCGGCACCGGTGAGAAGACCAACTTCAACGCCATGGCGACGCTCAAGGAGAACGTGATCTTCACGAACGTCGCGCTCACCGATGACGGCGACGTCTGGTGGGAAGGCATGACTGACGAGCCGCCCGCACACGCGATCGACTGGATGGGCAACGACTGGACGCCCGCCATCGGCAAGGAAACCGGCCGCAAGGCCGCGCATCCGAACGCGCGCTTCACGGCGCCGGCTTCCCAATGCCCGTCGATCGATCCCGAATGGGAGAACCCGAAGGGCGTGGCCATCGACGCGTTCATCTTTGGCGGCCGCCGCTCGACCACCGTGCCGCTCGTGACCGAGGCGCGCGACTGGACCGAGGGCGTCTATATGGCCGCGACCATGGGCTCGGAAACCACGGCGGCGGCGGCGGGGCAGCAGGGCGTGGTGCGCCGCGATCCTTTCGCGATGCTGCCGTTCTGTGGCTACAACATGGCCGACTATTTCGGCCATTGGCTGAATCTGGGCGAGCGCCTCGCAAAGGCCGGCGCGACGGTGCCGCGCATTTTCTGCGTGAACTGGTTCCGCAAGGGGCCGGATGGCAAGTTCGTCTGGCCGGGCTTCGGCGAGAACATGCGCGTGCTCGAGTGGATGGTGCGCCGTATCGAGGGTAAGGCCACGGGCGACGAGCACGCATTCGGTGTGTCGCCGCGCTACGGCGATCTCGACTGGAGCGGTCTGAACTTCACGCAGGCGCAGTTCGAACAGGTGATTTCGGTGGACGCCGACGCCTGGCGCGCCGAACTCGCGCTGCACGCCGAGCTGTTCGACAAACTCGCTCATGGCTTGCCGGAAGTGTTGAAAGACGCTCGCAAGACGCTGGAAACACGTCTGTAACCATGTGACGTGAGCGCTCACTAACTAGATGGCCGCCTGCGGGCGGCCATTTTTATTTCCGGGGTCGAATGCATTGTTGCGGTGCGGAGGCCCGTCTGTTCGGCACTTAACCGGTTATCTCGCTGCAACGCGCAAAATTGTTTCGTTTGAGGTAACAATCGAGTCACTGTTGATGCATTTTGGGGCGCAGTCGAAGAATTCGTAAAGAAAATAGGGGCTTCGGAGGCAACTTCTGCACGATTTCTGCTGTCGTAGGAGAATTCGCGGTTTCCTCCGCTGATTAACAGCGGGGTAGTAACAGGCAGGAGTTGTCTCATGGATCATTTGCAGTCGATGCGAGTATTCGTCAAAGTGGCCGACCTCGGCAGTTTCGCCCGGGCCGCCTCAGCGATGGATATCTCCAACGCGGTTGCGACGCGGCATGTAGCCGACCTCGAAGGTCGGCTCGGCACGCGTTTGCTCAATCGCACGACCCGCAGTCTCTCCCTGACCGAATCGGGTCAGGTCTACCTCGAGCGCGCCCGCCAGATTCTCGATGAACTCGAGGATGTCGAACAAATGGTCGTCGCCCGCAATCACGAGCCCGTCGGGACGCTGCGTATCGTGGCGCCGGTCGTCTTCGGGCTTCACAATCTAGCTCCGGTGCTGCAGACGTACACGCAGCGCTATCCGCAAGTCATTCCCGACGTCACGCTGGTCGACCGTCAGGTCGATCTCGTCGAAGAAGGTTTCGATCTGGGCGTCGTGACCGCGCGCCAGATGCGTAGCGCCAGCATTGTCACGCGCCGCCTCACGACCGGCTGCATGACGGTGTGCGCGACGCCCGCGTACCTCGAAAAGCACGGCACGCCCACGCGCCCCGAGCACCTCATGGAGCACCCGAGCCTCTCGCTACCCTCCGAGTACTGGGGCGACGAGCGCGTCTTCACGGGGCCGGACGGCGAAGTCCGCGTGCGCCCGACCAATGTGATCGTGGCGAACAACACCGAGATGCTGCGCCAGTTCGCGCTGCTCGGCATGGGCATCGCGATCCTGCCGAGCTATCTGATTGGCCGCGACATGACGCGCGGACGTCTCGTGCGGCTGCTTGGCGACTATCGTCTGCCACAAGTGGAGATCAACGTCGCGTATCCGAGCCGCCGTCACCTGCCGGCCAAGGTGCGGACGTTCATCGACCACCTTGTCGAGCACTTCAGCCAGACGCCGAACAGCCAGCTCGGCGAGCAGTGGGTCAAGGACGGCCTCGCACGGCCGGCTGTGGCGGGTCGCAATGGCGTCGCAAGCGAAGACTACGAGGGAGTGCAGCCCGTGCCCGGTGGGAGCCTGCACGACGGCGAGCACAACGGCATGGACGCCGAACGCGCACCAAAGACTGCGCGCGCTTCGGCAGCGCGCACCCGGACGTCGGCGATCTCGCCGCTATAAGTCCGATATCACCGTTCATCGGCCGATAAAAAAGGCGCAGCTTCGTGAGAAGCTGCGCCTTTTTGTGTAAGTGCGTCCAATCGGACGCCGGCCCTAAAAAAACCGCTTACGAACCTGTCTTGCGCGCCGGCGTCTTGCGGGCGGCAGTCTTGCGCGCCGGTGCGGCTTTGGCAGCCGCCGTCTTGCGCGCGGGCTTGGCCTTCCCTTCTTCTGCCGAATCTGCCGCCTCGTTCGCGGCATTGCCCGTAGCCTCAGCCGATGCGGCCGACTTCTTCGCCGCTGTCTTGGCCGCCGTCTTCGCGCTCGGCTCCTTCTTCTCGAACTCGAAGCCGATCTTGCCGTCCGGCTGTTTGACGAGGAAAGCCTTGAAGTTGCGGCCAGTACGCGACGACTTGAAGTTAGTCAGCAAGTCGGTTCGGCCTTCGGCCAGCAGCTTCGCCATCTGATCGCGCGTGATCTCCTGCTGGAGGATCACCTTGCCCGAGCGGAAGTCGCAGGTCTTCGGATTCGCGACCGAGTGCTCGCACACGTAGCTCATGCCGTGCTCGAACACGTGGCCCTTGCACTTCGGACAGGCGCCCACCGGCTCTTGCTGCGAGAAGTCGGGCGCTTCGCCATCTTCGGTGCCCTGATCCTGGCCGAAATCGAACTCGAGCTTGTAGTTCTTGATTTCGTCGTCGAACGAAAGCTTGAGGATGGCCGAGAACGGCCGGCCCATCTTGCTGCGGAAGCCCGAGAGCGGGCCGATCGTCTTGTTCTGCAGTAGCTCTTCCACTTCGGGGATTTCGAACTGGCGGCCACCCGGAATCTTCGAGATGGAGAACTCACACTTCGTGCATGCGAAGCGGCGGTAGTTTTCCTTCACCTGGCCGCCGCAATTCGGGCACGGCGTTGTCAGCGTCGCATAGTCGCCGGGGATCGTGTCCGAGTCGTATTCCTTCGCGCGCTTCACGATGGTCTGCGTCATGCGGGCGATTTCCTGCATGAACGCGTCACGCGGAAGCTTGCCGCGCTCCATCTGCGAAAGCTTGTACTCCCACTCGCCGGTGAGTTCCGGCGCGGTGAGTTCTTCCACACCGAGGCCGCGCAACAGCGTCATGAGCTGGAACGCCTTGGCTGTGGGAATCAGCTCACGCCCTTCGCGCACGAGATACTTTTCGCCGAGCAGACCTTCGATGATCGCCGCGCGCGTGGCCGGCGTGCCAAGCCCCTTGGCGGCCATGGCCTCGCGCAGCTCTTCGTCGTCCACGAGCTTGCCCGCGCCTTCCATCGCCGAGAGCAGCGTCGCTTCGTTGTAGCGCGCAGGCGGCTTGGTCACGAGCTGATGCGCGGCGATCTTGTCGGTCTTGACCTTCTCGTCCTTCTTCACCGGCACGAGGTTGGCGTCGTCGCCGCCCGCGTCGCGGCCATAGACCTGCAGCCAGCCCGGCTCGACCAGCACCTTGCCTTCGGTCTTGAAGTGATGTCCTGCGACTTCGGTGATGCGCGTGGTGACGCGGTATTCCGCGGCCGGGAAGAACACGGCGAGAAAGCGCTTCACGACGAGGTCGTAGAGCTTCTGCTCAGGCTCGGAAAGCGACTTCGGCGCCTGCAGCGTGGGGATGATGGCGAAGTGGTCGCTGATCTTCGAGTTGTCGAAAATGCGCTTGTTCGGCTTTACCCAGCCCTTGTCGAGCACCTGCTTCGCGTGCGGCAGGTAGTTGTTGCTCTCCTTGAGCATCTCGAGCGTTTCTTTCACGGTGCCGAGGTAGTCCTCGGGCAGTGCGCGCGAATCGGTACGCGGATAGGTGAGCACCTTGTGCTTTTCGTACAGCGCCTGGGCGAGACCCAGCGTGTTCTTGGCCGAAAAGCCGAAGCGGCCGTTGGCTTCGCGCTGCAGGCTCGTCAGATCGAAGAGCGCGGGCGAGAGCTGCGTGGACGGCTTCGATTCTTCGCTCACCGTGCCTTCGCGGCCGTGACAGGCCGCGACGATGGTCTCGGCGGCCGGCAGGCTCCAGAGGCGCGAGTCGCGTTTTTCCGGATCGAACTCGTCCTTCTTGAATTTCGGGTCGTACCAGCGGCCTTCGTAGAAACCGCCCGCGCAGACGAATTCCGCGCGCACTTCCCAATAGTCGCGCGCAATGAAGCGGCGGATTTTCTCTTCGCGTTCGACGACGATCGACAACGTTGGTGTCTGAACGCGGCCAACTGTCGTCAGGAAGAAGCCGCCGCCCTTGCTGTTGAAGGCGGTCATCGCTCGCGTGCCGTTGATGCCGACGAGCCAGTCGGCTTCCGAGCGGCAGCGGGCGGCGTCGGCGAGCGGCTGCATGTCGTGGTCGCTGCGCAGGTTCGCGAAACCGTCGCGGATCGCCTGCGGCGTCATCGACTGGAGCCACAGGCGCTGGACCGGCTGCTTCGCCTTCGCGTGCTGCGCGATGAGGCGGAAGATCAGCTCGCCCTCGCGCCCCGCGTCGCAGGCGTTGATGAGTTGCGTGACGTCCTTGCGCTTCATCAGCTTGTTGAGCACCTTGAGCCGCGATTCGCTCTTGGCGATCGGGTTCAGGTCGAAGTGCGGCGGGATCACGGGGAGGTGAGCGAAGCTCCACTTGCCGCGTTTGACCTCGTATTCCTCGGGCGCGGCGATTTCCAGCAGATGGCCGACCGCCGACGAGAGCACGTAGTCGTCGCTCTCGTAGTACTCGTCATGCTTGGTAAAACCGCCCAGAGCGCGCGCGATGTCGTTCGCGACGGATGGCTTCTCGGCGATGATCAGAGCTTTGGACATGACTGGTTGCTTGTGGGTGTATCCGGTTGGCGCCCCGGGGCCGATGCCGCCTGAATGGGCGCTTGGGCGCGATGCCCGGCGTTGCTGCCCCTCTCGGGGGGCCGTTCTCGACCGCTTTATAGCACATGGCGCGCCGGCGTCGATTTTTGCGTCATCTCATGTCGACACCCGCGCACCCGCCAGGGCGCCCAATCATAAGGGCGCGCCAGGCCATGCGGCAAGCGGCGCGGCTGATCCGGGTCAGAGGTTGGTTGGGCTCAAACTGCGCTCAGGGCGGGGCGCAGCTTGGGCGCGTCGGCCACGCCCGGCAGCGCCCTGAGGTCTGCGAGCATGCGCTCGACTACGGCCGCATGCGGCAGGACTGTGCCGAAGAAGCGCGTGGCGTGGCCGTCTTCGATCAGGATGGTCGGGAAGTTCTCGACATCGAGATCGTCGAAACGGTCGGCATGGGTTTCGATGTCGATGTACGCAAAGCAGACATCGGGATGCGCCTCGGCGATGCGGTCGAACGTGGCACGGTAGTCGCGGCACGTCCCGCACCACTGCGCGCACAGGCACGCGACGAACAGCGTGTCCTGATTGCTGACGCGCTCTGCGATCTGTTCGGCGTCGGTGTCGAGGTCTAGCGCGGGCATGGTCGTTCCTTGCGTTCTCTTATATATAGAGCGGAGTATTTGGCGCGAATGTATCACGGCGGCGCGCGGGCAGTGATGCTCCCCCAATCCGCGGCATGAGCCGGCTCACCTCCTACGACTGGCCCGCACGAACCAGCCTCCGGGCAGGGCATCGAGGTGCCCCGCGAGTTCGAGTTGCAGCAGCGTGCCTTGCAGCACCGCTTCGGGCATGTCGGTGCGCTGGGCGAGGATTTCAACCGTGGCCGGCGCGTGTCCCAGCGCTTCGAGCAGGCGCCGGGCCTCGGCGGCAAGGCTGGCGGGCGGCTTTCGTGCTTCAGCGTGATGTGCGCGCAGCGGCTCGGAATGCGGGCTATCGAGCGCCAGCGGCAGAGTCTCGCCAGCGTCGCGCTGTAGGCGATCGAACGGGACCGAGACTTTCTGGTTGCGCGGTTCCCGCCGCGACCCGAGCGCGCGTCCGGCACGCGAGGGTTGCCCGATGTTCAGCGCATCGAGTACTTCTTCGGGCGATTCGACGAGCTGCGCGCCCTGTTTGATGAGCCCGTGGCAGCCGCGCGTGAGCGGCGCGTGGATCGAGCCGGGCAGCGCAAATACGTCGCGCCCCATCTCGTTGGCGAGCCGCGCCGTGATGAGCGAGCCGGAACGTTGTGCGGCCTCGATCACCACCACGCCTTCCACGAGCGCGGCAATTACGCGATTGCGCTGCGGAAAGTTTGCGGAGCGCGCAGGGGTGCCGAGCGGCCATTCGGAGACGAGCGCGCCGTGCGCGGCAATCTCCGTGGCGAGTGGGTGATGCGTCGCAGGATAGACGAGATCCGCGCCGGTGCCGATCACGGCGACGGTGCCGCCATGCTCGTGGAGCGCGCCACGATGCGCGGCGCCGTCCACACCGAGCGCGAGCCCCGAGACGACCGTGAGACCCGACGCGGCGAGTGTGCGCGCGAAGCGCGCGGCGTCGTCGATGGCCTGCGGCGTGGCGCTGCGGCTGCCCACGACGGCTACTGCGCGTGCGTGGAGTAGCTCGAGCCGCCCCTTTGCGTAGAGCAGCGGCGGTGGATCGGGCATGTCGAGCAGACGGGCCGGATAGGCTGGGTCGGCGAGCGTAATGAGCGCGTTGCCAGGCGCCTCGCGCCAGGCCTGCAGCGCTTCGAGCTGTGCTGCGAAGTCCGGGCGGGGCTCGGCCAGTGCGGCGTGCGCGGCCTGTGCACCCGCCACCGCGGCGAGTGCGGCGAACGGCTGGGCCAGCACGTTTTGAGGCAGGCCGAACGCGCCGAGCAGCGCACGCAGCGCAGCGGGCTTCAGGCCGCGCGCGAGGGCGAGGCGCAGCCAGGCGGCCAGTTCCTCGGGAGACAGCGGCAAGGTCGTCGGCATTGCGTTCCCCGGGCGCGGACGGTTTGCCGCACCTCGTGATAAAATTTTCACCATCCGAAATGCACCGTGGCGTCTTTACCCGTGGCACTGCGCGCTCGCTTTCAGGCGCGGCGCGTTCGCACGGGCGAGCGCGCGTTCAACGTTGAATTGCGGCCGTTTCGTCCGAATATGAGTGCATATCCTCCGTATCCGGCATGGGACCCGCAAGCTGGCCGAATGGCCAGGCCGCGCATCGTTTCCTGTACCTGGCTCTTTCAGGCGCCCAACGAGAAACCCTTCAAATCATGGCTCTACTGAACATTCTTCATTACCCGGACAAGCGTCTGCACAAGGTCGCGAAGCCGGTCGAGGTGGTCAACGACCGCATCCGCAAGCTGGTCGCCGACATGGCCGAAACGATGTACGCCGCGCCGGGCGTCGGCCTCGCGGCCACCCAGGTCGACGTGCATGAGCGCGTCGTGGTGATTGACGTTTCCGACGCGCACGAGGAGCTGCGCGTGTTCATCAACCCGGAAATCATCTGGTCGAGCGCCGAGCGTGAAGTGCATGAGGAAGGCTGTCTTTCCGTGCCGGGCATCTACGACGAAGTCGAGCGTGCGGAAAAGGTGCGCGTGCGTGCGATGAACGAAAAGGGCGAGACCTACGAGGTGGACTGCGAAGGGCTGCTCGCGGTCTGCATCCAGCACGAAATGGATCACCTGATGGGCAAGGTGTTCGTCGAATACCTGTCATCGCTCAAGCAAACGCGCATCCGCAACAAGATGAAGAAGCTCGAGCGCGCGATGTAATTGCGATTCGATCGCGATTTGTTTGTATCACGCCGCGCCGTCTCTTTCTTCATGAACCAGCCAAGCACCGAGCGCCCATGAGCCACACCCTTCGCGTCATCTTCGCCGGCACGCCGGAATTCGCCGCCGCGGCGCTCGCGGCGATTCACGAAGCGGGCTTTGCCGTGCCGCTCGTCCTCACCCAGCCGGACCGCCCGGCGGGCCGTGGCATGAAGCTCCAGGCAAGCCCGGTCAAGCGCTACGCGCAGGAGCACGGCATAGCCGTTGCCCAACCGCCGTCGCTGCGCCGCACGGGCAAGTATCCGGAGGAAGCCGCCGCGGCGCTTGACCTGCTGCGCGCCACGCCGCACGACGTGATGGTGGTCGCAGCCTACGGGCTGCTGCTGCCGCAGGAAGTGCTGGACATCCCCCCGCACGGCTGCATCAACATTCACGGGTCTATCCTGCCGCGCTGGCGCGGCGCGGCGCCGATTCACCGCGCGATCGAAGCCGGCGACGACGAGACCGGCATCACGCTCATGCAGATGGACGCGGGGCTCGACACCGGCCCGATGATCTCCGAGGTGCGCACGCCAATCGCGCCGGGCGACACCACGGCGACGCTGCACGACCGCCTGGCGCAACTCGGCGCGAAGCTGATCGTGGATGGGCTCGTCGCGCTTGAGCGCGACGGCGCGCTGCCCGCCACGCCGCAGCCGGCAGAGGGCGCGACTTATGCCGAAAAGATCGGGAAGCAGGAAGCGGCGCTCGACTGGCGCCGGCCGGCCATGGCGCTCGCGCGCCAGATTCGCGCGTTCGACCCGTTCCCAGGCGGCGCCGCCACGCTGGACGGCGCGCAACTCAAGCTGTGGGCCGCAGAGCCGATGGAGCGTTCGGCCAGCGCGAGCGCTGAGCCGGGCGAGGTTCTCGATGTGAGCCCGGCGGGCGTGGTGGTGGCCTGCGGCGAGGGCGCGCTGCGCCTCACGCAACTGCAAAAGCCGGGTGGCAAGCGGTTGCCCGCGCGCGAATTCCTGGCCGGCATGCCGCTGGCGGCGGGCCAGCGTTTCCAGTTGCCCGAGGCCCCTGTGGCCTGAACCCGGGCTCGCGCGATTGCCTGAAGATAGCCGCAAGGCCAAATGCTGCGCGGTGACCAGCGCGCTAGAATCAATGGCGGTTGAAGCGCGTTTTCGATTTTGAGGTAGTCATGTTCGGCATCACCCATTTCGGTTTCTTCCTCGTCGCCGTGTTTCTCCTGAACGTGACGCCGGGGCCCGATACGGCCTATATCGTCGGCCGCAGCGTCGCGCAGGGCCGCGGCGCGGGCCTTGTCTCCGCACTGGGTATCTCGGCGGGCTGCTGCGTGCATACGCTCGCCTGTGCGTTCGGGTTGACGGCGCTGCTTGCGGCATCGGCCACGGCGTTCACGGTCATCAAGATCGTCGGCGCGATCTATCTCGTGTATCTGGGCGTGCGGCTCGTCCTCACGAAACACGAGGTCAAGCCGGCCGAAGGCGCCGAGCAAGTCACGCCGCCTGCCGCTGCGCCGCGGCCGCTGCGCCAGCTCTTCGTTTCGGGCTTCTGCACCAACGTGCTCAACCCGAAGGTCGTGCTGTTCTTCGTCTCGTTCTTCCCGCAGTTCGTGAGCGCGGGAACCGAGCACAAAGCGCTCGCTTTCCTGACGCTCGGTGCCGCGTTCGTGCTGATGAGCACGGTCTGGAACGGCTTCGTCGCGTGGGTGGCGGGCAGCGTCACGCAGCGCCTTTCGGGCAAGGCGGGCGTGAAGAAGTGGCTCGACCGCACGGTCGGCTCGGCGTTTGTCGGCCTGGGCCTGAAGCTCGCCACGGCCACACGCTGAGATTGAATTTTTCGCATCTGCCCATATCTAACAAATCGCTTACAATGCGCTCGCCCGCGCATGGCTGAACGGCTGGCGGCGGGCGTTCAACGATCGATTTGATCCCCTGGTGGGTGAAGGAGCACAGCACATGTTCAACTGGGTCAAAACCGCGATGTTGATGGCCGCGATTACGGCCCTTTTCATCGTGATCGGCGGGCTGATCGGCGGGCATCGCGGGATGGTGCTGGCGCTGTTCTTCGCGCTTGCCATGAACTTCTTCTCGTACTGGTATTCGGACAAGATGGTCCTGCGCATGTACAACGCGCAGGAAGTCGACGAGACGACGGCGCCGCAGTTCTATCGCATGGTCCGCGATCTGGCCACGCGCGCGGGCTTGCCGATGCCGCGCGTCTACCTCATCAACGAGGACGCGCCCAACGCCTTCGCCACGGGGCGCAACCCTGAGCACGCGGCGGTCGCGGCGACCACGGGCATTCTGCGCGTGCTCTCCGAACGCGAGATGCGCGGCGTCATGGCGCACGAGCTGGCGCACGTGAAGCACCGCGACATTCTCATCTCGACGATCTCGGCCACCATGGCCGGCGCGATCTCGGCGCTCGCCAACTTTGCGATGATCTTCGGCGGCCGCGACGAAAACGGCCGCCCGGCGAATCCCATCGCGAGCATTGCCGTGGCGCTGCTCGCGCCGATCGCGGGCGCGCTGATCCAGATGGCGATTTCGCGTGCGCGCGAATTCGAAGCGGACCGCGGCGGTGCTGAGATTTCGGGCGATCCGCAGGCGCTCGCCTCGGCGCTCGACAAGATCCATCGCTATGCGCAGGGCATCCCGTTCCCGGCGGCCGAACAGCATCCGGCCACGGCGCAGATGATGATCATGAATCCGCTTTCCGGCGGCGGCTTGCAGAATCTCTTTAGCACGCACCCGTCCACGGAAGAGCGCATCCGCCGGTTGATGGAGATGGCCGCGGGCGGCAGACGCTAAAGCGGCAGGCAGCAACGCAAAAAACGCCTCTTCGGAGGCGTTTTTTGTTCAGCCCGTCGCCGCGGCGTCGCTGTCGAAGTGCTGCACGTCTGTCCGTGCCGAAACCCGCAACGCCCGTTGACGCAGGGAAACCACGAAGAACACGAAATAGACGCCAATGAACCAGGACATGTCGAGCACGTCGTACACGTGTCCAAACTTGGCGACGATCCACGCGGTGATGAACGCCAACGGCACGGCGTAGAAGATCACGCGATCTATCCGGTTATCGCCGTTGCTGCTCTGGAATAGCGAAACGAAGCAGCACGCGAAAAACGGCGCGATGTCGTATTCCTTCATTCTCGGATTCAGCGCGAGACAGAAGGCGAGGATATAGAACAGCCTGCCGGGTGCGCTTTCGCTTTCGGACACCATGAGTCGCCGACCGCGCAACGGGTTGACCGCGTACACGAATAGCGCCACGACGACCACTTCGTAGAACAGGACGTCTTCCAGGGTCGATAGCGCGCGGACGTGCTGTTCGAGTATCCCGAACAGCACGAGCCCGGAATCGTTCTGGGCGAGCATCTGCCAGCGCAGCAGCGTTTCGAAGTCGCTCCACAGACGCGGTTCCAGCGCGAGTTGCGCAATGGTTGCGAGCGCAACACACAAAGCCACGGCGAAGAAATAGCGCATGCCCTTGGGGATAAAAAAGAACACGACGGCGTACGTCAGGAAATAGATCTTGATGGAGGCGAAAAGGGCGATGAAAAAAGCCAGCGCGCAATACTTCGCCGTCGCGCTGCTGATCGCCTGTGAGGCGTGCTGCGAACTACGCGCTGACGCGTCCTGCGAAGCCGCATAAAAAAGCGCAATGATCAGCAGGTGACCGAAAATCGCGAAGTTTCCGGTGAGGATGCCCCCCAGGCCCGCGCCGCCGGTCAGAAACCCCAGCGCACCCGCGACGGCGAAATTCGCGTGCCGGACGCTCCAGGCGAGATAGATCAGCGACGCGACTACGAACGCCAGATAGAGCCAGTGAAATGGAATGCGCGAGAAGAGATTCAGGAAGATGGGCGGATAGACGAAGGGAAATCCGTGCGGGATATACGGATTTGCGCCGCGCTTGAACTGGTCCAGCGCGTACGCGTACACCTTGTAGTCCCAGAAGGGCGAGAACAGCTTTCCCCGTCCCTGTTGGTACACGGAAAAGATCGCAACGAAGGCCAGGAACGCGAAGTCGAGTTTCTTCCCGAGTGGTTTCATGATGGCCGCGACGAAGCTGGAGGAGGCGTTTTCTGTCGCCATCATGCTGCGAGCCGTTAGTCCGTATCCGCCAATATGTATCCAGACGAATTGATCGCCGCAGGCTTGCGCGCCGTGCGGTCGACTCGAATCGAACGGAGCCGGCAGTGTTGCGCGCTCGCCACGCTACAATGGCTCGCTTGTGCATCATTGACGCCGCGATTCACCGCGGCCCGCATCCGGTTTCTTCATGACATTCAGCCTATCCCGGCGACCCAGCAAGCCGTCTGACGGCAAAAAGCGTTCCGCATCGCCGGCGCGCAGCCACGCCGTACATCTGGCCCCTGATTCGCTCGGCTTCGCGCTCGACCAGGCTGCACACGCGGTCGGCGCGGTGCGCGCCGGTGCGGCGCTGCCCGCCGCGCTCGCGAGCGCCTTCGCCGCATTGCCTGCCGATCTCGCGACGCAGGCGCGCGGCGCCGTGCAGGACATTGCGTATCGCACGATGCGGCGGCTCGGCACGGTCGACTGGCTGATCCGGCAACGCGTGAGCAAGGCGCCGCCGCCGCTCGTCGCGAATCTGCTGGCCTGCGCGCTGGCGTTGCTCGCGCAAGACGAGGCGAGCGCCGCCTACACGCCGTTTACGGTCGTCGATCAGGCCGTGCGCGCCGTGGGCGCGCGCCGCGAGACCGCCTTCGCGAAGGGGCTTGTCAATGCAGTGCTGCGCGGCTTTCTGCGCGAGCGGGACACGGCGCTTGCCGCTGCCGAGGCTGATGAAACCGCGCTGTGGAACTATCCGCGCTGGTGGATCGACGCGGTCCGTGGCGCGTGGCCCACGCAGTGGCAGGAAATTCTCACCGTTGGCAACACGCAAGGTCCGCTCACGCTGCGCGTGAACGCGCGCCGTGCGAGCGCCACCGAATACGTCCAACGGCTCGCCGCCGAAAACATCGCCGCCACGCAGATCGGCGAGCACGCCGTGCGCCTTGCCGCGCCGCTGCCCGTGGATCGCATTCCTGGGTTTCTCGCGGGCGACGTGTCCGTGCAGGACGCCGGTGCGCAAGTGGCTGCGCAAATCCTCGACGTGCGCGACGGCATGCGTGTGCTCGACGCATGCGCGGCGCCTGGCGGCAAGAGCGGCCATCTGCTCGAGCTTGCCGACATCGACCTGATCGCGCTGGAGAGCGACGCCGCACGCGCCGCGCGCATCGGCGAGAACTTCGCGCGCCTTGGTTTCGCGCAAGACGATCCCACGCATGCGTCGCGCCACGCAAAGATCTTGGTCGGAGACGCGGGCAATCCCGCCGCGTGGCACGACGGCGAGCTGTTCGATCGCATCCTCGCCGACGTGCCCTGCTCGGCCTCGGGCATCGTGCGCCGCCATCCGGACATCCGCTGGCTGCGCCGCGAGAGCGACATCGCGGCGCTTGCCGCCGAGCAGCGCCGCATCGTCGATGCGCTGTGGCCGCTCGTGAAGCCGGGCGGCGAACTGCTCTACGTGACCTGTTCGATCTTCCCCGAGGAAGGCGAGGCGCAGGCGCGCTGGTTTGAAAGCACCCATGCGGATGCGGTACGATTGGACGCCCCGGGGCAACTGCTGCCCGAGGCGTTCGGCGCGCCGGCCCGGGGGCCAGAATGCGGCGCTGCCAACGAGGCGCGGCACGATGCCGATGCAAAGGCCGAAGTGACGGCAACCGACTGCCCCGTTCCCGATCGCACCGCAGATCACGACGGATTCTTCTACGCGCGCTTTCAGAAACGGTGACCATCAAACGCTTCTTCCCGCTGCGGTTCGCGGCCCTGATCTGGCTGGTGCTTGCCGTCGTCGGCTTCGTGGCCGCCGCGCCGGCGCGCGCCGACTCGATCGCGGTGCAGCGCGCGTCGCTCCAGGCCGACAACAACGGCTGGAGCCTCGACGCCCGCTTCGACTTCGACCTCAACAGCAGCCTGGAAGACGCGGTCAACAAAGGCATTCCGCTTTACTTCACCACCGACTTCGAGCTGACGCGCGCGCGCTGGTACTGGTTCGACGAACAGCCGGTGAGCGTTTCGCAAAGCATTCGCCTGTCGTTCCAGCCGCTCACGCGCGAGTACCGCGTCTCAAGCGGCGGCCTGCAGCTCGGCTTCTCGACGCTCGCGGACGCGCTCGCGGTCATCAAGCACGTCACCTCGTGGCACGTGATCGACCGCAACGACGTGCATGCGGGCGAAACGTACACGGCGTCAGTGCGCATGCAACTCGACGTCGCGCTGATGCCCAAGCCGTTCCAGATCGACGCCGTGAACAACCGCGACTGGAATCTCGCTTCCGACTGGAAGCGCTTCAACTTCACGGTGACCGAACGTGCTAAATAAAGTGCGCCGCGCCACCAGCTTCAGCAGCGTCGTCGTCAAGCTGCTCGTTTCCACCGTCGCGTTCACCGCGACGCTGCTGCTCGTCCTGCTCGCCGCGGCGAGCGCGAACACTGAGTTCTTCGACCGCTACTACGGCTGGCTCTACGCGGCCAATATCGTCGTCGCGCTGATCTTCCTGTCGGTGGTCACGGCGCTGATGATCGTGATCGTCGTGCGCCTGAGACGCGGCAAGTTCGGCACGCGGCTGCTCGCGAAGCTCGCGTTCTTCTTCGCGCTCGTGGGCGTGGTGCCGGGCGGCATCATCTATATCGTTTCTTATCAGTTCGTCTCGCGCTCGATCGAGTCCTGGTTCGACGTGAACGTGGAAACCGCGCTCACGGCAGGCCTGAATCTCGGGCGCGGCATGCTCGACGCATCACTGTCCGATCTGCAAACCAAGGGCCGTCTCATGGCCGAGCAGATCGCGAGCGGCGACGCCGCGGGCACGACGCTCACGCTCCTGCGCGCGCGCGACCAGTTCGGCGTGCAGGACGCGATGATCGTCGAGCCGGTGCGCAGCATGTCGGGCGCGGCGCCGGAAATGCACGTGGTGGCGCAGGCGTCGAGCAACTTCTCGTCGCTCATGCCCGCCGATATGCCTACGTCGCTCATGCTCGATCAGGCGCGCGGGCGCGGCTATGCGGCGATCGAAGGCGAAGTGGACGGCGATCCGCATCAGCTTGGTTCGAAGGGCGCGCTGCGATTGCGCGTGCTCACGCGCATTCCCGACGCGAATACGACGGATCTGCAGCCGGTCGAGCGTTTCCTGCAACTGGAGCAGCCGGTGCCGGCCGCGCTCGCGCGTAACGCCGACGCCGTGCAGCGCGCATATCGCGAATATCAGGAGAAGGCGCTTGGCCGCACGGGCCTTCGCAAGATGTATATCGGCACGCTCACGCTCGCGCTCTTTCTCGCCACCTTCGTCGCGATGATGCTGGCGCTCGCGCTCGGCAACCAGCTTGCAAGACCGCTCTTCCTGCTCGCGCAGGGCACGAAGGAAGTGACCGAGGGCGACTACACGCCCAAGCGCGAGATCAAGTCGCGCGACGAGCTGGGCTTCCTCACCCAGTCGTTCAACGCGATGACACGCCAGCTTTCCGAAGCGCGCCAGGCGGTGGAGAAGAACCGCATCGCGCTCGAGCATTCGAAAGCGTATCTCGAGAGCATCCTCGCGAACCTGACGGCGGGCGTGTTCGTGTTCGACCGGCAATTCCGCCTCACGACGGCGAACCCCGGCGCGGAGCGCATCTTCCGGCAGCCGTTCCAGACGCAGCTCGGGGTCGCGCTCGATCATATCGGTGCGCTCACGGAGTTCGGCGCCATGGTGCGCAAGGCCTTCGCCGATCAGGAAGCCTCACGCGGCGATGGCGATCACGAACGCGGCCATTGGCAGCAGCAGTTTTCCGTGCCAATGCCGGGCGAGACCGATCCGCTCACGCTGCTCGTGCGCGGCGCGCGCCTCGTATCCGATACGGGCCGCGACGCGGGCGACATGCAGACCTCGGGCTACGTCGTGGTGTTCGACGACATCTCCGACGTGATTTCGGCGCAGCGCTCGGTGGCGTGGGGCGAAGTCGCGCGGCGTCTTGCGCACGAGATCAAGAATCCGCTCACGCCGATTCAGCTCTCGGCCGAACGCCTGCAGATGAAGCTCTCCGACAAGCTCGCGCCAACGGACGCCGAAGTGCTCAAGCGCGGCGCGACCACCATCGTCAATCAGGTCGCGGCGATGAAGCAGATGGTCGACAACTTCCGCGACTACGCGCGCACGCCGCCTGCGGTGCTCGCGAACCTGCAGCTCAATGAACTCGTGAGCGAAGTGCTCACGCTCTATGGTGTGGGAGAGGGCAAGAGCGCGATCAAGGTCGAGCTCTCCGACTTGCCGGTCATACGGGGCGATGCCACGCAATTGCGCCAGGTGATCCACAACCTGCTGCAAAACGCGCAGGACGCGGTGGCCGACACGCAGAATCCTCACGTGACGCTCGAGACCCGCGCCGTAGAATACGGAGACCCCGACGCGCAAGGCCGTACGCACGTGGCGGTGCGTCTCACGGTTTCGGACAACGGTCCGGGTTTCCCGGCGCGCATTCTCACGCGTGCGTTCGAACCCTATGTGACGACCAAGGCCAAAGGAACAGGACTCGGGCTCGCGATGGTCAAGAAGATCGTCGACGAGCACGGCGCGCGCATCGACATCCGCAATCGAATGAGAGCGGGCGATGTGATCGAAGGCGCGCAGATCTCGATTCTCTTTCTCCAGCTGGCAGACGATGCCGCCACGCCAGGACCCGGTCGATCCGGGGAAGGGCATGCGCGTGCCGAAGCGGAGCGGGGATCAAAAGCAACAGTGCAGACAAGGGCAGCGTAAATGGCAACCATCCTGGTGGTAGATGATGAAATGGGCATCCGGGAATTGCTCTCGGAGATCCTCAGCGACGAAGGACACGTCGTGGAGCTCGCGGAAGATGCGCAGCAGGCGCGCGACTTCCGGCAGCGCAGCGTGCCGGACCTCGTGCTGCTCGATATCTGGATGCCGGACACCGACGGCGTGACGCTGCTCAAGGAATGGGCCGCGCAGGGCCATCTCACGATGCCGGTCATCATGATGTCGGGGCACGCGACTATCGACACCGCCGTCGAGGCGACGAAGATCGGCGCGCTCAACTTCCTCGAAAAGCCGATCGCGCTGCAAAAGCTGTTGAAGGCGGTCGAGCAGGGGCTTGCGCGCGGCACGGCGGCGCCGGTCGCGCCGGCTACATCGGCGGTGGCGGGGAAATCGGCGGCGGGCGGACCCGCGGTCGTGGCTTCGGCGGCGGCATTGCCGGTGCTGGGCGTCGACGGCGTGCATGGCATGCAGGCGGGCGCGACGGCCACACAAACGGCTTCGATCTCGTTCGACATTCCGCTGCGCGACGCGCGCGACGCGTTCGAGCGCGCTTACTTCGAGTACCACCTCGCGCGCGAGAACGGCAGCATGACGCGCGTGGCCGAAAAAACGGGGCTCGAGCGCACGCACCTGTATCGCAAGCTCAAGCAACTCGGCGTGGACCTCGGCAAGAGCAAGGGCGAGTGAGGATGTCAAAGCGAGTGGCGCGGCGAGGCTCAGCAAATTTTGCGAAAGCCACTTGGCAAACGTCACATTCATCGCTATAATCTTTTTTCTTCGTTGGCCCGGTAGCTCAGTTGGTAGAGCAGCGGATTGAAAATCCGCGTGTCGATGGTTCGATTCCGTCCCAGGCCACCAGAATGCAGCCCCAGGAGATCGTTCGATTCCTGGGGCTTTTTCGTTGTACTCGTTGTCTTGCGGTTCGAATGCCAGACGTCGACGGTATCCAGGGTATAAGGGTGCGCCGATGCCCGTTCAGGGGCCCCGGCCTATACTGCATGAGCCAGCGCGGGGGTTGTCCCTGCCGGTCCGCCCGGGCGCTTTACGCAACAAAAGCGAGCAACACAGGCACGCAACGAAAGCATTCGGGCGGAAACCTCATACACGGAGTTTCACGGTGACTCGAACAGAAGCCAAGGGCGCGCTAGTACTGTTTTCCGGCGGCCAGGATTCGGCCACGTGCCTCGCGTGGGCGCTCGACCGCTATGAGAGCGTCGAGACGCTCGGCTTCGATTACGGCCAGCGTCATCGCGTCGAACTGGAGTGCCGCGAAGGCTTTCGCGCGGCGATCGCCAGTACGTTCCCCGAGTGGGGCGCACGCCTCGGCGACGATCACATGATCGATCTCTCGGTGCTCGGCTCGATTAGCGACACCGCCATGACGCGCGAGATCGAGATCGAAACGGCGGCGAGCGGCTTGCCGAACACCTTTGTGCCGGGCCGCAACCTGATGTTCATGCAGATCGCCGCGGCGATCGCTTATCGTCGCGGGCTCAAGGTGCTCGTGGGCGGGATGTGCGAAACCGACTTCTCGGGCTACCCCGACTGCCGCGACGACACCATGAAGGCGCTGCAGGTGACGCTCAATCTCGGCATGGACACGCGCTTCGTGCTGGAGACGCCGCTCATGTGGCTCGACAAGGCCGACACATGGCGGCTCGCCGAAAAGCTGGGCGGCGAAGCGCTGGTGGACATGGTGCGCGTGGAAACGCACACCTGCTACCTGGGCGAGCGCGCCGAGCTTCACGCATGGGGCTTCGGCTGCGGCGAGTGCCCGGCGTGCAAGTTGCGCAAGCGCGGGTATGAAGCGTATCTCGCTGGCGAGAACGTGACGGAAGCGCCGGCCTGAGCGTAAGCCCCGGGCCACGCACAACGACTTCCGCCATGAAAATGCTCAGGGCCGCGCACGGGCGGCGCGCCCTGCCAGCAGGTTGAATCCGCGCCCGAGACCAACCGGCTTTGCGCGCGCCTCGCGCCGATGAGCCAGAACCAGGCTGCACGATGACTTACGCGGTAAAGGAAATTTTCTACACGTTGCAGGGCGAGGGCGCGAACGCCGGGCGTCCGGCCGTGTTCTGCCGGTTCGCCGGCTGCAATCTCTGGTCGGGCCGCGAGGAAGATCGCGCCGAAGCGGTTTGCCGCTTCTGCGACACCGACTTCGTCGGCACCGATGGCGAGAACGGCGGCAAATTCCGCACGCCTGAAGAACTCGTCGCGAAGATCGCATCGCTGTGGCCCGAAGGCGAGGGCAACCGCTTCGTGGTTTGCACGGGCGGCGAGCCGATGCTGCAGATCGACCAGCCGTTCGTCGACGCGCTGCACGCCGCCGGCTTCGAGATCGCGATCGAAACGAACGGCTCGCTGCCGGTGCTCGAAACCATCGACTGGATTTGCGTGAGCCCAAAGGCCGACGCGCCGCTCGTCGTCACGAAGGGCAACGAGTTGAAGGTCGTCGTGCCGCAGGAGAATCAGCGCCTCGCCGACTACGCAAAGCTCGATTTCGAGTATTTTCTCGTGCAGCCCATGGACGGCCCGTCGCGCGACCTGAACACGAAGCTCGCTATCGACTGGTGCAAGCGCCATCCGCAGTGGCGCCTGTCGATGCAGACCCACAAATACCTGAACATTCCCTGATTCACGCGAATTTTTCTGAAGAAGCGCCGTGCTGACGATCACCCGAAAACTCGAATTCGACGCGGGCCACCGCATCCCCGACCACCGCAGCCAGTGCCGCAACCTGCACGGCCACCGCTACGTGCTCGAAATCACGCTGGAAGGCGACCTCGTCGAAACGGAAGGCGCGCCCGACCGCGGCATGGTGATGGACTTTGCTGACGTGAAGTCGCTCGCGAACCAGCATCTCGTCGATCTGTGGGACCACGCGTTCCTCGTCTTCGCGGGCGATACGCAGGTGCGCGGTTTTCTCGAAACGCTGCCGGGCCACAAGACCGTCGTGATCGACCGTATTCCGACCGTGGAGAACCTCGCGGCCATCGCGTTCGACATTCTCGCGAACGTGTACGACGCGCACTACGGCGTGAATCTGCGCCTGCACAAGCTGCGCCTGTACGAGACGCCGAACTGCTGGGCCGAAGTCACGCGCGACTGACGCCCGAAAGCTCCGCCTCAGTCGTCTCACCCGCCGCCTCACCCTCGCTCCGACGACCCGCGCAAGGCGGGTTTTCCGTGCCGACCGGCAAATTTTTGTCGCGGTATGATCATTGCCGCAAGGCCTGCGCATCTCCGCGTGCGGCCCGACAAACACATAACGGAGCGAGACCTGCCGGCTGCCGCACTGCCGGGCGATAACCGCCCGCGCCTCGCGCGCGCCCCGCAGCCTCGCCGGGAGCACGGCGATGAGCACCTTCACCAATCCCCTCAAGGAACGCCTCAAGGAGGCAGACCCGCTATTCGGTCTATGGCTTTCGATGGGCAGCGAAACCGCCGCCGAGGCGCTCGCGCACGCCGGCTTCGACTGGCTGCTGATCGACATGGAGCACACCCCGAACGACAGCGCCGACACGATCGCCCAACTGCGCGCGATTGCCGCCGCGCATTTGCCCACCGAGCCCGTCGTGCGTCTACCCGATAGCGAGCCGTGGCTCGTGAAGCATGTGCTCGACGCGGGCGCGCGCACGGTGATGTTCCCCAACGTGGCGTCGGCTGAAGAAGCCGCGCGCGCAGTGAGCCTCACGCAGTACCCCGATGCGCGCACGCCCGGCGGCCAGCGCGGCGTGGCGGGCGTGGTGCGCGCGGCGGCCTACGGCATGCGGCGCGACTACCTTCAGGGCGCGAATGCGCAGATCGCGACGATCGTGCAGATCGAGTCGGCGGCGGCGCTGGCCGAAGTCGAGAAGATCGCGAGGGTGCCGGGCGTCGACTGCCTGTTCGTGGGGCCTGCCGATCTCGCAGCGAGCCTTGGCCATCTCGGCGACTCGAAGCATCCGGACGTGGTCGCCGCCGTGCAGCGCATCGTCGCGGTCGCGCGCGAAGCGGGTGTGGCGGCGGGCATTTTCGCGATGGATGCGGCCGCCGCCAGGCAGTATCGCGAAATGGGCTTCAGCTTCATCGCCCTTGCCGCCGACGTGATATGGCTCGTGCGCGCGACGCGCCAGGCGCTCCAGGAGGCGAGATCATGAAGCGTCCGAAAGCGCTTTTTGGACGGCTTGTGCGTGCGGCCGCCATCGGCTGTCTGGCGGGCGCGGCGCTCGGCATGAGCGCCGTCGCAGCAGCAGCGGACGGCGCTAGCGCCACCGCTGGCGCCGAATCCGATCCGCAAACGGCCAACGCTGTTGCCGACTACAACGCGGGCAATCTCAGCGCGGCGCGCGCCGAGTTCCAGGCGGCGGCCGAGCGCGGCAACCGGCTGGCGGAGTTCAACTACGCGATGATGCTGGTGAACGGCGAGGGCGGGGCCGCCGACGTGGGCGAGGGCCGCAAGTGGCTGCGCAAGGCGGCGGACGCGAACATGTCGCACGCACAGTACGTGTACGGCAAGATGTACGACGACGGCGACTTCGTCGAGCGCGATCCGGTACAGGCGCATCAGTGGTTCCTCAAGGCGGCGAAGCAGGGCCATGTGCAGGCGGAGCTTGCGCTCGCGAATCAGTACCTGGACGGGCGCGGGACCACGCGGGACAACAAGCAGGCGTTCTACTGGTACAAGAAGGCCGCCGAGGGCGGCGACATGACGGCGCAGTACGTGACCGGCTCGTTCTATGAGCGCGGAGGCGACGGAGTGCCGAAGAACCTCAACGTCGCGCGTGCGTACTATGCGGCTGCGGCGGCGCAGGGCGATCCCGTGGCGCGGCTGAAGTACCAGCAGTTGAGCGCGCAACTAATGAAGTCGGCGCCCACGCAGTAAGCGCCAGAAAGCGACCGCTGAAACGAAAACGCGCCGGACAATGCCGGCGCGTTTTTTTGCTTCATCGATCGAGCGCGCACAAACCGCGCACCGTGCCCTCAACTCTGCATCAGCCGCTTCTGGCGTCCCACGCTCATGATGAGCCCGATCGCCACGCCGAGCGTGGTGAGCGCCGTACCGCCATAGCTCATGAACGGCAGCGGCACGCCGACCACGGGCAAGATGCCGCTCACCATGCCGATGTTGACGAACGCGTAGGTGAAGAACGCCATCGTGAGCGATCCGGCCAGTAATCGCCCGAAGAGCGTCGCGCCATTCGCGGCGATATACAGCCCACGCGCAATCAAACACATATAGAGCGTGAGCAGCACGAGGCCGCCCGCCATGCCGAACTCCTCGGAGAACACCGCGAAGATGAAGTCGGTGTGCTTTTCGGGGATGAATTCCAGATGCGACTGCGTACCCTTCAGCCAGCCCTTGCCGAGCGGGCCGCCCGAGCCAATCGCGATCACCGCCTGGATGGTGTGGAAGCCCTTGCCGAGCGGATCGGACGTGGGGTCGAGCAGCGTGCAGATGCGGTGCTTCTGGTAGTCGTGCATGAGCGGCCAGTTCACCTGCGGCTGACAGATCTTGTCCTGGAACGCCGCGATCGACGCCACCGCGATCACGCCCGCGATCAGCACCGGCACGATCAGCTTGAACGAGAGCCCCGCGAAATAGATGACGAAGAGGCCCGACGCGAACACGAGCACGGCGGTGCCGAGATCGGGCTGCTTGGCGATCAGGCCGACCGGCACGAGCAGAATCACGAAGCCGACGACGAAGTCGTACCAGCGCATCACGCCTTCGCGGCGCTGGTAGTACCACGCGAGCATGAGCGGCGTGGCGATCTTGAGGATTTCCGAGGGCTGAATCACCACACCCACGTTGATCCAGCGCTTCGCGCCCTTGCGCGTGAGGCCGAATAGCGCGACGGCAATCAGTAACGCGATGCCGAAGGTATAGATCGGCACTGCGAAGCGCATGAGCGTGTTGGGCGGCACATTGGCGAGCGCCCACATCAGCACGAAGGTGAGCATGATGTTGCGCAGCTGGTCCTCTACGCGGCCCGGCACGTCGAGGCTCGCGCTGTACAGCGTGACGATGCCCACGCACAGCAGCAGGAACACGGTGAGCGCGAGCGGCCGGTCGAAGCCGAGGAACATCTTGCGCAGCGTGTCGAGCACGGCGCGCTTGTCGATCTTGTCGAGCTGGAAGAAAGGCATGGTGACTCCTTACTCGTCGATGCCGCCCGTTGCGGGCTTGGGCGGCGGTGCGAGCGTGGCCGCGTCGCTCGCGCTGGCGGGGCGGCGCGGGCGATGGGGGCCAGGGCCGAAGTGGCGGGGCACGGAGGCGGGCGCGGGGCGGCCGGCGCCCGTATCGGGCTTGCCGTCCGCGCTGGCGGTGCCGCCGTTCACGGCGTCGGTTGCAGCGCTCGCATCAGGGCTGACGTTCTGGCGGGGCTTGCGAGTCTTGCCGGCTGCGCTGCTGGCGGGCGAGGGCCGCGCCGCCGCAGCGGAGGCCGAAGCTGGACTGGCAGTGGAGGCCGAAGCCGGACCCGCTGCAACCGCGCCCGAGGCGGCAGCCGCAGCCGCAGCCGAAGCCGAAGCCGCCTCTGCCGCAGATGCCGCGCCGGGAATCGGCAGCGGTGTGAAGCCGGCGGCGATCCTGACAGGCTGCACGACGGGCGTCGCGGGCGTGCTCGAAGCCGCGCCGGGCGCTGCACCCGAAGCCGCGCCGGACGCCGTCTCGGGCGGCGCGCCGATCACGGGCGCGGACGCATCCTCCGTGGCCGAAGCCGCCGCAGCCACGGCCGCCTGCACGACGCCCGGCTTCAGGCGGTCGACGAGGTAGTAGTCGAGCACGCGGCGTGCGATCGGGCCTGCGGCCTGCGCGCCCCAGCCGCCGTTTTCGACGATCAGCGCGATGGCGATCTGCGGCTTCTCGGCCGGTGCGAACGCGATGAAGAGCGCGTGGTCGCGCAGATTCTCGGCGAGCGCATGCGCCTTGTACTTGCCGCCCTGCAGCGAGAACACCTGTGCCGTGCCGGTCTTGCCCGCCGAGGTGTAGGGCGCATTGCGGAACACCTGAAAGGCCGTGCCCGACTGATTCATCGTCACGTTTTCCATGCCGCGCTTCACGACGTCGATGTCGGCCTGGCTGACGTTCAGGCGGCCGCTTTCGCTCGGCACCGTGAGTCGCTCCTGCTTCGTGATCGGATTTTCGATCTCCTTCACGAGGTGGGGCTTCATCAGAATGCCGTTGTCGGCGAGCGTGGCCGTGGCGTGCGCGAGCTGCAGGATCGTGAACGAGTTGTAGCCCTGACCGATGCCAAGGCTGATCGTCTCGCCCTCGTACCACCTCTGCTGCTCGGGCTTGCGGTACGCCTTGCGCTTCCATTCGGTCGAGGGCAGGATGCCGCGCGCCTCGCCCGCGATATCGATACCGGTGAGCTGGCCGAAGCCGAGCGGCTTCATGAAGTTCGCGATGTTGTCCACGCCCAGGTCGTGCGCGAGCATGAAGAAGTAGGTGTCGTTCGACACCATGATCGCGCGGTTCATGTCGACCCAGCCCTGGCCCGAGCGCACGTCGTTGTTGAAGCGGTGGCCGCCGAACATGTAGTAGCCGGGGTCCGAGAAGCCCCACTGCGGCGTGCGCTTGTGCAGCGTGAGCGCGGCGAGCGCCATGAACGGCTTGTAGGTCGAGCCCGGCGGGTAGGTGCCGTGCAGCGGACGGTTCAGCAGCGGGTGATCGGGCGAGTTGTTGAGCTCGTCCCAGGTTTGCTGGTCGATGCCATCCACGAACGAGTTCGGGTCGAAGCTCGGCGCGGAGACGAACGCGAGAATGTCGCCCGTGGAAGGCTCGATCGCCACAAGCGCACCGCGCTTGCCCGCGAACGCCTGCTCGGCGACCTGCTGCAGAGCGATGTCGATCGACAGCACGAGGTTGTTGCCGGGCGTAGCCTGCGTGCGCGAGAGCGTGCGCACGGGGCGGCCGCCTGCCGTCACTTCCACTTCCTCGAAGCCCGTCAGGCCATGCAACTCGGTTTCGTAGCTTTGCTCGACGCCGATCTTGCCGATGTAGTCGGTGCCGTTGTAGTTGTTCGCATCGAGACGCGGATCGTAGTGCTCGGGATCGCTGTCGTTCTTGTCGGAGAGATCGTCGATGCGCTCCTGGTCGCGCTGCGAAATACGGCCGATATAGCCGATCACGTGTGCAGCCGTTGGGCCAAGCGGGTACTGGCGGAACAGGCGTGCGCGTACCTCCACGCCGGGGAAGCGGAAGCGCTGGGCGGTGAAGCGCGCGACTTCGTCGTCGGTCAGGCGCGTGCGGATCGGCAGGCTCTCGAAGTTCTTCGAGTCTTCGAGCAGCTTCTTGAAGCGGCGGCGGTCGCGCGCATCGATCGGGATCACGGTCGAAAGCTCGTCGATCGTGTTGTCGAGCGTGTCGGTGAGCTTCGAGGGCGTGATTTCGAGCGTGTACGCGGAATAGTTCTTCGCGAGCACGACGCCGTTGCGGTCCGTGATGATCCCGCGGTTCGGCACGATGGGCGCGACGGAAATGCGGTTTTCGTCCGCCTGCAGCGAGTACTTGCTGTGGTTCCAGACCTGCAGATAGAGGAAACGGAGCGCGATCAGCCCGAAGCAGACGAACACGAACAGCCCCGCCGCCGCGACGCGCAGGCGGAACTTCGTGAGCTGCTGCTGGGTGTCCTTGAATTCGGTCATGCTGTCAGACCCAGGCCCCGCTGTTCCAATCGCGGGGAACAGCGGGCCGGGGTGCGTAAGAGGTAGTCAAGCGAGTCTTCCAGCGGCGAGCGCGCCGCTCAAATGGGCCGGGTATCGTCGGGATCGACGGGGCGGCGCTGCGGCAGGAGCAACAGCACGCTCGCGACCGGCCAGAGGATGGCCTCGACGAACCCGCTGACGAGGTAACCCCAGCCAGGAAACGCAGCGCCCATCAGCAGGCGGATCACGAACGGCACGACCTGCGCGCCGACCAGCATGGGCATGACGGCGAACATCTGCAAGCCGATCGACATCCACAGCACGCGGCGGTGGATGGTGATCGCGCCAAACGAAAGCAGCGTGTACGCGAGCGCGTGCTCGCCCAGCAGGTTCGCGTTGTGGACGTCCATGAGGAGCCCTAGGAAGAACGCGACGCCCATGCCGACCTTGCGCGGCTGGTGAATGTTCCAGAACACCAGCACGAGCGCGACGAAATCCGGTACGCCGGGCAGTTTGCCCCAAGGCAGCAGGTTCAACAGGAACGCCGCCGCAAGGCTGAAAACGATGAAGTACGGATTGACCGGCTGGAGAATGTATTGCGGACGCGGCATCAATGGCCCCCTTGCTCGACGGCCTTCGCTGCCTCTTCCCGCAGGCTCTCCTTGGGCCTTTTCTCGGGCTGCTTTTTATCCGCCGGCTTCTTGTCGGCGGCTGCTGCGTTTGCTCCAGGCTTCGCCTGCTGCGCGGGGGCGGCCGGTGCCGTAGCGCCCGACGCGCCTGCCGCTGCGGCGGGCTTCGCCTTCGCGTCGTCGGCTTTCTTGTCGCCCTTCTTGTCTGCGGCCTTGGCGGGCTTCTTCTTCGCGTCCTTCGCTTCGGCGGCTGCCGCGGCCTCTTCGGCGGCGATCGGGTTGGGCGGCACCTGCGGGACGTAGTGCAGCACGAGCACCTGGCGCGCCCCGCGCACGGCGGCGAGCGGCAGGCAGACCACGCGTGCGAATGCCGTATCGGCCTGCTTGTCCACGCGCAGCACCTTCGCGACTGGCAGCCCTTGCGGATATACGCCGTCGAGTCCGCTCGTCACCAGTTCATCGCCCACTTGCAGATCGGCGCTGATCGGCACGAAGCGCAGATCGAGCAGGTCGCCCTTCGCCGTGCCGTAGATCACGCTGCGAAGGCCCGTGCGCACGACTTCGACCGGCACCGCCTGGTCTTTATCGGTGACGAGTGTGACTTCGGACTGCATGGGGAACACGCGCGTGACCTGGCCGATCACGCCGTCCTCGCTCAATACCGGCGAGCCGTTCTGGATACCCTGCTGCGAACCGCCGCCGATCACGACCTTCTGCGTGAACGGGTCGCGCGTGTCGTACTGGATGTCAGCAGGCGTGGTTTGCGCGCCAATGCGCTGCGAGAGCTGCAGCAGCGCGCGCAGGTGCGCGTTTTCGGCTGCGAGCGAAGCGGCCGCGTTGGCCTGCTGCGAAAGCTGGAGATTGCGCACGTGCAGTTGCGTGTTCTCGGTGCGCAGCGTGGAACTCGTCACGGCCAGATCAGCGGCGCCCATAAAGAAGTCGCGCGGCACGAGGGCCGCGCGTTGCAGCGGGTACAAGCCCGCGCCGAGCACGCCGCGCACGACCTCGAGCGTCTTGAAGCGCGCGTCGGAGACGAGGAGTGCGAGCGACAGCACGACGAAGAAGATCAGCCGTGCGAGTGCCGATGGGCCCTGTTTAAAGAGGGGCGGCGGACTGTATTCCATGGTCGGCGCCGGGGGCGTGTGCGGTTCGGTGAAACAGAGGGTGTAACGGAGGGCACAGCGAAGCGTGAAACTTCGGCGCCCCGAAGGCCGCCGCGTTGCGGGCGCCGTCGCGGCGCGCGTGCCGCCACGCCATCAGTGGCGCGGCGACGCCGAAACCGCGCCGCGGGCGAGCGCAGCGGTGCGCGGCGCGCTTACTCGTACGAGAAGATGCTGCCAAGCTTGTCCATGCGCTCGAGCGCCATGCCCGAGCCGCGCACCACGCAGGTGAGCGGGTCTTCGGCCACGAGCACCGGCAGACCGGTTTCTTCGGCGAGCAGGCGGTCCAGGTCGCGCAGCAGCGCGCCGCCGCCCGTGAGCATCATGCCGCGCTCGGCGATGTCGGCGCCGAGTTCCGGCGGCGTTTGTTCGAGCGCGATCTTCACCGACGAGACGATCTGGTTCAGCGGGTCGGTGAGCGCTTCGAGAATTTCGTTGCTCGAAATGGTGAAGCTGCGCGGAATGCCTTCCGACAGGTTGCGGCCCTTCACTTCCATTTCCTTGACTTCGGAACCCGGGAAGGCCGAGCCGATTTCCTTCTTGATGGCTTCGGCGGTTTGTTCGCCGATCAGCATGCCGTAGTTGCGGCGGATGTAGTTGACGATCGCTTCGTCGAACTTGTCGCCGCCCACGCGCACCGAGCCCTTGTACACGATGCCGCCGAGCGAGATCACGCCCACTTCGGTCGTGCCGCCGCCGATGTCGACGACCATCGAGCCCGTGGCTTCCGAAACCGGCAGGCCCGCGCCGATCGCGGCGGCCATCGGCTCTTCAATGAGGTAGACCTGCGAGGCGCCCGCGCCGTGCGCGGCTTCCTTGATCGCGCGGCGCTCGACCTGGGTCGAACCGCACGGCACGCAGATGATGATGCGCGGCGACGGCGAGAACATGCGCGACTCGTGCGCCGTCTTGATGAACTGCTTGATCATCTGCTCGGTGACGGTGAAGTCGGCGATCACGCCGTCCTTCATCGGGCGGATGGCTTCGATGTTGCCCGGGACCTTGCCGAGCATCTGCTTGGCTTCCTTGCCGACTGCCTGAATCGTCTTCTTGCCGTTCGGGCCGCCTTCCTGGCGAATGGAGACGACCGAGGGTTCGTCGAGGACGATGCCCTTGCCGCGCATGTAAATCAGGGTGTTGGCGGTGCCGAGGTCGATCGCCAGGTCGTTGGAGAAGTAGCTACGCAGAAAACCGAACATTCAAAAATCCTGTCTCGCTTGTGGCCGACCTTCGAGCTTCTTGGGCGAGGGCGGCAGCGGATAAATAAACAGCCTCAGGGCGCCATGCGCCGCCACGAAAGCACCACGAGCGGACTGCGCAGGGCGTCGCAAGGGGCGCCACGAGGGGCCTGAGACTGCGGGGATGGTTACCGGAGGCAGCCAGGCTGCGCCGCCCGTTTGATCTTGTCTGGCCGCATTGAATTGCGTACAGAACTGAAAGGCGGATGCAAGGCGGTCCGGGTTTGGGTCGAACGCGTAATGATACCTTATAATTTTGCCTGTTTTGCAGGATCCGGAAGGCAGTTTTTGACCTCGTCGAAGCTTTCCTCCAGAGCCGGATCCGGCGCGATAAACCGCTGCTGCAGTACCGAATTTCCGCACTGCCGCAGCCTCATTTTCCGGTGACCGCATGGCCCTGACCCTGAACGATGTGAAGCGCATCGCGCATCTTGCGCGCCTCGAACTGGCCGACGCCGAAGCCGGCAATACGCTCGAACGCCTGAACGACTTCTTCGGCCTCGTCGAACAGATGCAGGCCGTGGACACGACTGGCATCGCGCCGCTCGCGCACCCGATCGAACAAATCGAGGATGTCGCGCTGCGCCTGCGCGAGGACGCCGTGACCGAAATCGTGGACCGCGAAGCGTTCCAACGTCCCGCGCCCGCAGTGCAGGACGGACTTTACCTTGTACCGCGCGTGATTGAGTAAACGCGCAGCATTTTTTCGCCATTTTCGAAACCTTTCGAGTCGTCGGAACAGTTCGAAAAAAGGCACGGACTCCCGGGTTTTCGCGGGTTTGCCGAGAAGTGGCCTACACGTTTGTCAACGTATGTCGAGCCGCTTTCCGGACGGCGCAACGATCTGATTTCGACCACGCCGTGACGTTCTTCCAGGAATCACGCAATGCATGACAAAAGCTTGACCGAACTGCGCGCCGCGCTGGCTGCGAAGGAGTGCTCCGCAGTCGAGCTGGCCCAGCATTTTCTGGGTCGGATTGAGGCACATCAAGACCTGAACGCTTTCGTCGACGTCAATCCCGAATTGACGCTCGCTCAGGCGAAGGCCGCCGACGCGCTTCTGCACTCGGGCCACGCGGGCCCGCTCGCGGGCATTCCGCTCGCTCACAAAGACGTGTTCGTCACGCGCGGCTGGCGCTCGACCGCCGGCTCGAAGATGCTTGCAAACTACGTGAGCCCGTTCGACGCGACCGTGGTCGAGAGGCTTGAGCGCGCGGGCATGGTCTGCCTCGGCAAGACCAACATGGACGAATTTGCGATGGGCTCGTCCAACGAGAACTCGCACTTCGGCGCCGTGAAGAACCCTTGGGACACGAAGGCCGTGCCGGGCGGGTCGTCGGGCGGCTCCGCCGCGGCCGTCGCCGCGCGCCTCGCGCCCGCCGCCACCGGCACCGACACCGGCGGCTCGATTCGCCAGCCGGCGTCGTTCACGGGCGTGACGGGCATCAAGCCCACGTACGGCCGCGTCTCGCGCTACGGCATGATCGCGTTTGCGTCGTCACTCGACCAGGGCGGCCCGTTCGCGCAGAACGCCACGGATTGCGCGCTGCTCCTGAACGCCATGGGCGGTTTCGACGAGCGCGATTCGACGAGCCTCACGCACGAGCACGAGGACTACACGCGCTTCCTCGGCCAGACGTGGAGCACGGACGCCAGCGCCGACAAGCCGCTCGCGGGCCTGCGTATCGGCCTGCCGAAGGAGTACTTCGGCGCGGGCCTCGCCGACGACGTGCGCGCCGCCATCGACGCCGCGCTGAAGACGTACGAGTCGCTTGGCGCGACGCTCGTGGAAGTCACGCTGCCGAAGACCGAACTGTCGATTCCCGTGTATTACGTGATCGCCCCGGCGGAAGCTTCGTCGAACCTCTCGCGCTTCGACGGCGTACGCTTTGGCCACCGTGCGGCCGAGTACGGCGATCTGCTCGACATGTACAAGAAGTCGCGCGCCGAGGGCTTCGGGCCTGAAGTAAAGCGCCGCATTCTGGTGGGCACGTATGTGCTTTCGCACGGCTACTACGACGCCTACTACCTGCAGGCGCAGAAGATCCGCCGCATCATTGCGCAAGATTTCCAGGAAGCGTTCAAGCAGTGCGACGTGATCATGGGCCCGGTGGCCCCGAGCGTGGCATGGGACCTGGGCGCGAAGGGCGACGATCCGCTGCAGATGTACCTCGCGGACATCTACACGCTTTCCACGAGCCTCGCGGGCCTGCCCGGCATGAGCGTGCCGTGCGGCTTCGGCGCGGGTGCGAACGCGCAGCGACCCGTCGGTCTGCAGATCGTCGGCAACTATTTCAACGAGGCCCGCATGCTGCAGGTCGCCGACGCTTTCCAGCGCGCGACCGACTGGCATCGCAAAGCGCCGGCAGGGGTGTGAACATGGCAACACAGTGGGAAGTCGTTATCGGTCTCGAAACGCACGCGCAATTGTCGACGGCGTCGAAGATCTTCTCGGGCGCATCGACGCAGTTCGGCGCCGCGCCCAACACGCAGGCCTGCCCCGTCGATCTCGCGCTGCCTGGCGTGCTGCCGGTGATGAACCGCGGCGCCGTTGAGCGCGCAATCCAGTTCGGCCTTGCGATCGGCTCGACAATCGCGCCGCGCAGCATCTTCGCGCGCAAGAACTACTTCTACCCCGACCTGCCGAAGGGCTATCAGATCAGCCAGTACGAGATTCCGGTCGTGCAGGGCGGTCAGATCACCATTCAGGTTCCCGCCAACGAAAAGGCCGGCAAGGAAGCCTACGAGAAGACTGTCAATCTCACGCGCGCGCACCTGGAAGAAGATGCGGGCAAGTCGCTGCACGAAGACTTCGCGGGCATGACGGGCATTGACCTGAACCGCGCCGGCACGCCGCTGCTCGAAATTGTTACGGAACCCGAAATGCGCAGCGCGGCGGAAGCCGTGGCCTACGCGAAGTCGCTGCACACGCTCGTGGTGTGGCTCGGCATTTGCGACGGCAACATGCAGGAAGGTTCGTTCCGTTGCGACGCGAACGTCTCCGTGCGCCCGGTCGGCCAGAAGGAATTCGGCACGCGCGCCGAGATCAAGAACCTGAACTCGTTCCGCTTCCTCGAAGAAGCCATCCAGTACGAAGTGCGCCGCCAGATCGAGCTGATCGAAGACGGCGGCACCGTGGTCCAGGAAACGCGCCTCTACGATCCGGACAAGCGCGAGACGCGTTCGATGCGCAGCAAGGAAGACGCGCACGACTACCGCTATTTCCCCGACCCCGATCTCATGCCGCTCGTGATCGACGCAGCGTGGGTCGAGCGCGTGAGGGGCGAGATGCCCGAACTGCCCGCCACGATGCAAACGCGCTTCGTCGAACAGTACGGCGTGACGCCGTATGACGCGAACGTGCTGACGTCGTCGAAGGCGATGGCTTCGTACTTCGAAGCAGTCGTCGCGAAGGCAGGGGCAGCACAAGCGAAGGTCGCCGCGAACTGGCTGATGGGCGAAGTCTCGTCGCAGGTGAATCGCGAAGGTCTGGAAATCGACGCCTCGCCGGTTTCAGCCGCTCAGCTCGCGCTGCTGCTGCAACGCATCGCCGACGGCACGATCTCGAACAAGATCGCCAAGGAAGTGTTCCAGGCGATGTGGGATGAGAAGGCCGCAGACGAAGGCGCCGCCGACCGCATCATCGAAGCGAAGGGCCTCAAGCAGATTTCGGATACCGGCGCGCTCGAAGCGATCATCGACGAGGTGCTCGCGGCGAACCAGAAGTCGGTGGAAGAATTCCGCGCGGGTAAGGAAAAGGCGTTCAACGCGCTGATCGGCCAGGCCATGAAGGCCACGAAGGGCAAGGCGAATCCGCAGCAGGTCAACGAACTGCTGAAGAAGAAGCTGGGCTGAGTCTGGGTGCGGCCCGCCTGATTCGGGCATGCTGGCAAGGCGGCGTCGTGCGTAGCAGTGCGGCGCCGCCTTGCCGCTTCAGGCGAGCGCAACGGTGTGAAGCCATCTGTTTGACGAGAGAGAGGAGAACAACGCATGTCCAAGGTCCCGAGTCTCGACGATTACCGCGTGCCGTACTTCAGCGAAAAGAAGACGCAGACGTTCTCGCTCAGCGCGATCGACCCCGCCACGAAACCGTTTTCTAGCGGCAGCAAGGACGGTGACCGCGACCGTCTCTCCGAAGTCGGCCAGAAGCTCGACGTGCTGCAGGAGCGTCTGCACGCACAGCGTCACCAGCGCGTGCTGCTCGTGCTGCAGGGCATGGACACGAGCGGCAAGGACGGCACGATCCGCGGCGTATTCCGCGAGGTCGACCCGCTCGGCCTGCGCATCGTGCCGTTTCGCGCACCCACGCCCATCGAGGCCTCGCGCGACTTTCTCTGGCGGGTGCATCTGCAGGTGCCGGGGGCGGGGGAGCTTGCCATCTTCAACCGCAGCCACTACGAAGATGTGCTCGTGCCGCGCGTGACCGGCCAGATCGACTCCGCCGAATGCGAGCGCCGCTACCGTCAGATTCGCGATTTCGAAGCGCTGCTCGCGCAGAGCGGCACGTCGATCATCAAGTGCATGCTGCATATTTCGAAGGATGAGCAGCGAAGCCGAATCCAGGCGCGGATCGACGATCCGACCAAGCACTGGAAGTTCGACGTCTCGGATCTCGAAGCGCGCAAGCACTGGGACGCCTACCAGGCCTCGTACCAGGACGCGCTCGCGGCCACCTCCACGGAATACGCGCCGTGGTTCGTGATTCCCGCGGATTCGAAGTCGCATCGCAACGTCATGGTGGGCGAGTTGCTGCTGCGCCTGATGGAGAGCCTGAAGCTCGAATTCCCGCCGGCCAAGGCCGAGCTCAAGGGTCTCAAGATCGAGTGAGACCGACCGTATCCCCTCGCGCCCGGCCATGTAGTTCAGTGCCGAGGCGAGAGAAAACGTAAAAACAGCGCAAAACCAAGAGGAAAGAAGACATGTTGCGTGTGATCACCGCGAATCTGAATGGCATCCGCTCGGCGGCGAAGAAGGGGTTTTTCGAATGGTTCGGTGAACAGAAAGCCGACGTGCTCTGCGTACAGGAAATCAAGTGCTCGCAGGACGACATGACGCCCGAGTTCCTCGCGCCGCACGACTTCACGGGCTACTTCCAGCATGCGGTGAAGAAGGGCTATAGCGGCGCGGGCGTCTACTCGCGCCACGAGCCCGATGACGTCATCATCGGTTTTGGCAGCGAGGAGTTCGACCCGGAAGGACGCTACGTGGAAACGCGCTACGGCAAGCTCTCGGTGATTTCGGTCTACGTGCCTTCGGGTTCGAGCGGCGACGAGCGTCAGGCCGCGAAGTACCGCTTCATGGATGAATTCATGCCGCATCTCGCTGAACTCAAGCGCGAGCGTGAGGTGATCGTATGCGGCGACGTGAACATCGTCCACAAGGAAATCGATATCAAGAACTGGAAGGGCAACCAGAAGAACTCAGGTTGCCTGCCCGAAGAGCGCGCGTGGCTCACGAGCCTCTTCGACGACGTGGGCTACGTGGACGTGTTCCGCACGCTCGACCCGCGCCCCGAGCAATACACGTGGTGGAGCAACCGCGGCCAGGCGTATGCGAAGAACGTGGGGTGGCGTATCGACTATCAGATCGCGACGCCCGGCATTGCGCACAAGGCGAAGAAAACGGCGATCTTCAAGGACATCAAGTTCAGCGACCACGCGCCGCTGACCATCGACTACGACTACAAGGTCAAGAGCTGACGCGCATCCCGGCGCGCTGCGAAACCGCTTTCAGGGCGCCGAAACCACTTTGCGCTTCTGCACTGCCGCGATGCCCTGGTAGTCGGGCAACTCGGCGAGCGGCTTGCCGATCGCTTTCGCGTAGAGCGGCATCATGTCGGCGAGGCGCTTGGCGATATCGGCGCGCCGCGCCGGCGTGTAAGGATGCACGTAGATGAAGCCCTGGTCGCGGTCGGCGCGCGTCGCCGCCGCGAGCTTGTCCCAGAGCGTGAGCGCGGCGCGCGGATCGAAGCCCGCGCGCGAGGCGATATCGCTGCCGATCACGTCGGCTTCGGTTTCGTCGGCGCGGCCATAGTGCATCTCCACAAGCTGTGAGCCGATACCGAGCGGAAACACACCGAGATCCGCGAGCCCGAAGAGTTGCGGCACGCTGCCCGATTCGATCTGCGCGGCCTGCTGTTCGCCAAGGCGCTCGCGCACGTGCTCGCGCACCGCATGCGCGATCTCGTGGCCGAGCAGCATGCCGAACTCGTTGTCGTTGAGCTTCACGCGGTCGAGCAGGCCGCCGTACACGACGATCTTGCCGCCCGGCAGCGCGTACATGCGAATGTCGTTCGAGCGGATCACCGCCACTTCCCACTTCCAGTTCTTGACGCGATCGCTCCACTTCAGCGCGTAAGGCGCGAGTCGGTCGACGAACGCCCGCACACGCTGCACGTGCGGATCGCTTTCGGCATAGAGGCGGTTCGAATGGGCTGCGCCGCGCACGATCTCGTTGAATTCCGCAGTGGCCTGCGCTTCGAGCATCGGCGAGGGAATCAGGTTGCGGTACACCGCGGCGTTGCCGAAGCGCACCACGCGGCCTGTGTTCGGCGTGCCGGGGGAGAGGTTGCCCGGCGTGGCATTCGCGCTCGTAACGCTGTTTGCTGCGCTGTTGCCTGGGCTGTTTGCCGCGTTGTTTCCTGCGCTGTTTGCGTTATTCGTTGGGTTTATCGCGCCGATGCTTGCGCTCGCAGCGCTGCCCGCTGGCGGCGTCGTGGGGTTGCCCGGCACGGCCGCCGGGGCGCTCGTCGCGGCCGGGTTGTCGGCAGCCCGGACATTCCATGCAGAAAGACCCGGCAAGGCCGCGGCAAGGACCATCGCGAGCACGCGAGCGCGCTCGCCGCGGCGCTGTGGCGCACGCTGGCTTTGCACGGCGGTCTCATGCGTGCTCACGACCGGACTCTCCACGGGGCAATACGAATGAGCAGGAGCATACCCGGTACCGCGAGCACCGTGCAGACGATGAAATAGTCGAACCAGCCGATCTGCGCGACCACGTAGCCGCTCGCGGCGGAGGCCAGCGTGCGTGGTACGGAGGCAAGGCTCGTGAAGAGTGCGAACTGCGTGGCGGTGTAACGCGGATCGGTCGTGCTTGCAATATAGGCAGTGAACGCGGCGAGCGTGAGCCCCGTTGCAAAGGTCTCGAAACCGTAGACCAGTGCGAGCGCCACCGCGCGCGGGTCGAGCGTGAGTTGCACGTTAGCGCCGAAGAGACCAGCGGCCCACGAAACCGCGTGGCTCACGGTGAGCACCGCGTCGTAGATGGCCGCGAGCGAGGGCGAACCCGCGCCGAGTTGCGCGAGCCACGCGAAGCCGAGCGTCGAAATCATCTGCAGGAAACCGAAGATCCAGAGACCGCGCCCAATGCCAATCTTCACCAGCGCCACGCCGCCGACAATGCCGCCCGCGAGGCTCGCGCCGAACGCCGTCATCTTGGCGATCACGCCGATCTCGGTGCGCGAATAGCCGATGTCGAGGAAGAACGACGTGGACAGCGTGGTCGCCATCGTGTCGCCGAGTTTGTAGAGGAAGATGAAGGCGAGCACGAACAGCGCCGCGGCGAGGCCATCGCGGCGCACGAACTCGGCGAACGGCTGCACGATCGCTTCACGCAGGTTCCTGGGCGGCGCGCCGTGCACTTCGGGCTCCTTCACCACGAGCGTCATGATCATGCCGGGAATCATGAACACCGCCGTGACCACGAACACGGTGCTCCACGGCAGGTGGTCTGAGAGGATCAGCGCGAGCGAACCTGGCACGAGCGCCGCGATCTTGTAGGCGTTCACGTGCACGGCATTGCCGAGACCCTGCTGCGTGTCGGTGAGCAGTTCGCGCCGGTAGGCGTCAATGGAGATGTCCTGGCTCGCGCCGAAGAACGCCACGAGCGCTGTGAGCGCGGCCACGGTCCAGATCGACTCTTTCGGCGAAACGTAGCCGAGCGTGCCGATGGCGAACGCCACCAGAATCTGCGTGACGAGCATCCACCCGCGCCGCCGCCCCGGGCGCCAGCCCGGCAGGCGCGGCACATAGCGGTCCATGAGCGGCGCCCAGACGAATTTCCAGGTGTACGGAAACTGGATCAGCGCGAAGAGGCCGATCTCCTTGAGATTGACGCCCTCGGAGCGCAGCCACGCCTGCACCAGATAGACGAGCGTGAAGAGCGGCAGCCCGGAAGTAAAGCCGAGGAACACGCAGATCAGCATGTGCGTATTCAGATACGCACGCCAGCCGGGGTGGGATTCGTGAGCGGTAAGAGCGGGTGCCTCGTGGGGCGGATTCTGCATGTCGTCGTTAGCGGCGGCGGTGTTGGGTGCGGTTCTTCGCGAACCGGTCGGTCAGAAAAACACGCGACGCCGCGCACGGCGTCATTTTTTTCTCACGCGATAGACCGCAAGACTACCACGCCAGTTCACACCCCATCGAACGGTCTGACCCCCATGGAGCACGGCGCGGTCGAGAATTTCGATGCCCACCTCGGGCGCGAGCGCCTCGAAGTCCTTCACCGTGAGAACACGCACGTTCGGCGTGTTGTGCCACTGGTAGGGCAGCGACTTCGAAACCGGCATGCGTCCGCGCAGCACCGAAAGCCGGTGCGGCCAGTAGCCGAAGTTCGGGAACGAGACGATGCACTCCTTGCCCACGCGCGCCGTCTCGCGCAGGATCGCGGCCGTCTGATGAATCGTCTGCAGCGTTTGCGAGAGGATCGCGAAGTCGAAGCTCGCGTCCTCGAAGAGACGCAGGCCGTCTTCGAGGTTTTGCTGGATCACGTTGATGCCGTTCTTCACCGAAGCGAGCACCCCCGCGTCGTTGATCTCGATGCCGTAGCCCGTGCACTCGAGCTCCTCAGTGAGGAGCGAGAGCAGCGAGCCGTCGCCGCAGCCGAGGTCGAGCACTTTCGCGCGCGGTTCGATCCAGCGCGCGATGGTGCGAAAGTCGGGACGGGCGGAAAGACTGTCGAAAGCGCTCTGGTTCATGCGCCCACCTCAGCAGCAATACGTTCGTAGTAAGCGCGCACCACATTGTGATAGCGCGCGTCGTCGAGCAGGAAGGCGTCGTGGCCATGCGGCGCGTCGATTTCCGCGTAGGTGACCTGGCGCTTGTGATCGAGCAGCGCCTTCACGAGTTCACGCGAGCGCGCGGGCGCGAAACGCCAGTCGGTCGCGAAGCTCGCCACGAGGTACTTCGCCTTCGTGTGTGCGAGCGCGCGCGTGAGGTCGCCGTCGTACGCCTTGGCGGGGTCGAAGTAATCGAGCGCGCGCGTGATCAGCAGGTAGGTGTTGGCGTCGAAGTAGTCGGCGAACTTGTCGCCCTGATAGCGCAGGTACGACTCCACTTCGAATTCCACGTCGAAGTTGAAGTTGTACTCGTCGACGGCGCCTTCCGCGCGGCGCAGCGCCCGGCCGAATTTTTCGGCCATGTCGTCGTCGGACAAATACGTGATGTGGCCGATCATGCGCGCCACGCGCAGTCCGCGGCGCGGCTTCACGTTGTGGGCGTAGTAGTCGCCGCCGTGAAAGTCGGGGTCCGAGAGGATGGCCGAGCGCGCTACCTCATTGAACGCGATGTTCTGCGCCGAGAGCTTGGGCGTGGAGGCAACCACGATGCAGTGGCCGAGACGATCGGGGTAGCGCAGGCTCCATGCAAGCGCCTGCATGCCGCCAAGGCTGCCGCCCATCACCGCGGCGAACTTCTCGATGCCGAAGCGATCGGCCACGCGCGCCTGGGCGTCCACCCAGTCCTCGACGGTCACGACCGGAAACTTCGCGCCATAGGGCTGGCCGGTTGCCGGGTCGACGCTCATCGGGCCGGTCGAACCAAAGCACGAGCCCAGGTTGTTCACGCCGATCACGAAGAAGCGGTTGGTGTCGAGCGGCTTGCCCGGGCCGACCATGTTGTCCCACCAGCCCACATTTTTGGGGTCGTCCTCGTAGACGCCCGCCACGTGGTGCGAGGCGTTGAGCGCGTGACAGACGAGCACCGCGTTGCTGCGTGCGGCGTTGAGCGTGCCGTAGGTCTCGACCACGAGGTCGTACCCGGCCAGCGCCGTGCCGTTCTGCAGTTGCAGGGGCTCGTCGAAATGCAGTGTTTGAGGAGCGACGATGCCGATCGATTCCATTCGTTCCGCCTTGGTTTTTCGGGCGGCTAAACGGTGTCGGCGGGCGCGGAGTGCGAAAGGATTGGCGCAGCTGACGACCTCTTTAGCCGCATTTATATCGAACTCCAGGCCAGAGGTCCTGGGAGTTCACGCGCCCGCAATCGAGTCAGCAAATCGGCGCGTGGGTATAGCAAAAGGAACGCAGAGTATATCGGAAAAAGTGCAAAGCGATGCGCAGCACGGGAAAGGCGGCCCGGTGCCGCCCGGCGCAGTTGCGCCTCCCTTCACGTGCCCGCGCGACGCGCGAGGCCGCGAAGCCTTATCACTTCTTTGGCGCAGACGGATGCGCGTTGCGCCAGCGACGCAACTGCAAGGCCGCGATGATCATCAAGAGGCCGTAGAGGACCGCGTAGGCGGCGATCACCCAGATCAGCGAGAGCGCGCCCGCGCCGGGGAACATCGCGAAGAAAAAGCCCACCGTGGCCGAGAGCAGCCCCGAAATCCCGACCGCCCACGGATGCGCAATGGCGTGCCGGTACTGGATCGCGTAGACGATTTCGAAGATGCCCGTGAAGAACGCCCATACGCCGATGATCATCACGAGGACGATGGCGGTCTCGCCGGGCCAGAAGAACGCCACGAGGCCGGCGATCACACCGATCAGACCGATGATGACGTAGGTCCAGCGCCGCGTGCCGCCGCCGCGCGCACCGTAGATGAGCGCGAACGCGCCGTCAACGATCGCGTAGGCGCCCCAGACGATGGCGAGCGTGAGCACGGTGAGGCCGGGCAGCGAGAAGGCGAGCACGCCGAAGATGATGGCGGCGATACCGCGCGCGATGAGCCAGCCCCAATGAGCGGAAAGGCTCGTCAGGATGGGCGGAAGGCCGAAGGGAGGAACGGGACGGTTCATGCGGCGGTTCTCCTTTTAGCGACGCGGGCAGCCGCCACGAAAAAAACGCCGCGCGGCCGCGCTATTGAAGAATGATGCGGATCTGCTCGTCGGCGTGCTCGCTCGGTGAACGAGTGAATCCGCTTTGCGCATAGCGATGCCAGCAACCGATCACATAGCGCACGACCAGATTCGCACGCACCGTTGGATCGTATCCCTTGGCGGCAGGCTTCGCGTCGACATGATCGGACCCTGAAATCGCCTTGCGCTCCGCCTCCTGCGCGAGGTCGACGCGCAGGCACTGGCGCAGCGACGCCTCGACGCGATCGAGCATCTGGTTCACGCGTTCGGCGAGGCGCTCGTGCTCGCCCACGAGGGCTTCGCAGGTCAATACGCGGGTCATGCCGGCGTTTCGCGTAGAAAAGTTGACGAGCATCAGGGCGATCGCACGCGCCTGCAGGACGCCGCTCGGCTCTTTTTCGACGATCTGGTTGATGAGCCCGAAGAGCGTCTGCTCGATGAAATCGATCAGGCCCTCGTACATCTGGGCCTTGCTCGCGAAATGGCGATACAGCGCGGCCTCGGAAACGCCCAGGCGCGCGGCCAGCGCCGCGGTGGTGATTTTCTCGCCGCGCGGCGCCTCGAGCATGGTGGCGAGCGTCTGGAGAATGTGGATACGGCGTTCGCCCGGTTTCGGGCGGGGAGCGCGGCGGGCCGCGCCCGGCGATTCTGCTGCTTCGACTGCTTCACGCGTTTCTGTCGGCTGCATGGATATCGTCCCTGGCGTTGGCCTCTGGGCTTACGCTCCCCCGTTTTACTTCGAGCGTCCCGAATGCAGGCCTGGTTTCAGGGATTTTAGCGAACGAATGCGACGATCGACATAGTGAGGCCTGCCAGTGCCCGGCAGATGCGCGGGCAAATGCCCGGTGATCCACACGGTGCGGATGCCGAGGCGCCGATAGCGCTTGAGGTGGCTGCGCGTGTCTTCGATCAGGATCGCGTCGGCGAGCGCCACGCCCGCCCGGCGCAGCGTGCCGCGCAACATCGCGCGGTCCGGCTTGGCGCGCCAGTGGCTGCGCGAGCGCATGCCTTCGATGGCGATCACGCGCTCGAAGAGCCGCTCGATGCCGAGCGCCGCGAGCACCGCGTGCGCGTAGTCCTCGGGGCCGTTGGTGAGGACAATCTTGCGCCCCGGCAGCGCGGCGAGCGTGCGGGCGAGGCCGCGCTCCGCATGCAGCATGCCGTGCAGGTCGTCGAAGGTGTGCACGACCTTGAGGAAGTCGTGCGGGTCGATCGGATGATGGCGGGTGAGGCCGAGCAGCGTCGCGCCGTAGCGGTGCGTGTAGCTCGTGCGCAGGTGATTGGCTTCGTCGCGGCTCACGCCGAGCGCGTCGATGATGTACTGCGTCATCCCGGCGTTGATGGCGGGGAAGATCGCGCGCGACGCATTGTGCAGCGTGTTGTCGAGGTCGAAGAGCCAAACAGGGGCGCCCGGTGCGTGGGCGACGCGGCGTGGCCGGTGCCGGGCACGCCTGGCATGAAGGCTGGAGTCGGTCATCTCGGGCGTGAGACGCGGCGGCGGCGGCACGCCGCCACCGCCGGTGGGAAGGCGCTTAATGCGAGCGGATCATCGTGCCGAACGGCTGTTCGGTCAGGATTTCCAGCAGCACCGAGTGCTCGATGCGGCCGTCGATGATGTGCACCGAGCGCACGCCGCTCTTGGCCGCGTCGAGCGCCGACGAAATCTTGGGCAGCATGCCGCCCGAGATCGTGCCGTCTTCGAACAGGGCGTCGATCTCGCGGGCCGACAGGTCCGTGAGCAGGTTGCCCGCCTTGTCCATCACGCCGGGGATGTTCGTCATCATCACGAGCTTTTCGGCGTTGAGCACCACGGCGAGCTTGCCCGCCACGAGGTCGGCGTTGATGTTGTACGAGAGGCCGTCTTCGCCGAAGCCGATCGGCGAGATCACCGGAATGAACGCGTCGTCCTGAAGCGCCTTCACGACCGCCGGGTTGATGGCCTCGACTTCGCCGACCTGGCCGATGTCGATGTACTGACCGGGGTTGTCGCGGTCCGGCATCATCAGCTTGCGTGCGTGGATCAGGCCGCCGTCCTTGCCGGTCAGGCCGACCGCGTGGCCGCCGAAGTGGTTGATGAGCGTGACGATGTCCTGCTGCACCTCGCCGCCGAGCACCCACTCGACGACTTCCATGGTTTCTTCATCGGTCACGCGCATGCCCTGGATGAAGGTGCCTTGCTTGCCGATCTTCTTGAGCGCCGTGTCGATCTGCGGGCCGCCGCCGTGCACGATGACCGGATTGATGCCCACGAGCTTGAGCAGGATGACGTCGCGCGCGAAGCCCTGCTTCAGACGCTCTTCGGTCATGGCGTTGCCGCCGTACTTGATGACGACGGTTTTACCGTGGTACTGGCGAATGTAAGGCAGCGCTTCGGCCAGGATTTCGGCTTTCAGGGTGGGTGCGATCTGCGAAAGGTCGAGAGGCTCGGACATGGCGGCGGAGACTGGACGAAAAACGGACGAAACTCGCGGACGAAGATCCGCGGACGAAAAGCGCGGCCGCAAAACGGTCGAAACAGGCCGGATTGTACAGGACTGGCGCGGTGCAGCAGGGAAAACGGCGGGGAAACGACGTGCATCGGACGCAGCGGCGAGGCACATGCGCAACATGGGCGCCATCGCATCGGCAGCGGGGCAAAACGGGGCGAAATCAGGGGAAAAGCGCAGGAGAAAAGCGCAGGAGAAAAGCACAGGAGAAAAAGACGGCGCGTGAAAAGCCCGGCGAAGGGCACGCGCCCGGGCTGTGGCATCATCTCTGTGTCGCCAACCCATGGTTTCGAGAGGAGTGCGCGCCATGACCGCCTCCGCCGTGCCCGCCACTGGCATGAAAAGCGCCCGCTGCCCGCGCTGCGGGAACAGCTTCGACTGCGGCAGGAACACCGAACCCTTCGATTGCTGGTGCAAGTCGCTGCCCGCCTTGCCCGCGAGCGGACTCGACCCGCGCGGGCGCTGCCTCTGCCCCGAATGCCTCGCGGCGGCGGCGGCTCCGGGCATGGGAGCCGCGCCGAAGGGCAAGCGCGCTATGCCTTGACTCGCGCACCGCGTTGCGTACCGTGCGCGAGCGCCGCGAGATCGGCGCTCACCTCGTCGAGCACGGGCTCCCACTGTTTGAACGTCTTTTGCCGGTAGAGCCGGGTATTCGGATACCACGGGCTGTCGCTGCGATCGAGCAGCCAGACCCAATGCGGATTCACGTCGAGTAAGACCCAGGCTGGCTTGCCGAGCGCGCCCGCGAGGTGTGCGCTCGACGTGCACACGGAAATCACCAGATCGAGCGAGTCGATGAACGCCGCGGAGTCGTCGAAGGTCTTCCACTGCGCGCTGAAATCGCTCACCTCGAAGCCGGCCTCACGCGCCGCCGCGACGTCTTTCTCCGCGCCGGGCTGCAGCGAGTAGAACGCCACACCCTCGATGCCGCCGAAATGCCGGGCATACCGGTCGAGCCCGACGCGACGAAACGGATTGCGCTTGTGCGTGAGGCTGCCCGTCCACGCGAGCCCGACTTTCAGGCGCTTTTCGCCCGCAAGGTGCTCGCGCCAGTGCGCCGCTGCCTCGGGATCGGCCTTGAGATAACCCGTGGGGCCCGGGATCGTCGCCTCCTCCGTGGCGAATATAAGCGGCAGGCTCAGCAGCGAGACTTCGCAATCGTAGGCCGGCAGGCTTTCGACGGGGCCACCCGCGCAGTACAGGTCGCAATGACCGCCCAGGCTGCGCGCGAGCAGCGCGCCCATCTGCGGGAACGAATTCCAGACGAGCCGGCCGCCTTCGCGATGCACGCGCTCGGCGAGCATGGGCACGTAGCGGCAGAACTGCAGCAGATCGCCCATGCCCTGTTCGCCCCATACCAGTAACGTGCGGCCCGCGAGCGGCTCGCCGCGCCACTCCGGCTTCGGGAAGGCCGGGCGGCCCGCGGCCAGCTCGCTCGATCCCTTCCAGCGCAGCTCGTGTCCGTGCCAGCCTTCGGCATAGTTGCCCCGCAGAAGCTGGGTCATCGACAGGTTCAAGCGTAGCGATGCGTCGTTGGGCGCATACTGGCAGCCGGCGCGCGCGGCGCGTTCGGCCTCGTCCCACTGCTGTGCTTCCTTGCAGGCCATCGCGTAGTTATTCAGGGCGAGTGGGCTCTGCGGCGTGACTTCGAGCGCCCGGCGGCTGGCTTCGACTGGACGCGCGGGGTCGCTATCCGTTGGGAACACGCGCGCGAGGTTGATCCAGGCGTTGACGTTGCCGGGCTCCTCGGCGACCGTTTCTTCGAGTAGCGGCAGAATCTGGGCATCTCCAATATTGATTTGCATCAATGCCGTTGCAAGATTGTTGCGCAGATTTGGAAACTTACGCGCGATCGCCAGCGCGTGACGGTAAGGTTCTACCGCTTCGGCGTGACGGTTCGCAAGCTGCAGCGCGAGGCCCGCCGCGAACCACGCGGCGGCCCGCTTCGGCGCGAGCTGGGCGATCGCAGCGCTCACGCGCACGGCCTCTTGCGCCAGAGCGCTATCGTGGGCGCGGGCGGCGATGAGCATGAGCGTGTCGTCGTCGAAGCCGCGCATCAAGGTGCGCGTGGCGGCCAGCAATTCGTGTGCGGACGCATCGGTTGCCTTGGCGGTCCCACCGGCGGCCGCCGCGTCGATGAAATCGAGAAAGAGATTGCTAACAGGTTGGAGCACGTCAGGAAGCGAGGTCTGCATGATTCCTTCTTGCATGTCAGAAAGCGCCGAAATGTATGTGGTCGGCGGATGACATAGATTGAAGCAAACCTTTTCAAGATAATGAATCAGACAAGTCCTAACCGGTAAACTGACACCATGCATCGCATAACCGTCAGTGCTCGTGTCAATCTCAGCCACTTGTTCTGGCTGCGCAGTCTCGCCATCATCGGCCAGCTCTGCACGATCGCGTTCGTGCAGCTCTTCATTGGCGTCCAGTTGCCGCTGCCCGCCATGCTGTTCGTGATCGCCATGGAAGTGGCGTTCAACGGCGTGACCTGGCTGCGTGTCACCCAAGATCGTCCCGAGTCGAATCTCGAATTATTCGGCCAGCTTTGGGTCGATCTCGGCGCGCTTTCCGCGTTGCTCTTTCTTTCCGGCGGCACGACCAATCCGTTCGTCTCGCTTTATCTGCCCTCGCTCGCCATCGCGGCTGCCGTGCTGCCGTGGTATCTCACCGCGTGGCTCGCGGCCTTCGCCGTGGCCTGCTACGTGCTGCTCGGCTTCGACAACGTTCCGCTCAATCTCGACAATCCCGCCAACCTGTTCGACTACTATCGCGCGGGCATGTGGGTGAACTTCATGGTGAGTGTTTGCCTGATCGTGTGGTTCGTCGCGCGTATGTCGCGCGCGCTGCGCCAGCGCGACACCGCGCTCGGCGACGCGCAGCAGCGCCTGTTGCGCGACGAGCGCGCGGTGGCGCTGGGCGTGCAGGCCGCTACCGTCGCGCACGAGATCGGCACGCCGCTCTCGACCATCGCCATGCTCACCGAGGAGCTGCGCGATGTCGCGCGCACGGACAAGGGCCTCGCGCCGTACTCCGCCGACCTCGAACTGCTCGACAAGCAGATCTCGCTTTGCACCTCGGCGCTCGCGCGCCTCAGGAGCCGCGCTTCGTCCACGGGCGCGCGCCAGGTCGTGAGCGAATGGCTCGGGCCGTTCGTCGAGCAATGGCGCCTGCGCCATCCGCATGTGAAGTTCGAACTCCTCGACAATGGACCGGGCGACTTCGCTCTCGACGATACTGTCGCGGTCGGGCAGATTCTCACCATCCTGCTCGACAACGCCGCGCGCGCCAGCCGCGATTTCGTGACCTTGCGCGCCTATGTGGCCGCGCGAGCCGGTTACGTCGATTTCGAAGTCTGCGATGCGGGGCCCGGCATTCCGACGTCGCTGCGCGCCTCGCTCGGCGCTGCGCCCGTGGACAGCACCCAGGGCGGTCACGGCGTCGGCCTGTATCTGGCGTTTTCGTCGGCGGCGCGGTTGGGCGGCTCGATCGAGCTCAATGACGTCACGCCGCCCGGGAGCGCGTCGGGCGAAGTGAGCGGCGCGGACGACGGCACGTCGGCAGGCGCGGCGACCGGCAGCGGCGTGCGCACGCGCCGCGCGCGCGGCACCCGAGCGGTGCTGCGCTTGCCGGCGAAGCAGGTCAAGGCGGGTCAGGCGGGTCAGGCGGGTGAGGCGAACCCAGCGGCGGCGGCGCGAGAAACCGCGGCGTCCGCGGGTTCGGAGATTGGATCAGGCGAAGGGCCGGCTCGGCCCGACGCCGCGTAACAACACGGAGAATTAGGTATGAGCGATATGAGTTTTCTGGTCATCGACGACGACGAAGTGTTCTCCGACATCCTCACGCGCGGACTCACGCGGCGCGGCTTCGAGGTGAAGCAGGCACACAATGCGGAAGAGGCGATTCGTTTCGCCAACCAGCACAAGTTCTCGCAGATCACCGTGGACCTGCATCTCGGCAACGATTCAGGCCTGTCGCTCATCGCGCCGCTGCGCGAACTGCAGCCGGATGCGCGCATGCTCGTGCTCACGGGTTACGCGAGCATCGCCACGGCGGTGCAAGCCGTGAAGGATGGCGCGGACAACTATCTCGCCAAGCCCGCGAACGTCGAGATGATTCTCTCGGCACTCCAAAGCGATGCGAGCGCGATGCAGGCCGAAGAAGCCATCGAGCACCCCGCGCCGCTTTCGGTTGCGCGGCTCGAATGGGAGCACATCCAGCGCGTGCTGGCCGAGCACAACGGCAACATCTCGGCCACGGCGCGCGCGCTCAACATGCACCGGCGCACGCTGCAGCGCAAGCTCGCGAAGCGCCCGGTGCGCCAGTAAGCACGCGAGACGCGGCAAAACAAAAGGGACCCCGCGGGGTCCCTTTTTCATGCGCCATGCGTCGTGCCTTAGAGCACGTAGCGCGACAGGTCTTCGTCCTGCGCCACTTCGCCGAGCGCCTTGTCGACGTAGGCCGCGTCGATCGTCACGCTCTTGCCCGCGTGATTGCCGGCGGCGAACGACACGTCTTCCAGCAGCTTTTCGATCACCGTGTAGAGGCGGCGCGCGCCGATGTTCTCGGTCTTCTCGTTCACGGAGTAGGCAATCTCCGCGAGGCGGCGAATACCGTCGTCGGCGAAGTCGAGCTGCACGTCCTCGGTTGCGAGCAGTGCCTGATACTGCTTGACGAGGCTGGCATCAGTCGCGACCAGAATCGCTTCGAAGTCCTTTACGGAGAGCGAGTCGAGTTCCACGCGAATCGGGAAACGGCCCTGCAGTTCGGGGATCAGATCGCTCGGCTTCGAGAGATGGAACGCGCCGCTCGCAATGAACAGAACGTGGTCGGTCTTCACCATTCCGTACTTCGTGTTGATGGTCGTGCCTTCCACGAGCGGCAGCAGATCGCGCTGCACGCCCTGGCGCGACACTTCACCGCCGCTGCCTTCGTTGTTGCGCGAGGCGATCTTGTCGATTTCGTCGAGGAACACGATGCCGTTCTGCTCGACGTTCTGCACGGCTTTGGCCTTGACCTCTTCGTCGTTGAGCATCTTCGCCGCTTCTTCGTCGGTGAGGACCTTGAGCGCTTCCTTCACCTTGAGCTTGCGGCGCGTTTTCTTGCCGCCGCCGAGATTGGCGAACATCGAGCGGATCTGCTCGGTCATGTCTTCCATGCCCGGGGGCCCCATGATGTCCATGCCCACTTGCGGCTGTTCGACGTCGAGCTCGATTTCCTTGTCGTCGAGCTGGCCTTCGCGCAGGCGCTTGCGGAAGGTCTGGCGCGTGGCGTTGTCACCGCTTTCGGCATGGCTCGTTGCGTCCGACGAACCGAAGCCGACGGGACGCGCGCTCGGCAGCAGGATGTCGAGAATGCGGTCTTCGGCCTGGTCGGTCGCCTTGCTGCGCACCTTGCGCATTTCCGTTTCGCGCGTCTGCTTCACCGAAATCTCGATGAGGTCGCGCACGATGCTGTCCACGTCGCGGCCCACGTAGCCCACTTCGGTGAACTTGGTCGCTTCGATCTTGATGAAGGGCGCATCGGCAAGCTTCGCGAGACGCCGCGCGATCTCCGTCTTGCCGACGCCCGTCGGCCCGATCATGAGGATGTTCTTCGGCGTGATTTCCTGGCGCAGCGGGTCGGCGACCTGCTGGCGGCGCCAGCGGTTGCGCAGCGCGACGGCCACGGCCTTCTTCGCGTTCGCCTGGCCGATGATGTGCTTGTCGAGTTCCGAGACGATCTCGGCGGGGGTCATGGTGCTCATCCTGATTCCTTCTCGTCTGTCCGGCGGGTTGCGCGAGTTATTCGATGGTTTCGATCACGCGGTTGTGATTCGTGTAGATGCACATGTCGCCCGCGATCGCTAGCGACTTTTCGACGATCTCGCGCGGCGAGAGTTCGGTGTTCTCCACGAGTGCGCGCGCCGCGGCCTGCGCATACGCGCCGCCCGAGCCGATCGCGCAGATGCCTTCTTCGGGGTCGAGCACGTCGCCGTTGCCGGTGATCACGAGCGTCGTGGTCGTGTCGGCGGCGATCAGCATGGCTTCGAGGCGGCGCAGCATACGGTCGGTGCGCCAGTCCTTGGCGAGTTCGACGGCGGCGCGCGTGAGGTTGCCCTGATGCTTTTCGAGCTTGGCTTCGAAGCGGTCGAGCAGCGAGAACGCGTCGGCGGTGCCGCCGGCGAAGCCGACCATGACCTTGCCGCCGTAAATGCGCCGGACCTTCTTCGCGCCACCCTTCATGACGATGTTGCCGAGCGTGACCTGGCCGTCCCCGCCGAGCGCGACCTTGTCGCCGCGCCGCACGGATACGATCGTCGTGCCGTGAAATTGCTCCATGTGCGTTCCTTTTTACCGTTGATGCCGGGTTTGATGCGTAGGTGGAATGCCTGCCGCTTTCGGGTGGGCGCAGCGGCGCTCGCGCGTTTTGCATGCATTGCGGCGCCACTGCCCTGAATCCGGGTGCGTCGCGCGTGCCTCTGGCGCGCCGCGAGCGCATATCACGTGGAGTTTAGGGCGGCGGTGGGCATATCAAGAGCCGCGTGCGCAGAAAACGGCGCGGCGGCCACGCGCCCATCGGCGCGGCCACGCACGGGAAGAGGGCGCAGAACGCTGAAGAAAAACGCGCGCGCAAAAGAAAAAAGCGCACGGCACTCCGTGCGCTTCGACAGGGAAGGCAAGTCACTAGCCGCGCAAGCAGGGCTTCGCGGCCAGAAAAAAGCTCAATCGCCGAACAGCTTCTGGCGCAGCTCGCGGCGCTCCTGCGCTTCGAGCGAGAGCGTGGCGGTCGGGCGCGCGAGCAGACGCGGGATGCCGATCGGCTCGCCCGTTTCTTCGCACCAGCCGTAGTCGCCGGAATCGATGCGAGCGAGCGATTGCTGCACCTTCTTGAGCAGCTTGCGCTCGCGGTCGCGCGTGCGCAGCTCGAGCGCATGCTCTTCTTCGATCGTCGCGCGGTCGGCCGGATCGGGAACGATCACGGTTTCGCGCAGATTCTCAGTGGTCTGGCCCGCATTGCGGAGGATTTCCGCCTGCAGCTGTTCGAGCCGGTTCTTGAAGAAGGCGAGCTGATCCTCGTTCATGTAATCCTTGTCGCTCATCTTCAGGATTTCGGCTTCGGTCAAGAGTCGTTTCGTCGTCATCTGGCTTGCTTCTTCAATGAGTGAGGCAAAACTGGCACATCTTGCCTGCACTTTTGTGTTGCCCGCAGTGGCCGCGGTGGCCTTTACCAACCTTTACCACTTTGCCAGGCGCAGTTACCGCGCCGTTATTGCGCGCTGGCGGGCACGGACGATGAACTGTCGTGACGCCCGAAGCGCCGCTGCGGGGCCGAACTCCTCTGGAAACCGGTCTTCAGATGCTCCTGAGGCATATTTCGTACCGACTGCGCGCTGCGACGCGATGCGCTGCCGGCGGGGCGTCCCTCGGCTGAAATCCGGGGCACCTCTCTTCCAGTGGGGCCGTATTGTAACCGAACCGCAAACTCGCGCCGCAAGCGGGAAATCCCTGCTGTGGCCCGCCTGTCACCAGGCCGTTTGCGGACCGGTCGATATCCAGAAAATATAACGCGCCAATCGTGAAAAAGCGATGGTCGGGTACGTTATTTGGCGCACGAAGCGGGAAGAGGTCTTTGCGCTGGCCGCAAACGCAGCGCCGGCGCCACGTTGCGGCGCGCAAAGTCCAGACGAAAACGCCCGGCTGCGGGCCGGGCGTGTATATGAAAAAGCGGGAGGATTCCGTCAGGCGAGGCAGGCGTCGAGCCCGTCGGTGATGAGGTCCTGCGGCAGCTCGATGCCGATGAACACCATCTTGCTGCCCTTCTTCTCGATCGGCATCCACTTGGTGGCAAGGTCGCTGCCCATCATCTGGTGCACGCCCTGGAACACCACCTTGCGGTCCACGCCTTTCATGTAGAGCACGCCCTTGTAGCGCAGGAGCCGCTCGCCGTAGATCTGCAGGATGCCGCCGAGGAAGTCTTCCAGACGATTCGGATCGAACGGGCGGTCGCTGCGGTAGACGAACGACTTGATCTTGTCGTCGTGGTGAGCGTGATGGTGGTGGCCGTGGTCGTGGCCTTCGTGGCTGCACTGGCCGTGATCGTGGTCGCAGTCGGCGTGATCGTGATCATGCGCGTGATCATGCGCGTGGTCGTGATCATGGTCATGACCGTGATCGTCTTCGGCGAGGAAGTCCGGGTCGATTTCGAGCTTGGCGTTCAGGTTGAAGCCGCGCAGATCGAACACTTCCTTGATGTCGGCTTCGCCGAAATTGACCTGACGGATCTGCGCCTTCGGGTTCATGTGCAGCACGCGATGACGCAGGTCGGCGAGTTCGTTCTCGTCGACAAGGTCGGCCTTCGTGATGAACAGGCGGTCGGCGAAACCCACCTGGCGCTGCACCACTTCGTGCTCGTCGAGCTGATGGTTGCCGTGCTTGGCATCCACGAGCGTGATGATCGCGTCGAGCAGGAATTCGTCGGCGATCTCGTTATCCATGAAGAACGTCTGCGCGACCGGGCCCGGATTCGCGAGACCCGTGGTTTCGATCACCACGCGGTCGAAGTCCAGCTTGCCGTCGCGCTTTTGCTGCGCGAGGTCGCCGAGCACGCGTGCGAGGTCGCCGCGAATCGTGCAGCAGATGCAGCCGTTGCTCATCTGGATGATCTGCTCGGTGCTGTCCTGGACGAGGATTTCGTTGTCGATGTTCTCTTCGCCGAACTCGTTCTCGATCACGGCGATCTTCATGCCGTGCTTCTCGTTCAGGATGCGCTTGAGCAGCGTGGTTTTGCCGCTGCCGAGAAAGCCGGTCAGGATGGTGACGGGAATCATGCTGGTTGCCATGCTGTCTGCCTGGTAGGTGTTCGAGGGGTACGTTCAGGCGCGCCGCTTCGTGCTGTCGCTGCCTTCGAGTGTTACAACATAACTTCCTATTGAAACATATCTGCGCCGCGCCCGCATGCGGCGGCCGGGCCCGAGCCAAAATCGGGGCGCGAACGAGAGGCTCGAAAGGCGCTCCGGCGCGCCGCCGAAAGGGCTCAAATAAGGCCGTCTCAGGCGATTTGCAACAGCAGGCCTTTCAGATATTCGCCTTCCGGGAACGCCGTGAGCAGCGGGTGATCCACGCCGGCGCCCAGGCGCTTGAGGATGCGCGCGTCGACCTTGGCGTCGGCGGCGGCGCCCGCCACGATCTTCTGGAACAGCGCCGAATCGATCGCACCCGAGCATGAATACGTGAACAACAGGCCGCCCGGACGCAGCAGCTTGAAACCCGTGAGATTGATGTCCTTGTAGGCGCGCGCGGCGCGGTCCACGTGTTCGCGCGAGGCCGCGAACTTGGGCGGATCGAGAACCACCAGGTCGAAGCGCTCGCCTTCGTCGTAGAGGCGGCGCAGCGTCTTGAAGGCGTCGGCGTCGAGCCAGGTCGCAAGCGCCGCGTCGAAGCCGTTCGCCTCGACGTTTTTCTGCGCCGTGGCGAGCGCCTCGCCCGACGAGTCGATCGACACCACGCGTTTCGCGCCGCCCTTCATGGCCGCTAGCGAGAAGCCGCCGGTATAGCAAAAGCAGTTGAGCACCTCGCGCTCGCGCGCGTAGGTTTGCACGAGCGCGCGGTTGTCGCGCTGGTCCACGTAGAAGCCGGTTTTGTGGCCATTGCGCACGTCCACGTGAAAGCGCACGCCGTTCTCGCTCGTGATGATCGTGGCGGGCGGCTCGTCGCCGGCGAGCAGGCCGGTGATTTGTTCGAGCCCTTCCTTCTCGCGGATCGACACGTCCGAGCGCTCGTACACGTTCGGGCAGCCCGTTGCCGAGGTGAGCGCCACCACGATCGCTTCCTTCCACGCCTCGACGCCCGCCGCCATGAACTGGCACACGAGCTGGCCGCGGCCCTCGGCATCGTCTGCGATGTAGTAATCGACGATCAGGCCCGGCAGGCCGTCGGCCTCGCCGAAGATGAGGCGTACGGCGCCCGTGCCGCTCACCATCGCGCGCCGGTCGGCCACGGCGCGTTGCACGCGCCGCTTGAAAAACGCATGGTCGATCGGCTCGTTTTCGTCGAAGCTCCACACGCGTGCGCGGATCTGCGAATGCGGGCTGTATGCGGCACGCCCGAGAAAGCGGCCATCGGCCGAGCGCACGATGACGGTCGCGCCGGGCGCGGGCTTGCCTTCCACGCGATCGATCGCGTTCGCGTAGACCCACGGATGGCGGCGCAGCAGGGATTTTTCTTTGGACGGCTTGAGGGTGACGATATTCATGATGGCTTCAATGCTGGGTGACGGAGCAGGCGCAGCGTGGCGTTGCAAACCACGTGGCGCGTACTCCGCGGCGCTTCAATCGCGCTTCTTGGCGCGCGGATGCGCGGTGTCGTAGACCTTCGCGAGATGCTGAAAGTCGAGCGACGTGTAGACCTGAGTGGCCGAGATGCTGGCGTGGCCGAGCAGTTCCTGCACGGCGCGCAGGTCGCCGCTCGACTGCAGCAGATGCGTGGCGAACGAGTGCCGCAGCACGTGCGGGTGCACGTTCGCCGGAATGCCCGCGGCAATGGCGGCGCGCTTCACGCGCTCGCGCACCACGCCGGGCGCCATGCGGTTGCCGCGCACGGAGAGAAAGAGCGGGGCGTCGTCGTGCTTCACAAAGGCGCTGCGGGCGGCGAGCCAGGCGTCGAGCGCGTCGAGCGCCTTGCGTCCGACCGGCACCATGCGGTGACGGTTGCCCTTGCCCAGCACCTCGACTTCGGCGGCGTCGCGCTTGAGCCAACCCGCCGATTCGTAGCCGTCGCGCTTCACGTAACGCACATCGAGCCCCACGAGTTCGGCGAGGCGCAGACCCGACGAGTAGAACAGCTCGAGCATCGCGCGGTCGCGCAGCGCCTCGGGGCCGCCTGCTTCCAGGCCGGCGATGGCAGGCGCTTCCATGAGATGCGTGGCGTCGTCGACGGAAAGGGCCTTCGGCAGCGTTTTGGCGCGTTTGGGCGCACGCACGGTGGCCACAGGATTCGCGTCTATTTCGATGCGGCCCGCGAGCCAGCGATAGAAGGCGCGCCAGGCCGACAGCCGGTGCGCGATGGATCGCGCCGAGAGGCCGCCCGCATGCGCGCGCGCCACCGCGCCGCGCACTTGCGCGGCCGTGACCGTTTCGAGCGGCTTGCCGTTGGCGAGCTTCTTCAGCTCGTCGAGTTCATGCGTGTAGCCGCGCAGCGTGTGCGCCGAGAGCCGCCGCTCGTGTTCGAGCATCGCGAGGTAGTCGGCGATCGGATCGGTCGGGTTCACGGTGGCGGCCTGGGTGAGCGTCAGTGCGGCAGCAGGCGCGAGAGCGCCGCGCTCGCGAGTGCGCCGATCTGCGTGAGAAAGTCGGTGGCCATGCCTTCGTGGAAGCGGCGCGGGTCGGGCGAGCCCATCACCAGCAGGCCGAAGGCTTCACCTTGTGGCGCGTCGTTGGAGGCCACGGCGGGCGCGCGCAGCGCGATGATCGCGACCGATTCGGCGGCGCCGTCGCTCGAGTCGAGCCATTGCGCGGCCTCGAAGCCGGTGTTCGCGCCGCAGTACGGCGTGTCGAGACTGTTCGCGAAGATGCGCACCTCCTCGCCGGTCTGGCGCGCGAAATCGGCCTGGCCGTAGGCATCGGCCACGTCCCACACGCGCAGCGCGGCCTGCGGCATGTCGAACACGTCGCGCAGATTCTGCGTGATGGAGCGCGGCAGCGCGTGCGGATCGCGCTCCGCGATCATGCGCGTGGTCCAGCGGTTGAACTTCGCGGCGATCGAATCGTTCTCGTGGCCGTAGCGCAGCAGTTCCGAAAGACGGCGCTCCAGATGCTTGTTCTTCTCGCGCAGCATTTCCATCTGGCGCTCCTGCAGCGAGACGGCAGCCTTGCCGTGCGGATTGCCCAGCTTGATCGTCGCGAGCAGTTCGGCGTGCTCAACGAAAAAATCGGGGTGGGCGAGCAGATAGTCGGCAACTTCGCGATCGTTCATGTTGTGGACGCGTTGTAGTTGTAAGGCGCGCACGGCGGCGCGCAGTCTGTCATGCGTTTGAGTTTTCGTGCGGCGCGACGTTCTCTCGTTGCGCGCGCCGCAAGGCCCGCATCGGGGCGAAGTGCGCGAGCTAGTCGGCCAGCTCGATCTCGCCTTCGAACACCGTGGTGGCCGGACCCGCCATGGTGAGCGCGGCGGATTCGTCGCGCGCGCCGTCCCATGCGATGGTCAGCACGCCGCCATGCGTATGCACCTTCACGGGCGTGTCGAGCAGCCCGCGGCGAATGCCCGCCGACACGGCCGCGCACGCGCCCGTGCCGCACGCGAGCGTTTCGCCTGCGCCGCGCTCGAATACGCGCAGCTTCACTTCGTTGCGCGAAACGATCTCCATGAAACCGGCATTCACTTTGTTCGGGAAGCGCGCATGCGTTTCGACGACTGCGCCTTCTGCCTTCACCGGGTACGCTTCGACGTCTTCGACGACTTGCACCGCGTGCGGGTTGCCCATCGAGACGACCGACACCCAATGCCGTGCGCCGTTCACATCGAGCGGCCACAGCGTGTCGTTGCCTTCGCGGCGGCCTTCAAGGCCGTTCGCGTTGAACGGCACGTGCGCGGGTTCGAACTCGGGGCGGCCCATGTCGACGACGACTTCACCGTTTTCCTGCACGACGAGCGTGATCGTGCCCTTCTGCACTTGCACGCGCACGCGGTTCGAACTGGTGAGCTTGCGGTCGCGCACGAATTTCACGAAGCAGCGCGCGCCGTTGCCGCAGTGCTCGACCTCGCCGCCGTCGCAATTGAAGATGCGATAACGGAAGTCCACGCCTTCCACGGTCGGCTTCTCGACCAGCAGCAACTGGTCCGCGCCGATGCCGAAGTGGCGGTCGGCGAGCGCGCGCACGCGCTCGGGCGTGAGCGCGAGGTCCTGGCTGTAGCCGTCGAGCACGACGAAGTCGTTGCCCGCGCCGTGCATCTTGGTGAATTTGAGTTTCATGCCGTCATTGTAAGCGAGGCCCGGGCGAAAACCCGGGCCTCGACGGGTGCGCAACGCTCAGTTGTAGACGCTGGGTTCGCCCGGCGGCCGCGTCTTGAAGCGCTTGTGGACCCAGTAATACTGCTCAGGAATGCGCGGAATCTGTTCTTCGAGGAAAGCGTTCATGCGGCGCGCGTCGAGATCGTCGTCGCCGGTCGGATAATTTTCCCAAGGTTTGAACACTTTCAGCCGATAACCCTTGTAATTGGGCAACACCTCGCCGATGAACGGTACGACCTGCGCATGACCCACCTTCGCCAGACGCCCGACCGCCGTGAGCGTGCACGCCGGCACGCCAAAGAAGGGCACGAACGTGGAATTGCGCATGCCGTAGTCCATATCGGCGCCGAGCATCACGGGCTTTTTGTCGCGCAGCCAGCGCAGCACAGCGCGCGCGCTGTCCGCGCGGCTCACCATTTCCGCGCCGAAACGGCTGCGTCCCGCCTTGGCCGCGGCTTCGAACTCGGGGTTCGAGAACGGCTGGTAGAGCGAGCCGCAGGGCCGGTGCAGCGAGTAATTGAGGAACATGGAACCCGCCTCGATGCCCACGAAATGCAAGCCGAGGAAGAGCGTGGGCGGCAGGTTCGGATCGGTGAGATCGATCTCGCTGTCGAGTTCGACGATCTGTTCGAGTTTCTTCGCCGAGGCGAACCATTGCACGCTGCGCTCCATGTAGCTGCGAATGGCGTGACGGAAGTGCAGCCCCGCGACTTCCTCGCGCTTTTCGTCGCTCCACTCGGGAAAGCACAGGCGCAGATTCGTATGAACGACGCGCTTGCGGCGGCTCGGGATTTTGTAGAGCAGCCAACCGAGGCCGTCGCCCAGGCGCGCGACGAAGCCATAGGGCAGGATCGCGAACAGTTTGAGCAAGCCGATGGCGAAACGGGAGCCGAGTTTGCCTAGCATGCGGCGACTCCGCGGTAAGGCTTGCGAACAGTGGAGAGGGCGATGAACGGCACGCGGGGGAGACTCTGCGACAATTTAAGGAAGTCGCTATAATAAGGGCTTCGCCGAGTTAATAGACAACTTGCGGGGCGAAGCCGGATGACCGTGATGCACGGCAACCGGGCAGCAATTCCGCTAAAGCGTCGCCGCTTCAAAGCTCCCGAAGCTGGCTACGTGAACTCAACCGTCACCAGCTACAAGGAGCCTGACACGTGGCAAACGACTATTTCTTTACCTCCGAATCCGTCTCCGAAGGCCACCCGGACAAGGTCGCCGACCAGATCTCGGACGCGATCCTCGACGCCATCCTCACGCAAGACAAATACTCGCGCGTTGCAGCGGAAACGCTGTGCAACACGGGTCTCGTCGTGCTCGCCGGTGAAATCACCACGACGGCCAACGTCGACTACATCCAGGTCGCGCGCGACACGATCAAGCGCATCGGTTACGACAACACTGACTACGGCATCGACTACCGCGGCTGCGCGGTGCTCGTCGCTTACGACAAGCAGTCGCCGGATATCGCCCAGGGCGTGGATCGCGCGCACGACAACAACCTCGACCAGGGTGCAGGTGACCAAGGTCTGATGTTCGGCTATGCGTGCGACGAAACGCCCGAGCTGATGCCGCTGCCGATCCACCTTTCGCACCGTCTGGTCGAGCGCCAGTCGAATCTTCGCCGCGACGGCCGTCTGCCCTGGCTGCGTCCGGACGCGAAGTCGCAGGTCACGATCCGCTACGTCGACGGCAAGCCGCACGCCATCGACACCGTCGTGCTCTCCACGCAGCACTCGCCGGACATCGACCTCGGCACACTGCGCGAAGCCGTGATCGAGGAAGTCATCAAGCCGGTGCTGCCGGCCGAGCTGATCAAGGGCGACATCAAGTTCCTCGTGAACCCGACCGGCCGCTTCGTCATCGGCGGCCCGCAGGGCGATTGCGGTCTCACGGGCCGCAAGATCATCGTCGACACGTACGGCGGCGCCGCCCCGCACGGCGGCGGCGCGTTCTCGGGCAAGGATCCGTCGAAGGTGGACCGTTCGGCTGCTTACGCAGGCCGTTACGTCGCAAAGAACATCGTGGCCGCTGGCCTCGCGTCGCGCTGCCTGATCCAGGTTTCGTACGCGATCGGTGTGGCTGAACCGACTTCGGTCATGGTCAACACGTTCGGCACCGGCAAGGTTTCGGACGCGACCATCACGAAGCTCGTGCGTGAGCACTTCGATCTGCGTCCGAAGGGCATCATCCAGATGCTCGACCTGCTGCGCCCGATCTACGAAAAGACCGCCGCTTATGGCCACTTCGGCCGCGAAGAGCCGGAATTCTCGTGGGAAGCGACCGACCGCGCGCTCGCACTGGCCGAGGCCGCTGGCACGGAGCCGGTGAGCGCAGCCATCGCGTAAGCGTTCGCAAGCTCGTATTGCGCTGGCCGGTGGCAACGCCGGTTAGCGCGAAGCGATGCAAAGAAAAACCCCGCAGGGCGCAAGCCCGTGCGGGGTTTTTGTTTTCTGCGGACTGCGCGGCGTGGGTCGCGCGCGGGCCTTAGCGCATCGCGAAGCCGAACCAGCCCGTGCTGCTCGCGCCCATGCGGCGCGGCTTGCGCGTGCTGCGCGCCACATGAACCGTGGCGGGCGCGGCGAGCGTGCGCAGCGGCGCGTTCGGACGATAGAGCAGCGTGCGCAGCGAGAAGTGGCGCGTGCCCGAGCGCATGCGCAGCACGGCGAAGAACGAGTGGAACCAGGTGCGCATGCTGTCGACGGGCTTCGTCTCGCGCACCTGTTGTGCGAGCGCGCGGGTGCGCGCGGCATGGTGGCGCAGTGCGCGCACCAGATGACGGCGGGCGGGGCGTGCCGCTTTCAGGGCGGTATGGGCGGCGTGGGTCATGCGTTGAGTATCGAAGAGGGTAGGCATGGCGGTTGAGCAATCGGGTTCGAGGTGCGCCTTGCGCGACGCTTTGCATCGAGCAGCAAACGTGCCTGTCTTCCAGGGCATCACGGTCTGGGTGGACGGGAGACGGGCCGCATGGCGCGGCGTGGGACGCGACGCGACGGATTCTTCTGTTGGAGCGCCTTGTGCGGCAAGGCGTTCACGGCGATCCGTCCGTGCGATGAGAATTCGGCGAAGTAAAACAACATGCGCGACAGGCTACACGCGAATCGTGACCGCAGAAAGTCGGTTAATACCCGGCCCTGCGCGTCTTTGATGCATACGATCCCACCCTTTGTCCTCATCGCGGTGCGCGCGCGCCATTCGCGTGCGGTTCGATCGGCGCCGCGCATGGAGCCACGTCGTGTGACCGCGTGGTCCTTCCCGCCGTGCCAGCACGCTTTACAATCGAAGCGTTGGCGCCTCAGCCTTGTCGTTTAGCGAAACCACGAACGCAGGCTGCGGCCCTGGCTCGCATCGAGATCGCTTAACGGAAGTCCCATGTCAGTCCATTCAAAGAAAGAACAGGTACAGGCGCTGCGCGAGCGCGGCTTCGTGGTCGTGCCGGGGCTCGTCTCGCCCGAGCGCTGCGAGGCGATCAAGCGGGTGGCGCAGGAGCAGTTGCACGAGGCCGCCGCGCCGCTCGAATTCGAAGCCGACTTGCGCTACCCCGGCGCGCCCGAATCGAAGGACGCCCCCGGCGGCCATACGGTGCGGCGCCTGCTCGACGCCTACTCGCGCCACGCGCTGTATCGCGAATGGGCCACGTCGCCGGAAATCGCGGGGTGGATGGAGTTGTATTTCGGCGAAGAGCCGGTCCTGTCGCGCGCGCATCACAACTGCATGATGACGAAGCACCCGCACTACGGCAGCCTCACGGGCTGGCACCGCGACGTGCGCTACTGGTCGTTCGAGCGCGACGACCTCGTTTCGGTCTGGCTCGCGCTCGGGCCGGAGAAGATGGAAAACGGCGGCCTGTGGTTCGTGCCGGGCTCGCACGACGCGCCGTTCACCTCGGATCGTTTCGACTCCGCGAAATTCTTCCGCGCCGACCTGCCGGAGAACAAGGCGTGGATCGACCGCGCGATCGCCCCGACGCTCGCCGCTGGCGATGTGGTCTTCTTCCACTGCAACACGCTGCATTCGGCGGGGCAGAACCAGAGCGATCAGGTGAAGTTTTCGCTCGTGTACACGTATCACGGCGCGAGCAACGTGCCGCTGCCGGGCACGCGCTCGGCGTCGAAGCCCGAGGTGAAGTTCTGAGCCGGCGCTGCGTTGCGTTTGCTTAGCGCCGGCGCCCCGACATCGCCAGTCCGGTGATGCCCGCGAGCGTCGCGGCGATGCCGCCCCCAATCAAGAGGATCGTGCGGTCGGTGGGCGCGCCGGTGAAGAGGCGCGACATGTCGTTCGCGAACGAATGGAGCGACTGGCCGCCGAAGTACAACAGGACGACGCCGCAGGCGATGAGCGCGATCGAAATCGCTTTGGCCATGAACAACCTCTCGCAAAGGATGGACGCCGCAGTGTAGGCGAGTGGCCGTGGCGCGTCCAGGGTGCGGTTTTGACAGTGGCCTGACGCGCGCGCTCATTCTCCGTGCATCGCCTTTCATCGCCTTTCCCGCATAGTGGGCATCTGCACGGCTTGGACGGATTGGCTAACATAGCTGCCTCACGCGAGCGGCGCGCCCCGCAGCGCGCCCGCACCCATCCATTCGCTCACTACCCGTTTTCGCCGAGGATCACCATGGCTTACGAAGCAGCCTCAGAACGCTATTCGGACATGCAGTACCGCTTTTGCGGCAAGTCGGGGCTCAAGCTGCCCGCACTGTCGCTCGGTCTGTGGCACAACTTCGGCGATACCACGCCGATCTCGACCCAGCGCGACATCCTGCGCACCGCGTTCGATCTCGGCATCACGCACTTCGACCTCGCGAACAACTACGGCCCGCCGTACGGCAGCGCCGAAACGAACTTCGGGCGCATCTTCAAGGATGATTTCCGTCCGTACCGCGACGAGCTGCTGATCTCGTCGAAGGCGGGCTGGGACATGTGGCCGGGCCCGTACGGCCAGGGCGGCGGCTCGCGCAAGTACGTGCTCGCGAGCCTCGACCAGAGCCTGCAGCGCATGGGCCTCGACTACGTCGACATCTTCTATTCGCATCGCTTCGACGTGGAAACGCCGCTCGAGGAAACGGCGGGTGCGCTGGCCACGGCCGTGCAGCAGGGCAAGGCGCTGTATGTCGGCATCTCGTCGTATTCGCCGGCCAAGACGCGCGAGATGGCCAGGCTGCTCGCCGAATACAAGGTGCCGCTGCTGATTCACCAGCCGTCGTACAACATGCTCAACCGCTGGGTCGAGGAAGAACTGCTCGACACGCTCGAGGACCTGGGCACGGGCAGCATCGCGTTCACGCCGCTCGCGCAGGGTGTGCTCACGAACAAATACCTGAACGGCGTGCCCGAAGACGCACGCGTGAACCGCCCGGGCGGCGGCTCGCTCAAGAGCGAGCACCTGAGCGCGCAGAACATCGAGCACGTGCGCAAGCTCAACGACCTCGCGCTGCGCCGCGGCCAGAGCCTCGCGCAGATGGCGATCGCCTGGACGCTGCGTGGCGGCCGCGTGACCTCGGCCCTGATCGGCGCGAGCCGCGCGGAGCAGGTGCGCGAGAACGTCGCGGCGTTGAAGAATCTGGAGTTTTCGAAGGAAGAACTCGCGGAGATCGACCGCTATGCGACTGAAGGCGGCGTGAACCTGTGGGAGAAGCCGTCGACCGATCAGCGCGTCTGAGCCACGCTTCACGGCACGAAGAACCGCCTCCTCGCGAGGCGGTTTTTTTATGCGCGAATGATCGGGCAACTGCGTCCCGCGGCCACACGGCGCGCCGTTCTTCGCTTTGTCATGTGGCCCTGCTAACGTCGCGGCTGCCTTTGCTGCGAGGAATCACCATGGAGTCCTTGAGCGCCGAATCCGAAGCGCTTTCCCCTCCCGCCACGCGCGCCGAACCCGCCGGGCGGCCCGAACGTGCGATGCGGCCGCCGCAGCCCGCAACGGCGGCCCGCACGAATGCCGCGCTGATCGCCTTTGCGTTCACGGCGCTGTGCTACGAACTCATCGGCTTGCCGCTTTTGCTGGACGCGGCAGGCGGCCCGATGCTCGCCCTGCTGGCAACGCTTGCGCCCGTCGTGCTGGCCACGCCGATCCACTGGGGGCTCATCCACGAAGGCATACACGGGCAACTCGCGCGCGACCGGCGCGCGAACGAGTGGCTCGCCCGCGCGCTGGCGATCGGTCTGGCGATGCCGTTCGACGCCGTACGTTTCGGACACCTGATGCATCACCGCTTCACGCGCGAGCCGTTCGACCGGCCCGATGTGCACGACATGCACGTCGCGAGCGGCTCGCGCTGGCGTCGTCGTGTTTCGTATTACGCGCGGCTGATGGGCGGCCTGTACCTGGCCGAACTACTGCTGCCGCTGCTGGCTTTCATGCCTGTGCGGCTCGCACGCGCCATCATTGCGCGCGGCGTGGGCGCGCACGGCCGCGAAGGCGTGCAGGTGCAGCGGCTCTTCGCCAACCATGCCGCTGATCCCGTGAGGCGCCGCCGCGCGCGGCGCGACTGGCTCGCCTCGCTCGCGCTTTACGCAGCTTCGTTCGTGCTGTACGGCAAGGCCTGGCCTGTGCTGCTCGCGGCCATGTACCTGCGAGGACTGTGGCTATCGGTAGCCGATAACCTGCCGCACTACGGGGTCGCGCTCGACGAACCGGGCCGCGCGCGGGACTTTCGCGTGCCGCGCGCTCTGGGCGTGCTGCTGATGAATCATCATCTGCATCGCCAGCATCATCTGCATCCGACGCTGCCGTGGACGGCGCTGCCCGCACTCGCGCACGCCGAAGAGGCCGCAGGCATGGCGTCGCGAGCGGGCTATCTCGCCGCCGCGTTGCGTCAGTTCAAGGGATTGCAGCCGGGCGTCGATCCCGGCTAAGAAGGATGGTGCGAGCGAATGGCGCGCGTGCGCGCGTGCCGCTGCGTGTTGTGCGGCGAGGATGCGGCTTCGTCACTTCGGCGCCGGCGCGCATCGACTCATCGCGAGCCGCCGTGCGTGCGAAGTGGACGGGAATCGTGCGCTACATCAGCGCTGGCAGCGTCTCGACAAGCGCAACGGCCGCGAGCACACCGATCAGCGCGCCGATCACGCGCAGCGTGTTGTGTCTGAATTCCGTCGCGCACGGCACCGCGCCAAGAAAGAGCGCGCCAGCGAGGGCCATCGGGATGATCATCACGAAATCGCCGATCGTGAAATAACCTTCCATGCTCGTCTCCTTATCGTATGGGCGACGAAGGCTCGCAACGGTTGTCGTTCTCGTCGTCATGCCAACGGCATGATGCTGCGGCCCCGGGCCTGAAATCGAGTATAGGTGAGGGCGGCGAGCGTAGCGGCACGCGTGTGCGCCGTGAGGCTCCCCCTGAAGCGCATGCCGCGCCGCAAAAGCCCGCCTGAGGGGGAGTTCCGCGTCGGTGCGATGCGCGCAGGGCTCAAATCGCGAGTCGTCAGAATATTACGGACGCCTTTCGGTTGCAGCAGCGCGCGGCGCACAAGAATACAAGTGCGCACGCTGCGTGCCGCGCCGGGCGATATCGCGGCTCAGGCGGCTCCAGCGCGCTCGCGCGCTCGCAGCTTGAGCGCCAGCGCGAGCCCCGCGACCAGCAGCACGATCACGAGGCCGGCCACGCCGCCCCAGCCTGCCGCAGTCCAGAAGTGCCCGCCGATTGAACCCATCACGCTCGAGCCGAGGTAGTAGGCCAGCAGGTAAAGCGCAGCGGCCTGGCCCTTCGCTTCGCGCGCGAGCCGTCCGACCCAGCCGCTCGCCACCGCATGCCCAGCGAAGAAACCAATCGTCAAGCAGGCGATGCCCGCCGCAATGGCAGTGAGCGGCGCGAACAGCGTGAGCACGACGCCCGTGAGCATCAGCGCGAGACTGGCGATCAGCACGCGACCGCGCCCGAAGGTGTCGGCCATGCGGCCCGACCACGGCGAAGCGACCACGCCGGTCAGGTAGACGAGGAAAATCGCGCCGATCGCCGCTTGGCTCATGTGATAAGGCGGCGCGATCAGCCGGTAGCCGATGTAGTTGTAGAGCGTGACGAAGCTGCCCATCAGCACGAAGCCCATGGCGAACAGCATGGGCAGTCCCGGCCGCGCGAAATGGCGCAATAGCGCCGCGCGGTGATGCGCGAAACCCAGGCCGCTTTTCGGCACGAAGTGGCGCGAGGGCGGCAGGAGTGAGCGGAACGCGAACATGGAGGCAAGCCCGAGCACGCCGATCACGGCGACTGCCGCGCGCCAGCCGAACAGGTCGGTGACGATGCCCGTGATCACGCGCCCGGCCATGCCGCCGATGGCCGTGCCGCCCACGTAAAGGCCCATCGAAAGGCCGAGGCCGTCCGGGTGCATTTCCTCGGCGAGCCAGGCCATGGCCACGGCGGGCACGCCGCCCAGCGCGATGCCCTGGAGCGTGCGCAGCACGAGCAACTGATGCCAGTGCGGCACGAAGGCGGTGGCGAGCGTGAGCAGCGACGAGGCGCACAGTGACGCGGTCATCATGCCGCGCCGGCTCCAGCCTTCAGAGACGAAGCCGGCGACGAAGATCGCGATGGCGAGCGCCGCCGTGGTGAACGAGAGCGAAAGGCTGCTCTGCGCGGGGCTCACGCCGAAGGTTTCGGAGAACGCGGGCAGGAGCGGCTGCACGCAGTAGAGAAGCGAAAAGGTGGCGTAGCCGGCGAACAGCAGCGCGAGGCTCGCACGCCAGAATTCGGGGGTGCCGCGTTCGATGTACGGAACGGCGGAGGGCGCGGAATTGCGCGGGGCGCCCGGTGATGCAGTCACGGCTCGATCTCCAGCAAATTGCAAAGGCGCAACGATACGCCTGTTGGGCGAACGGCGTTGTCGAGCGCCGCAGGCCGGGTGCCCGGCGCTGCCAGGCTTAACCGCGTGGCCGCTTTAGCCCGGTGCCCGCGACGTACCCGGCTGCGCGCTGCGAGCCGCGCTCGGCTCGCTCGCCGAAGCGCCTTGTGGCCCGCTGGCGGGCTGCGCTTTTTGCGCGTCGTCCGGGTGGGCGAGTGCCGCATCGCTCGGCAAATCCGCCGCGCTCCAGCCGCCGCCCAGCGCCTTCACGAGCGCGACGCTCGCTGCCATGCGCCGGCGCGAGATCGCCACGGCCTGGCGTTCGTTGGTGAGCGCCGTGGTTTGCGCGACGACCACGTCGAGGTACGTAATCGCGCCGCTGAGATAGCGATTGTTGATCGTGACGAGCGTGCGCTGCGCGGCGTCCACCGCGCGGTCCTGGGCCGCCGCCTCCTGCTCCAGCACGCGCAGCGCCGCGAGGTTGTCTTCGACGTCGCCGAAGGCGTCGAGCACCGTTTGGCGGTACTGCGCCACGTTCTCGTCGTACTGGGCGCGCGCTTCGTTGCGCACCGCCTCGCGCCCGCCGAAGTCGATCAGCGTGCCCGCGAGCGTCGGTCCGAGCGACCAGAAGCGCGCGGGCGCGACGAGCCACTGGCTGAAGTTGGTCGCCTCCAGGCCGCCCGTGACGGCAAGTATGAGGCTCGGGAAGAACGCCGCCGTCGCCACGCCCACTTGCGCATTCGCGGCGGCCATGCGGCGCTCGGCAGCGGCGATGTCGGGGCGTCGTTCGAGCAGCGTGGAGGGCACGCCTGGCGGGCTCGCGATCGCGCGCACCGTGTAGGCCTCCTTAGGCGCGGCTGCGAGCGTGAACGTGGAAGGCGACTGCCCGATGAGAATCGCAATGGCATGTTCGAGCTGCGCGCGCTGCACGCCGAGATCGATCGCTTGCGCCTCGGTGGTCTGCAACTGCGTTTGCGCCTGGCCCACATCCGCGTCGGTGGCGATGCCGCCCGCGTAGCGATGCTGCGTCAGTTCGAGCGATTCGCGATAGGCCTTGATCGTGTCGTCGAGCAACTGCCGTTCGCGGTCGATGCCGCGCAGCTCGAAGTAGTCGGTCGCGAGTTCGGCCTGCATGGAGAGCAGCACGGCCTGCATGTCGGCGGCGCTCGCCTGCGCATTCGCGCGGGCGGCCTCGACGTTGCGCGCGACGCGGCCCCAGATATCGGGTTCCCATGTCGCGTCGATGCCGACGGCGTAATCGTTGATCGTTTGACCGGCCTTCGACGTGAACAGGACGTTCTGCGAGGTGCGGTAGCGTGAATAGTCGCCGCTCGCCGTCACGAGCGGAAAAAAGCTCGAACGCTGCTGCGCGACGTTCGCGCGCGCCGCGCGAAAGTGCGCCTGTGCGGCCTGCACGTTCTGGTTCGCGCTCTCGACCTGGGCTTCGAGTGCGTCGAGCGTGGGGTCCTCGTAGATCGTCCACCACGCGCCGCGCGACGCGTGGTCCGCGGGCTGCGCAATCGTCCAGCCCGTGCCTTCGAGTTCCTTGAACGTCGCGGCCACGGGCATGGCCGGGCGCACGTAGTCGGGGCCGACCGTGCAGGCGCCGAGCGCCCCAAGCATGGCCAACGTGAGAAGTCGAACGCGTGCGTGCTCCATCATTCGCCCTGCGTTTGCGCGGAATTGCTCGCACCGCTCGCGCCATGTGCCGCACCTGCCTCATGCTCGCCGTGCGGCTGCACGATGCGCACCGGCGTACCGTCGACGATCGCGTCCTGCGGATTGACGATCACGCGCTCATCGCCCGTAAGCCCCGCCGCCACCGCGACGCGCGTGCCGAAGTCGGTGCCGAGCGTGACCTTGACGAGCTTCACGCGGTTTTGCGCATCGACGGTCGCCACCTTCACGCCGTCCGGGCGGAACAGGAAGGCGTTGCCGGGCAGCGTCATCGGCGTGGCCGAGCCGTCGAGCGCGAAGTGGACCTGCGCATAAGCGCCGGGCAGCAACTCGCCGCTGCGGTTGTCCACGTCGACTTCCACGAGCATCGTGCGTTGCTGCGCATCGACCGCGCCCGCCGTGCGCGCGACGATGCCTGGAAAGTGCTTGCCCTGCTCCTCGTTGAGCGTGAGGTACGCATGCTGCTGCACGCGGATCTGCTGCGCGTAAGCCTGCGGCACGTTCGCATACACGCGCAGCCGGTCGGCCTGCGCGAGATGGAACAGTTCCTTCTGCGAGGTGCCGCCGTTGCCCGCGTCGATGAGCGCGCCCACGTCCACGTTGCGTGCGGTGACGATGCCGTCGAAGGGCGCCGTCACGCGTTCGTACGACTGCAGTTGCGAGAGCCGCGAGACGTTGAAGCGCGCGGAATCGAGCGTGGCCTTCTTCGCGAGCATGTCGCCGACTTTTTCGTCGGTGTCCTGTTTGGCCACCGAGCGCGTTTGCAGCATCTGCGTCCAGCGGTCGGCGGTGGTTTTCGCGAGCGCGTAATTGGCTTCGGCATTGGCGAGATCGGCGCGCGCGGCACGCAACTGGTCATCCACTTCGGGCGCGTCGATTTCGGCGAGCAACTGGCCCGCCTTCACGTGCGCGCCGATGTCGAAGTACCACTTGCGCAGATAACCGTTCGTTCGCGCGTAGATCGGCGTGTCGAGAAACGCCTGTACGTTGCCGGGCAACACGAGGTCGAGCGCGCGTGTTGAGCGCTGCGGCGTGACCACCTGCACGGAAAGCGTGCTCGCGGTTTTCGCATCGCGTTCGAGCGCCGCATGCGCGCTGTGGCGCGACCAGATGCCCTGCGCGGCGAGCCCGATCACGACGAGCGCGGCGAGCACGAGGGGCCAGCGCCGCGATTGATGTGGGCGATGCGGCTCTTGCGGCGGGGGCGTTTGCGAATGATTCGTCATGACAGGGTATTCATGATTTGGGCACCACGTTTTCACTGGCGCGCTGGCGGCGCTCGCCGAGCTTGCGGTAGATGAGCGAGAACACCACGGGTACGAAGATCAGCGTGGCGAGCGTGCCCACCGCGAGGCCGCCGATCACGGCGCGCCCGAGCGGCGCGTTCTGCTCGCCGCCTTCGCCAAGGCCGATGGCCATCGGCACCATGCCGATCACCATGGCGAGCGCTGTCATGAGCACCGGGCGAAAACGCGTGTAGCCCGCTTCGATCGCGGCGCGCGCCGCGTCGCCGTGCAGTCGCAACTGCTCGCGCGCGAAGCTGATGACGAGAATGGAGTTCGCCGTGGCAATGCCGATACACATGATCGCGCCCGTGAGCGCGGGAATGGAAAGCGTGGTGTGCGTGAGGAACAGCATCCAGACGATGCCTGCGAGCGCGCCCGGCAACGCGGTGATGATGATGAACGGATCGAGCCACGACTGGAAGTTCACGACGATCAGCAGATATACGAGCACGATCGCGAAGATGAGACCACCGAACAGTCCGGAGAACGAATCGTTCATCGTCTGCACCTGGCCGCGTAGCTGGATGCTCGATGTCTTCGGCAGTTCGCTGCGCGTCTGGTCGATGATCTTCGCGATGTCGTCGGAAACGGCGCCCAGGTCGCGCCCGTCGGCGGTGCCGTAGATGTCGATGGTGGTCTGCGCGTTGTAGTGCGTGACGACCGCGTCGCCCGATACGCGCTGCATGCTCGCGAGCGAGCCGAGGATATTGCTGCGGCCGTTCGCGGTGAGCGGAATGTTGGCGAGCGACTGCAGCGAATCGATCGTGTATTGCGGGGCTTCGGTCACGACGTTGTAGCTCACGCCGTTGATCGGATTGAGCCAGAACGTGGGTGTAGTCTGCTGGCTGCCCGAGAGCGTGATGAGCAGATCGCTTGCCACATCCTTCTGCGTGAAGCCCGCCTGCTGCGCGCGCGTGCGGTCGACGTCGATGAAGATGCGCGGCAGGTCGGAGGGTTGCTGGATGCGCGCGTCGACGAAGCCGGGCACGCCGCGCAAGCGCGACAGCAGCTTCGCCGCGAACGCGCGGTTGCCGGCCACGTCGCGGCCCACGATCTGCACGTCGATGGGCGACGGCATGCCGAAGTTCAGCGTCTGGCTCACGATGTCGGCGGGCAGGAAGGCGAACTGCACGCCCGGGAACTCGTCGTTGAGCGTGCGGCGCAGCAGGCGCACGTAACCGGCGGTGGCGTGGTGATCCTCGTTCAGCGAGATCAGCACGTCGGCGTCCGAGGTGCCGATGGTGCCCGTGTTGCTGTACGAGAGGTTGATGCCCGAAACCGGCAGGCCGATGTTGTCGATGATCGAATGCAGCTCGTCCGGCGGAATCAGCGTGCGCACGCGCTTGTCGATACGATCGACGAGCACGGCGGTTTCCTCCACACGCATGCCGGTTTTCGCGCGCACGTGCAGCGCGATGGTGCCTGCATCGACTTGCGGAAAGAAGTCGCGCCCGAGGAACGGCATGAGCAGCAGCGACGCGCCACAGCAGGCGAGAAACGCCACGACGAACCACACGGGATGCTTCACGCGCGCCGCGAGAAACACGCGATAGCGCTCGCGCAGCCCCTCGAAGCCGCGCTCGAACGCGAGATGCACGCGCATGAACGGATTGCGCGTCGCGCCATGCACGTGATGCAGGTCGGCGGCCTTGTGATGATGGCGCATCAGGTACTTCGCGAGCGTGGGCACGAGCGTACGCGAGAAGAAGTACGAGGCCAGCATCGCGAACACCACGGCTTCCGCGAGCGGGATGAAGAGGTAGTGCGCCACGCCCGTGAGCAGGAACATCGGCACGAACACGATGCAGATGGAGAGCGTGGAGACGAGCGTGGGAATCGCGATCTGCTGCGCGCCGTCGAGAATCGACTGTTCCAGCGTCTTGCCTTGCTCCAGTTGCTGGCTGATGTTCTCAATGGCGACCGTTGCGTCGTCAACGAGAATACCCACCGCGAGCGCGAGCCCGCCGAGCGTCATGATGTTGATCGTCTCGCCGAGCGCCGCGAGCACGATGACCGAGGTGATCATCGAAAGCGGAATCGAGATCGCGATGATGAGCGTGGCGCGCCAGTTGCCGAGAAACAGCAGAATCATGAGCGCCGTGAGCGCCGCGGCGATGAGCGCTTCGCGCAGCACGCCCTGCACCGAGGCGCGCACGAAGAGAGACTGGTCCGCGACCGGATCGATATTGAGCGATGGCGGCACGAGATTGCGCAGCGTCGGCATCATCTCCTTGATGCGATCGACGATTTCGAGCGTGGACGTGTTGCCGCTCTTGTTGATGGTGAGGAGCGAGGCGCGCTGACCGTCCACGCGCACGATGTTGGTTTGCGGCACGTAGCCATCGCGCACGTGCGCCACGTCGCGGATGTAGATCGTGCCGCTTTCCGTGGTTTTCACGGGAATGTCGTTCAAGCCCGCTAAGCTGTCGGGGCTTGCGTTCATCGTCACCGAATATTCGGTGGCGCCTATTTTCGCCGTGCCCGAGGGCAGGATCAGGTTCTGCGCGCTGATGGCGTTCACCACGTCCATGGGCGAGAGATTGTGCTGCTGCAGCGCGCGCTGGTTGATGTCGACCATGATCTGCCGCTGCTTGCCGCCATAGGGCAGCGGGGCGGAGGCGCCCGGCACGGTGGCGAGCTGCGTTTTCAGGAAGTTGTTGCCGTAGTCGAACAACTCCTGCTCGGTGAGCTGCGGCGAGGAGAGCGACAGGCGCAGGATCGGCACCGTCGAGGCGTTGTAGCGCAGGATGAACGGCGGCTGGATGCCCGGCGGCAGCGAGCGCAGCTGCGCCTGCGACAGCGCGGTGACTTCGGCGAGCGCTTCCTGGATATTGGCATGCGGCTGGAAGAAGATCTTCACGACCGCGATGCCGTTGAGCGACGTCGATTCGGTGTGCTCGATATCGTTCACCGCCACGGAAAGGCCGCGCTCGTAGTTGAGCACGATGCGCTTTTCCATTTCGTCGGCGGGCAGGCCCGTGTAGGTCCAGATCACCGAGAGCACCGGGATGTCGATGTTCGGAAAGATGTCCGTGGGCGTGCGCAGAATCGTCAGCGGTCCGACGATCAAGAGCAGCAACGCGAGCACGACGAACGTGTACGGGCGCTTGAGCGCGAGTCGAACGATCCACATGGAACGGCAGGTTCCTTCGCTGGTGGCGGAGTGTGGCTCGCGCGGCTGGTCTGGCCGCGATGGCGAGCGTTTAGGTTATCGGTATCGTGGCCGGCTATTATGGCGTGCGTAAGGTCTTTGCCTGTGCTGCGCCGGGCCTTTGTGGTGCACGGTTGGGACAGGACTATAGCGCCAGTCACCATGCATCAGCGTACTTTTCCAGGGACTGCCCTAGCAAGGGCGCGGAGAATGGGGTTTACCATCTGTTACAGTCAGGCTTTCGTAAGTTGTGTGAACGAGGCAGGGCGCGGTTGTGACGGCGAAAGGCGGTATCTGCACGACGCCTTTGATACACCCCCCTATTTTTTCGCTTTGCTCATGCGCTCAAACAAGCAACAATGGGGATGCCAAGGGTCGGGCCGTGCGTGAGCGCGCGCAAAGAGCGGGTCGCCCGGGGCACGTTTGGATGCGCGCACAACGGTTGGTGCGCATCGGTTTTTTTGTCAGCATGCCGACCGGTCTTCCTTCGAGGGAGCCGGCGAAGGTAGCGAGGTAACGGGGAAACATCATGCAAATCGGTTCTATTGTCCGTACCGTTCATATCGCCGTGCCACAGGGCGCGCGCGGCATCGTGATGCGCATTCTCGGCGACATGGCGATGGTGACCTGGTATGCCGGGGAGCCTGGCTCGTCGGCGCAGCTCAACACCGAGCCCTTTTTTCTCGAAGATCTGATCGATACGGGCGAGCACGTCATGCCCGCCGGCACGCAGATCCACTGAGCCTGGGCCCTGTGACACGTTGACGAGGCGTGCCGCGTCTCGTCGCAGCGTTGCGCGCCGTGCGTTTGTGTTCGTCGTGTTCCTCGTGCCTGTCGTGTCGTCGTGAATACGCCGCGCTCGCAGGCGCTGCCCGCAAGAGGCACAATTGCGGGTATGAATGACGATCCTTCTTTTATCCCGGGCGAGCCTTACGGTCCCGGCGATTCCAGCGAGCAGCAAGCCGCGCCGTACGCGCGCCTGACGCCCGAATGCGTGCTCGACGCCGTCGATGGCGTGCTGATTCCGGCCAACCGCCGCACGGATGGCCGAATGCTCGCGCTCAACAGTTACGAGAATCGCGTGTACCAGGTGGGCGTGGAAGACGGCCCGCCGCTCATCGCCAAGTTCTATCGCCCCGAGCGCTGGAGCGGCGAGGCGATACTCGAAGAGCACGCCTTCGTCGCCGAACTCGCCGCGCGCGAGATTCCAGTTGTGCCCGCGCTCACCCTCGAAGGGCGCACGCTGCACGAGTTCGACGGGTTTCGCTTCTCGCTTTTCGAGCGCCGTGGCGGCCGCGCGCCTGATCTCGACCGCAGCGACACGCTCGAATGGCTGGGCCGTTTCATCGGCCGCATTCACGCCGTGGGCGCGACCGAGCCGTACCAGGCCCGCCCCACGCTCGACATCCAGACCTATGGCTACGAGCCGCGCACGTATCTGCTCGAACATGCCTTCGTGCCCTCCGACGTGCGCGAAGCGTGGCAGACCGTGGTGACGCTCGCGCTCGAAGGCGTGGAGGCGGCATTCGAGCGTGCAGGCGATGTGCGTTCGCTGCGTCTGCACGGCGACTGCCATCCGAGCAACGTGCTCTGGACCGACGCCGGCCCGCATTTCGTGGACTTCGACGACAGCCGCATGGGTCCCGCTATCCAGGATTTGTGGCTGCTGCTGCCCGGCGATCGCGCGGGCGCCTCGCGTGCGATGGCGGATTTGCTCGCCGGTTATGAGGACTTCTGCGAATTCGAGCCGCGCGAGTTGCATCTCGTCGAAGCGCTGCGCACGCTGCGCCTCATTCACTACTCGGCGTGGCTCGCGCGCCGCTGGCACGATCCCGCGTTTCCGGCCGCCTTCCCGTGGTTCAACACGCAGCGTTACTGGGAAGAACGCATTCTCGAACTGCGCGAGCAGATCGGCGCGATGCAGGAAGGGCCGCTCTGGCCCGTGTGAACGTCGCGCGCGGGCTCACTGCGCGCTCGCCGGCATATCCGGCGCGGCGCCCTGCGCAGACGGCTTGACGATCAATTGCGCGCGCAGGTCGCGCGCCATCGTCTCGAACGCGGGGCGCATCTGTGCGAAATCATCTGCGCTGCATACGTCGCTCTCGAAATGCGTTTGGCCCGTACGCGTGACGCGCAGCACGTTCTCCTGAGCGTCAAGCGCGTACTGTGAACTGAAATCGATCAAACGGTTATCGGCGTGCTGCGGCATGGGCACGTCGAGCACGCGCATGCCCGGCGGCAGCACGATGCGCGCGCGCTCGGTCATCACCACGTTGCGGCACATGAAGGGCTGCGTGCGCCGCGGTTCGCCAAGCCAGTAGCGCAGATTCGCGTCGAGTCCGCCCACGAAGCTCGTGAGCGTGGGCACGGGCGTGGTCATCTCCGGGTCGACGAAACCGTCGAAGGTGCCCGTGAGCGTGAGCACGAGCGGGCCCGCCGTCGCGTCGAGCGGGCTGGAGGCGAGCGTGGCGTTGCCGCGCAGGTTGGCGTTGCGCAGCTCCCATTGCAGCGATTCCTCGCGCTGTGCGGGCGTTTGCAGGCGCAGCGCGCTGCGGGTCTGTTCGGCGGACCAGCCCTCTGCCTGCAAGCGGTAGATGAAGCGCGCGGAGCCGTCGGGCGCGACCGTGATGTCGAGATCGCTCTCGCGCGTGGTCGAGGCCGTGGCGGGCGTGCGGACCAGCGTGCCGTCGCCGGCGAGCACGGCCTCGCGGTCCATATCCGTCGACGGCAAGTAGCCGAACTCGACGTTGCTCGCGGTGGAGTCCGCGAACATCTGCAGATCGGGCAGCCAGGTGATGACGTGATTGATCACGCCGAAGCCGGGCACACTCGGCAGCGTGTAGACCGTGCCGCTGTTCACGAGCGCAGGCGTGCTGCGCACGCCCACGGCGTCGAGCAGCGCGCCGTAGAGCGCGACGTGGTCCTTGCAGTCGCCATAGCGGTTCGCGAGCACGTCGGTTGCGCTGTGCGGCACGATTTCACCGCGCCCGATATTCATCGCGACGTAGCGGATGTTGCGGCGCACCCAATCGTAGAGCGTTTGCGCTTTCGCGCGCGGCGTGTCGTCGTGGGCCGTGAGCGTCTGCGCGAGATGCACGATGGCCGGGTCGCGTACGGTTGGATCGGCGGCCGCCTCGCGATAGACCTTCGCGAAGGCCGCGTAATCGGGGAAGGTGGACACCATCAGCCGGTCGCCGTAGCTCACGTAGGCCACCGAGCCATATTCGAGGCGCTGGAAAAGCGACTTGTCGTAGCGATACTCATAACGCGTGCGGCCGTTCGCCGTGGCGGGCGGCAGCACGGTGAAGCCGCGCGCGTCGGCGTAGAGCGGCACTTTCGCGGGCAGGTCGTAGATCACGCGGAAGTTGTGCGTGGGCGCGAGGTCCGGCGGCGTGAAGTCGCTGAACCAACCGGGCACGAGCGGCACGCGCTGGACCTTGCGCCACGTGAGATGCACGCGCGCGCCAGGCTCGACGGCCGGGAACACGATCACCTTGTCCTGCACGTCCTGGAACATCGGGGCATCGAACGAGCGCACTTCCTGCACGTCGCGGATCTGCTCGGGGCGCACGTCGTGACGGCCGCCCCGGGCGTCCTCGGTCCACGCTTCGAGCACGTCCACATGGGCCATCTCGCGGTTGAACCACACGTAATACTGGCCCGCGCGCGCAATACCGGCCTCTGTGTTCACGCGCAGCGTGAGCGAGTCGAGCTTGGTGTACGAGCCGTCCGCATGGACGGTGAAGGTCTGCGTTTCCGATTCGTTGGTGTAGGGCGCCTGCGCGGCGCTGCCTGCCGGATTCAGCGCGCTCGCTTCGAGGGGCACGGGTATGAGCTGCGCCACGCCCGGGCGCAGGTCGGCGGCGAAGGTTCCCGTGGCGGGGCCGAGCACGGTTAGGCAAAGAGCGAGAGCGAGGCGCATGGGGGGCTCGGCAGGTGTAGGGTCGCGGATGGGCGCTACTTCTGCCACTTAAAAGTCATGCAACCCGCTTGTCAAGCGGATGGCCCGCACACAGCCCGCAGGAGTTCCTGTATCGAGCATTGAGTCTAAATGCTGGGCCGCGCCATGAAGCGCCCGCTGGCGTGGTTCTTCCTGGCGACCTACGGCGCTGCTGCCAGTTTGCTGCGCGCGCAACAATCGATCGAGCGTGACGGCGCGCGGCCGCCGAATGGCATATGTATGTTTACCTCATATTGCCAAGGCAGCGTCTGGGGACTAAGGTTCGTGCAGCCGTCAAGCGGCAAATAAGTGTTCTGTGCGTTTGCGCACAAAAGAGCACGAAAGACCACGCCTACCAACAGCCATTTTGGATGGGACCAGAGCGAGCGTTCACCCCTCTCTCAACCTCTGGTCGATTCGGGAGATCCCATGAGCAGCGTTGCAGATTCGACGCGCGGTGCGCAAAGCGCACCTTTCTTTTCCAAAGAGGCGACCGTCGCCCCGCCGGGCTTTTCGCGCTGGATGGTGCCGCCCGCGGCGCTGGCCGTGCATCTGTGCATCGGCCAGGCCTACGCGTTTTCCGTGTTCAACGCGCCGCTCACGAAGGTGATCGGCATTACGCAGTCCGCGTCCGACGACTGGTCGCTCACCACGCTTGGCTGGATTTTCTCGCTGGCCATCGTGTTTCTCGGGCTTTCCGCCGCCTTTGGCGGCAAGTGGCTCGAACGTGTGGGCCCGCGCCGCACGATGTTTACCGCCGCATGCTGCTTTGGCGGCGGTTTCCTCGTTTCCGCGCTAGGCGTGTATCTGCACCAGATCGCGCTGCTCTATCTCGGCTACGGCGTGATCGGCGGCATCGGCCTCGGGCTCGGCTACGTCTCGCCGGTTTCGACGCTGATCCGCTGGTTCCCCGACCGCCGCGGCATGGCAACGGGCCTCGCGATCATGGGCTTCGGCGGCGGCGCGATGATCGCCGCGCCCCTCTCGGTCAAGCTGATGAAGTTCTTCGCGAGCGACACGAGCGTGGGCGTCGCCGAGACCTTCGTAGTGCTCGGCATTGCGTACTTCATCTCGATGTCGATTGGCGCACTCACCATCCGCGTGCCCGCACCCGACTGGAAGCCCGCGGGCTGGACGCCGCCTGTCGTGGCGAAGAAGCTCGTGTCGAACCAGCACGTGCATATCGACCAGGCGCTCAAGACGCCGCAGTTCTACCTGATCTGGCTCGTGCTGTTCCTCAACGTGACGGCGGGTATCGGCATTCTCGGCCAGGCCTCGGTCATGATTCAGGAAAGCTTCAAGGACACCGTGAGCGCCGGCGCGGCGGCGGGCTTCGTCGGCCTGCTCTCGCTTTTCAACATGGGCGGGCGCTTCGTGTGGGCTTCGGCTTCCGACTGGGTGGGGCGCAAGAACACCTACTTCATTTTCTTCGTGTTCGGCGCGGTGCTCTACTACGCGGTGCCGCAGTTCGCGCAGAGCGGCAACATCGTGTTCTTCGTGCTCGCGTTCTGCTTGATTCTCTCGATGTACGGCGGTGGCTTCTCGACCGTGCCCGCGTATCTCGCTGACATGTTCGGCACGGCGTTCGTGGGCGGCATTCACGGCCGTTTGCTGACCGCATGGGCCGCGGCTGGCGTGGCGGGCCCGGTGCTCGTGAACTACGTGCGCGCCTATCAGGTCGCGCACGGCGTGGCGAAGGCCGACGCGTACACGATGACCGTGCACATCATGGCTTCGCTGCTCGTGATCGGCTTCATCTGCAATCTGGTCGTGCGCCGCGTGGACGCAAAGCACCATATGAGCGAGACGCAACTCGCCGCCGGTAAATAAGGAGGAACGCGCAATGTCTACTCAAGCTGCCCCGAAGTCGTCGAACAAGGCGCTGATGGCGATCTTCTGGCTCTACGTGCTGGTGCCGCTCGTGTGGGGCGTGACCAACACGCTCACGCAGGCGATGAAGCTGTTCGGCTGATGCCGTGAAGGGAAGCGGGGCGGCGCGCGCCGCCCCGAGAGAAACCCCGTGCTGCGGGCCGCCGACGCGAGTCACGGCCCGCAGTTTTTTTGGGGCGCGCGGCAAGCGATGTAGGCCGCGCGCCCCGCGCACGTTCATGGCAAACCCGCGCCGCGCCGCAGTACGATGCGTTCTCGTACGCGGCTGCCGGAGAAGGGCGATGGTGCGGATCATGATGATCCTGCTGGGCGTGGAGTATCTGCGCGAGCGATGGCGCGGCGTGATGGCCGCCGGCGTGGTGAGTGCCTTTGTGGGCGCGGCGCTATTCATCGACGCGCTGGACGGCGTGCTGTATTTCCATATCGCACCGTTCGCCTGGTTGCTGCTGATCGAAGGTCTCGCCACGCTCGCGGTGGCATGGACCGGCATGGGCGGCCAGCGCACGCTGCGTTACGTGAAGGGTTTCGGTTTTTGCATGACGGCGGTGCTCGTGCTCTCGGGCTACCGGCACGCGTCGTTCATCATTTCGATGGTGTTCGCCACGCTCTTTCTCGCCGATGGCCTGCTGCAGATCGCCTCGGCCTGGGTCGTGCGCTATCGCACGTGGGGTCTTGCGGTGGCGGGCGGCGTGCTGCAGATCGCCATCGCCATATTTCTCTACCAGCCTTATCCCACGCACTACAAGGGCACCGTGCCGTACTGCCTCGGGCTCATTCTGATGTTCACGGGCTGGAACCTGCTGCTGCTCGCCTTGCGCGCGCGCCAGCTCGCCGTGAATCCGGCGGCGGCGCAGGGCGGCGCGGCTGCGCTCGTGGCGAGCGCGGTGGGCGCGGCGAATTCGGCAAAGGGCGCAGGTCCGAAGCTCGCGCAAACCGTGTTCGATGGGCCACCCGAGCCGCAAGAGCGTGCACTCACCGTCCATGTGTGGACGCCGGTGGGTACTTCGAAGTCCGAAGCGAGGCGCCAGCCGCTCATCGACCGCTATATTGCCGCTGTCGATCGCGATGGTGTGATTTCCACGGGGCACGCGGCGCTCGAATCGCCCGAGCGCGTGTACATCAGTCTCTATCCGGCCGTGGAAATCGATCGTTCTCCCGATGAATTCACGCGCACCCTGCGCGCGACCCGCGAGAACGACGTGCCGGGCCTCTTCCAGCCCGACTACGTGACGGAGTCGAAGGCGTGGTGTCCGTCCACGCGCCAGGTGCGCATCAGGAACTACGATCCGCTTCGGCTGGAAAGCTTCTGGCAGCGCTATCGCGAGGATACGACCTACAACCTTACGCACCGCAATTGCTCGAGCACGGTTTCGCACGCGCTGGAAGCTGCGCTGGAAGGCGCGACGCCGCGTGTGTGGGGCCACGGGTGGCTCGCGTTCGCGCGCATGCTCATGACGCCGGAGCTCTGGGTGGCGGCACAGGTGCGCAAACGCGGCCAGACGATGGCGTGGACGCCTGGACTCACGCTCGACTATGCGCGCGCGCTGAGCATGCTGGCGGACCCGCGTCCGTCGGGATGGACGCGCATGCTGAGATCGCTGCGCGCGTCGATGCTAAGACGGGAGCGCAGGCACGAGCGCGAGCGCAAGCATGAGGCCGATCACGACGGGCGCTCGCCTCACGCGTGAAGGCAGCAACGCGGCGGCTTCACACATCGCACGTCGATCCTGCTCCCGCCGCCTGTTCGCGCGCGGCCTTGGCGCCTTCCACCTGGAGAATGGTCGGCAGCGACACACCGTTTTTCGCCGCCGTGACCTCCGCGAGGATCGACACCGCGATCTCCGGCGGCGTGCGGCTGCCGATGTAAATGCCCACCGGGCCATGCAGCCGCGCGAGTTCCGCTTCGCTCAGGTCGAACTCCTTGAGCCGCTCGCGCCGCGCCGCATTGTTGCGCCGCGAGCCGAGCGCGCCCACGTAGAACGCGGGCGTCTTGAGCGCCTCCATCAGCGCGAGATCGTCGAGCTTGGGGTCGTGCGTGAGCGCGATCACGGCGCAGCGTTCATCGAGCTTCATGTCGAGCACGGTGTCGTCGGGCATGGTGCGCACGAGCGCCGTGCCGGGCACGTCCCAGGTGTCGGTGTATTCCTCGCGCGGGTCGCACACGGTCACCTGATAATCGAGCCCCACTGCGATCTGGCAGAGATAGCGCGAAAGTTGCCCCGCGCCGATCACCAGCATGCGGTAGCGCGGGCCGTGAATCGTGAGCAGGCGCGCGTCGTCGAAGTCCACGCCATCGGTCGCTTTTGCGGGGCCGAGCGTGGCGCGGCCGCTCGCCATATCGAGTGTGCGCGCAACCAGTTCGCCGCGCTCGACCGTTGCGAGCAGTCCGCGAATGCCGGAGGCCTCGGAGAGCGGTTCGAGGACGAGCTGGATCGTGCCGCCGCATGGCAGTCCGAAACGATGCGCCTCTTCCGCCGTGATGCCGTACTTCACGGCCTCGGGTCTCGCAATCGTGACGCCTTCGCGTCGCACGCGGTCGATCAGATCGTCCTCGATGCAGCCGCCCGAAACGGAGCCGACCACGTGGCCATCGTCTCGCACCACGAGCATCGCGCCCTCGGGGCGCGGCGACGAGCCCCACGTTTTCACCACTGTCACCAGCAGCGCGCGGTGCCCTTCGTCGAGCCAGCGCACGCTGGATTTCAGGACTTCGAGATCCACGCTGTCCATGATCGTTTCCTCTTCGGTGTTTCGTCTGCGTCTTCGCCTTGCGGCTGAGCTTCTGCGTCGCTCGCGGCAGCCGCCGCTGCTTCATCGGTATTTTGCTGTGCATCGCCGCCCAGCTGTTCCCCGAAGCGCTTGAAAAACTCGCCGGCGATCTTGCGCGCTGCGCCGTCCACGAGGCGCGAGCCGATCTGCGCGAGCTTGCCGCCCACCTGGGCGTTTGCGGTGTAAGTGAGCGTGGTCGTCTCGTCACCGGTGGATTCGAGTTTCACGTGCGCGTCGCCCTTGCCGAAACCCGCTGCGCCGCCCTGGCCCTCGAAGACGATTGTGTAGCTGTTCGGGGCGTCGATATCGGCGAGCTGCATGCGGCCCTTGAAGCGCGCCTTCACCGGACCCACGGCGGCGGTCAGCGCGACGGCGTAGGCGTTCTCGCCATCGGCTTCGATGCTTTCGCAGCCCGGTATGCACGCCTTGAGGATCGCCGTGTCGTTGAGCGCTTCCCACGCGCGCTGTTGCGGCACCGGCAGCGTGTGGCTTTCTGTCAGCTCCATCGTGTTTCTCCTTGTGCCGGGCGCGCCTGCAAGGTGTGCAATGCGCGTGCCGGTTGTGCCAGATGAGGCGTCGTTCGAGGCGCATGGGCAACCGGTGCGGTTTCGCACAGGCTGCGCGCGAACGCTTCGAGGCTGTCGAGATTGTGGACGGGGTAATGCGCGTCGACGTGCGGCAGCATCGCCTGCACGCCACGCGCTTTGGGTACGAAGTCGCGGTAACGCAAGAGCGGATTGAGCCACAGCACGCGATGCGCGAAGCGATGCAGGCGCGCCATCTCGTCGCTTAGGACGCCGCAATCATCGTGATCGAGCCCGTCGGTGACGATCAGCACTGTCGCGCGTCCGCCGAGCATGCGGCGCGCCCAGCGGCGGTTGAACTCGGCGAGCGTCGCGCCGATGCGCGTGCCGCCCGACCAGTCCGCGACCTGAGTAGCGAGCTGCGTGAGCGCAACGTCGGGGTCGCGTTCGCGCAGCGCGCGCGTGGCGTGCGTCAAGCGCGTGCCGAACAGAAACACCTGCAAACGCTCGCGCGATTGCAATAGCGCGTGGCAGAAGTAGAGCACCGCGCGCGAATAGCTGCTCATCGAGCCTGAGATGTCGAGCAGCAGCACGAGCGGCAGCTTGCGCTCCACGGGCGCACGATATTTCCACACGGTCCAGTCGCCGCCCGCGCGCACCGCGTGGCGCGCGCTCGCGCGCAAATCGGCGTGCGTGCCGTGCGACGATGCTTTCAGGCGCCGCGTGCGTTCGGTGGCGAGCGGCAAGCGGCGCGCGCGGATCAGGTGGCGCAGCGCGCGCCACTCGTCAGCGGAAAGGGTGTCGAAATCACGCTGGCGCAGGCGTTCTTCGGCGCTGAACGTGGCGTGTGCGCGCAACTCGTGTTCTTCGTGCGAGGGCGGCGGCTTCGCGCCCGGGCGTGTGGCGGGGCGTGCCGCGAGCGCGTCGGCGAGGCGGTTGTTGCGGCGCGGCGGCGGCACGCCGCCTTGTACCTTCGGCAGCAGGAGCGCGCGCAGCTTGCCTTCGAAATCGGGATCGCGCCAGAAGAGGGCGAAGGCGGCGTCGAAGATCTCCCTCTCGTCGGGCGCGCTCGTGAGCAACGCTGCGAGCGCCGCATGCACATCGTCTCGGCGGCCGAGGTCGATATGGCGCAGCGCTTCGATCGCGTCGACGGCGCGCGAAGGCGACATCGGCAGGCCCGCGCCGCGCAGCAAACGCACGAAATGCACGACGTTGCGTGCAAACACGGGCGCGAGCGGGGGCATTGCAGCGGGCGATGTGGCGGTGGCGTGGGCTTCAGGCGTTGAGGCGGCGGGCATCGTGCTCACTCCGCAAGCGCGAGCGTTTGCGCGATGCGTTGCGCGTCGAGCTGCGCGAGGTCGTCCTGGTACTTGAGGAGCACGCCCAGCGTGTCCTGCACCGACTGCGGATCGAGTTCCGTCACGGCGAGCGCGGAGAGCGCGCGGCACCAGTCGATCGTCTCCGCAATGCCGGGTGCCTTGAAAAGGTCCATCGTGCGCAACTGGTGCACGAACGCCACGGCGCGATGCTGCAATTGCGGGGCGGTTTCAGGCGCGCGCGCGGCCACGATCGCGAGTTCGCGCGCGCGATCCGGGTATCCGAGCCATTGATAAAGACAGCGCCGCTTGAGCGCGTCGTGCACTTCGCGCGTGCGGTTCGAGGTGATGACCACGAGCGGCGGTGTACTCGCGCGGACGGTGCCGTATTCGGGAATCGATACCTGGAAGTCCGAAAGGAGTTCGAGCAGGAAGGCTTCGAACGGTTCATCGGCGCGGTCGATTTCATCGATCAACAGCACGCGGCGCGCAGAAGGGTTGTGCGGATCGGGTTGCAGGGACTGGAGCAGCGGGCGTTTCAAAAGAAATTCGTCCCGATAGAGCGTGTCGTTGCGCGGCTTTTCGCCAGCGGCTTCGGCAAGACGCAGCGCCATGATCTGGCGCGGGTAGTCCCACTCGTAGAGCGCGCTCGCCGTGTCGAGTCCTTCGTAGCATTGCAGGCGCAAAACCGTCGTGCCGAGCATCGCCGCAGCGGCTTTCGCGAGTTCGGTCTTGCCCACGCCCGGTTCGCCTTCGAGAAACAGCGGGCGCTCCATGCGCAGCGCGAGAAAGAGCGCCGTGGCGAGTTCGCGGCTCGCGAAATAGCCGCGCGCTTCGAGTTGCGCGAGGGTGTCGTCGATCGAGGCGGATTGCATGAGTCTGTCTGGCGGGCGCGGATCAAAGGCGGCGAGCGCTTCCCTGTCTACCGGGAAGCGCTCGCCTTCGGGACAAGCCTAGCCGTTGGCCTTCGCCACCGCGCGGGCCGCGAGCACCGGGATCAGGTGCGCGCGATATGCAGCACTTGCATGCAAGTCGGTGTTGAGGTCGTCGGCGGGGACCTTCACCGCGCGTGCGGCTTCGGGCGCGAAGTTTGTCTTCAGTGCGCTCTCCAGCGCGCCCGCGCGGAACACCGATGGTCCGGCGCCCGTGACGGCCACACGCACCTCGCCAGCGAACTTCGCGACGAACACGCCCGCGAGCGCGAAGTGCGAGGCCGGATTGCGAAACTTCTCGTAGGCCGCGCGTTCGGGCACCTGGAACTCGACCGACACGATCAGCTCGTCGGGCTCCAGAGCCGTTTCGTACATGCCGCGAAAGAAGTCGTCGGCCGCGATGCGCCGCCGGTCCGTCACCACCGTCGCGTTCAGTGCGAGCACCGCAGCCGGATAGTCGGCGGCCGGATCGTCGTTCGCGAGCGAGCCGCCGAGCGTGCCGAGCGCGCGGACCTGGCGGTCGCCGATCATGCCCGCGAGGTCCGCGAGCGCCGGCAGCGCGTTGCGGATCTGCGCGTTTTCGGCGACGTCGGCATGGCACACGGCCGCGCCCACCTTCACCACCTTGCCGTCCACCTGCACGGCTTTGAGCTCGGGAATGCGCGTCACGTCCACGAGCGTGGTGGGCTGCGCGAGGCGCAGTTTCATCGCCGCGAGCAGGCTCTGGCCACCGCCGAGGAATTTGGCGTCGGCATCGGCCGCGAGGGCTTTCACGGCGCCTTGCGCGTCACTGGCGCGCTGATAATCGAATGCGTACATGGAGCGCCTCCGCTCAAGGTTGTGAAGGGGACTGCGCGGCCTGGATCGCTTGCCATACACGATGCGGCGTGGCCGGCATCTGCAGGTCCTTCACGCCTAATGGCGCGAGTGCGTCCAGAATCGCGTTGATGACGGCGGGCGGTGAACCGATCGCGCCAGCCTCGCCGCAGCCCTTCACGCCAAGCGGATTGTGCGTGCACGGCGTGCCTTTCGCGGTTTCCACCGTGTACGAAGGCACATCCGACGCGTGCGGCATCGCGTAGTCCATGTACGAGCCCGAGAGCAGCTGTCCGCTCTCCTTGTCGTACACGCACTGTTCGAGCATCGCCTGGCCGATGCCCTGGCCGAGCCCGCCATGCACCTGGCCTTCGACGATCATCGGATTAATGACGTTGCCGAAGTCGTCGACGGCGGTGAAGCGTTCGATGCGCGTTTCGCCCGTTTCGGGATCGACTTCGACTTCGCACAGATACGCGCCCGACGGATACGTGAAGTTGGTCGGGTCGTAAAACGCACTTTCGTCGAGGCCCGGTTCGAGCGTCTCCAGCGGATAGTTGTGCGGCACATACGCGGCGAGCGAGATTTCGGCGAAGGTCTTCGTGCGGTCGGTGCCCGCCACGCGGAACACGCCGTCGGCAAACTCGATGTCCTCCGCGCCCGCTTCGAGCATGTGCGCGGCGATCTTCTTCGCCTTCGCCTCGATCTTGTCGAGCGCCTTCATGATGGCCGAGCCGCCCACCGAAATCGAGCGCGAGCCGTAGGTGCCCATGCCGAAGGGGATGCGGCCCGTGTCGCCGTGCACGATCTCGACCTGCTCGATCGGCACGCCTAAGCGATCGGCCACGACTTGCGCGAAGGTTGTCTCGTGGCCCTGGCCGTGGCTGTGCGAGCCGGTGAAGACCGTGACGGAACCGGTCGGGTTCACGCGGACCTCGCCCGCTTCGAAGAGGCCCGCACGCGCGCCAAGCGCGCCCGCGATGTTGGATGGCGCGAGCCCGCACGCTTCGATGTAGCACGAGTAGCCCAGGCCGCGCAGCAAGCCACGCGCCTTCGATGCGTCGCGGCGCGCGGCGAAGCCCTTGACGTCGGCGAGTTCGAGCGCGCGCCCAAGGCACGCTTCGTAATCGCCAGTGTCGTAGGTGAGGCCCACGGGCGTGGCATACGGGAAGTTCGTGATGAAGTTGCGGCGGCGGATTTCGGCGGGATCGATGTTCATTTCGCGCGCGGCCGTTTCCACCAGACGCTCGACCACGTAGGTCGCTTCCGGGCGCCCCGCGCCGCGATACGCATCCACCGGCACCGTGTTCGTGAACACGGCCTTCACCTCGGCGTAGATCGCGGGCGTGGTGTACTGGCCCGCGAGCAGCGTGGCGTAGAGGATGGTCGGTACGCTGGAGGCGAACGTCGAAAGATACGCGCCCATGTTCGCCGTGGTGTGCACGCGCATGGCGAGGAACTTGCCGTCCTTGTCGAGCGCGAGTTCGGCTTTCGTGACGTGGTCGCGGCCGTGTGCGTCGGATACGAAGGACTCCGATCGTTCGGCGGTCCACTTTATCGGACGGCGAATCTTCTTCGAGGCCCACGTGAGCGCGACATCTTCGGCGTACAGAAAGATCTTCGAGCCGAAGCCGCCGCCCACGTCGGGCGCGACGATACGCAGCTTCGTTTCGGGCAGCCCGAGCACGAACGCGGCCATGAGCAGGCGCTCGACGTGCGGATTCTGGTTCGCCACGTACACGGTATAGCTGTCGTCGTGCTGCGAGTAGCTCGCGTTCACGGCGCGCGGCTCGATGGCGTTCGGTATGAGCCGGTTGTTGACGATGTCGAGCGTCGTCACGTGCGCGGCCTGTGCGAACGCGGCGTCGGTCGCGGCCTTGTCGCCGTGGCCCCACGTATAGCAGGTGTTGTTCGGCACGCCGTCGTGCACGAGCGGCTGGCCCGCGTCGGCGGCGTGCGCCGTGTCGACGATGGCGGGCAGCTCTTCGTAATCGACTTCGATCAGTTCGGCAGCATCCTTCGCGGCCTTGACCGAATCGGCGATCACGAGTGCGACCTGGTCGCCCACGTGGCGCGCTTTCTCGTGCGCGATCACCGGATGAGGCGGCTCGTTCATCGGCGTGCCGTCGATGCTGTGAATGAGCCAGCCGCACGGCAGGCCGCCCACGTTTTCCGCCGCGAGGTCCGCGCCGGTGAAGACGGCCACGACGCCGGGCGAGGCCTTGGCCGCGTTCGTGTCGATGCTCTTGATGCGCGCATGCGCGTGCGGCGAGCGCACGAACACGGCGTAGGTTTGCGCGGGCAGCACGACGTCGTCGGTGTACTGGCCGGCGCCGGTGAGGAAGCGGAAGTCTTCCTTGCGCTTGACGGGCGCGCCGATCATGCGATTGGGTTCGGGTGCATTCATGGTGGCCTCCCGAATCAAGCGGTCGTGGCAGCAGCGGGAGCGCCTGCGCGCATTTCCTGCGCGCCAGCGACCACGGCCTTCACGATGTTGTGATAGCCCGTACAGCGGCAGAAGTTTCCGTCGAGCCCTTCGCGCACGTCCGCTTCGGTGAGGTCGGGCTTGGCGGCGGCGAGCGCGGTCGCGCACATCACCATGCCGGGCGTGCAGAAACCGCATTGCAGGCCGTGGCATTCGCGGAACGCGGCCTGCATCGGATGCAGCGTGCCGTTTTTCGCGAGGCCTTCGATCGTCGTCACCTCCATGCCGTCGCACTGCACCGCGAGCTGGTTGCACGACTTGATCGCGCGGCCGTTCAGGTGGACGGTGCAGGCCCCGCATTGCGCCGTGTCGCAGCCGACGTGCGTGCCGGTGAGACGCTGCTGTTCGCGCAGGAACTGGACGAGGAGCGTGTGGGGTTCGACCTCGGCGGTCACGGGCGCGCCGTTGACCGTGAGGCTAATACTGATCGCCATTGATTGTCTCCAATGTCGACCGGAGCCGATGCTGCGTGTGGCTCCGGTCCCATACCATGTGATGGGATAGAGACCTGCCTGGGCCCGCTTTTGTACACTGAATCGACCGCCATACCCGCCCGCAGTCAAACTCGTCCGTCTAACGCATTGCGCTTCATTGCGCGCGCAACGCAAACCGCCGCGCAAAAAGTGCGGGGCGGTTCGGGCGAATTGAACCGATACGGGTGGAGCGGAATCTGGGTCCGGCTGGTGCCTTTCTGTTCAGTGAAGCCTGGGGTGACGCCCGGACAGTAAAGCACAATTTGCTGAATTCCGCTGCGCGGGGTTTTACCCTCCAGAACGCTTGCGGCGCGCGAAAAAAACGGCCCGCCTCGATGATTCGGGGCGGGCCGTTGCGTTGCAGTGCAGCGATCGAAGCGAGATCGAAGCGCCGCGAGATCGGGCGTTGATCAATCGTGATGCACGGGTTCGTGCGGTTCGTGCGCGAGGCGCGAATGCCGGCGCGAATAGCCGAAATAGACGATGAGGCCGAACGCGGTCCAGACCAGGAACGCGACCCACGTGAGCGGCTGAAGGTTGATCATGAGAAACAGGCACGAGCCCACCGCGAGAATGGGCACCACGGGCACGCCCGGGCAGCGGAACGCGCGCGGCAGGTGCGGGTGCGTCTTGCGCAGTACGAGCACGGCGATCGACACCATCGAGAATGCGGCGAGCGTGCCGATGTTGATGAGCTCGGCCAGCACGTTCAGCGGCACGAGCGCGCCGATCAGGCCAAAGAAAATGCCCACGAGCCATGTCGTGAAGAACGGCGTGGCGAAGCGCGGGTGCACCTTCGAGAGCCTGGCGGGCAAGAGGCCGTCGCGCGACATCGCGTAGATGATGCGGGTCTGGCCGTAGCTCATCACGAGGATCACGGTGAGCATGCCAAGCACGGCGCCCAGATCGATGAAGCCTGCGACCCAGTTTTCGCCCACCGCCTGGAGCGCGAACGAGACCGGATGGCCAACGTGCGCGAAGCGCTCCGAGGGCACGATGCCGGTCACGACAGCGGCCACGGCGACGTACAGCACCGCGCACACGGCGAGCGAGGCGATGATGCCGATGGGCAGATCGCGCTTGGGGTTCTTCACTTCCTCGGCGGCGGAAGACACCGAGTCGAAGCCGATGAACGCGAAGAACATCACGGCCGCCGCGCCGAACACGCCGCGCCAGCCGTTGGGCATGAACGGATGCCAGTTCGCAGGGGTGACGTGGAACACGCCCACGGCGATCACGAGCAGCACCACGGTCACCTTGATCGCCACCATGATGTTGTTGATGCGCGTGGATTCGCGCACGCCCACGGAGAGGAGCGCCGTGATCGCCATCATCACGAGGAAGGCGGGCAGGTTGAAGAGCGTGTGCACGCCGGGCACGGCGCCGGGTGCGGCCGAGAGCGCGGCGGGCAGCGTGAGGCCAAAGCCGGAAAGCAGCGACTGCAGGTAGCCAGACCAGCCCACCGAGACCGCGGAAGTGGCGAGCCCATACTCGAGCATCAGGTCCCAGCCGATCACCCACGCGGCCAGCTCGCCGAGCGTAGCGTACGAGTAGGTGTAGATCGAGCCGGCCACCGGAATGGTCGAGGCGAACTCGGCGTAGGCGAGCGCGGCGAAGCAGCACGCCACGGCGGCGATGAGGAACGCGATCATGAGCGCTGGGCCGGCTTGCACAGCGCCCGTGCCGGTCAGCACGAAAATGCCGGTGCCGATGATCGCGCCGATGCCGAGAAAGGTGAGGTCGAGCGCGCCAAGTGCTTTTTTCAGGCCGGCGCCCTTGGCGCTCGCCTGCAGCATGTGCTCGACGTTCTTCTTGCGAAAGAGGGACATTTGGCGGGGAACTCCACGTAAAACGCGCGAAGGCGAGGCACTGGCGCGGTTCGTTGACCCACGCCCGCCTTCGCCGGCTTCGCGTGCCGGATGTCTGGGGGAAACCCTAAATTTTAGCGGATGTGGTGCGAGAGACCGGTTGAGCAGGGTCGGAAACGCTCGCGTGACGCGGACGATTCCGCCGCAAACCGGGACGCGCGAGCGCGATCCTTGCCGGGACCCGCGCAAACGGCGAATTTCATTTCCAGATCAACGGTTTGTGGCGAGAAGCCCGCCTTGATGCCGCAGCGTCGCCTGGCTATCAGGCGTTGACGGTGGGCGAGAGGTCGACGAGCCGGTTGCTCATCACATAGAAGGTCAGCTCGGCGTTGTTGGTGAGCTTCATCTTTTCGAGCAGGCGCGTGCGGTAGACGCTCACCGTCTTCACCGAAAGCGAAAGCGCGTGTGCGATGTCGGTGAGACGCTTGCCCGAGGCGAGCATGCACAGCGTCTGGTATTCCCGGTCGGAGAGCTTCTCGTGGGGCAGTTGCTCGCCGTCCACCAGCACGTAGTCGGCGAGTGCTTCGGCCATCGCCGGGCTCACGTACTTGCGGCCCGCGGCGACCTGCTGGATGGCCGCGATCATCTGCGCGGCGTCCACCGTCTTCGAGAGGTAGCCCGCTGCGCCCGCCTTGAGCGCGCGCACCGCGTATTGATCCTCGCGATACATCGAGAACATCAGCACCGGCACGCGCGGCGCCTTTTTCTTGGCGCGCTTGAGCACCTCCACGCCGTTCATGTCCGGCAGCGAGATGTCGAGCAGGACCACGTCGCACACATGCTTCGCGATCGCGGCGAGCGCCTCGGCGCCCGTTTGCGCCTCGATCACCTCGGCCGCAATGCCGCGGTCGAGCAGCAACTGGCGAACGCCCTGGCGCACGACGGCATGGTCGTCGACGAGCAGGATGCGATGGGTCATGAGCGGGCGCCTTCTTTCATCAGGAGGGGCGAGGCGGATTGGGAGACGGCAAGCAGCGCGTCCCATGCAAAGCGCGCGCGCACAGTCGTGCCGCGCTGGGACGCTTCGTGTTGTGTGCCTTCGTGAGCCGCTCGCGCGATGCCGCCCTTGACGGCGCGCAGCGAGCCGCCGAAGGCGGCGCAGCGCTCGCGCATGCCGGCGAGGCCGTAATGACCGGAGCGGGTGGCGCGGTTTTCAGTGCTGCAGTCGTCCTGCCCGTACGTCGGGTGGCGGCGTGTGCGAACGGTGGCGCGCGCAAGGCCGATGCCGTCGTCGGCGATGGTGAGCGTGAGGTGGCGCGCGGTGCTTTCGAGCCGCACCTCGGCGCACGTGGCCTGCGCGTGGCGCGCCACGTTGGCGAGCGCTTCCTGGGCTACGCGGAACACGGCGAGCGCGGCCTCGGCGGGCAGGCGGGCGAGGCGCGCGTCGTCGCTGGCAGCGGCCACGCGGGCGGCGAGGCCCGTGCGCTCCGCGAAACCGCGCACCCAGCCCGAGAGCGCGGGAGCCAGGCCCGCATCGAGTTGCGGCGCGTGCAGGCCGTCGAGCACGTGTCGCATCGCGCCGGTCGCGGCTTCGAGCGAGCGGGCCACGAGCGCGAGCGCTTCGGCGCATTGCGGCGGGGCGTTGGCGGGCAGCCAGGTGTGGACGTTGGCGAGCGCGAAGTGCGTGGCGGCGAGTTCCGCGCCAACGCTGTCGTGCAGGTCGCGCGCGAGCCGATGGCGTGCGGCTTCGTCAGCGTGAATGGATTGGGCGGCGCCGCCGTGGGAAAGCGTCCGGCGCGTGCGCCGGCCTTCGCCGCGCGCAGGCGCGGCAATCTGGCGATGCGCCCGATCGAACTCTTCGAGCGCGGCTAGCGTGGCCGCCTCGTCGGCGGCGGCGGACCATGCGAGGAAGGCGAGGCCGTCGACGCCATGAGCGGCGCGCGGCGCATCGCCGCCAGGCGTGCGCGCGTTCGGCGCGGCGTATCTCGACGTATCCATCCATCCCCCGTTCAGGAACCGGTTCCCGCTGTCAGACATCCGTCGGGATTGGTCTCCCCGGCGTGACGGTGAACAGCACGGCGCAGCGTAACGAAATTTACAACCAGTAACAACCTGGCTCTGCCCCTGGATACGAAGCAGTGTATCCAATGTTGCGTTGCGATAATATCTTAAAAAAAGAAAAACTTCATACTGGACAAGGGTTAGCGGCAAAACCTCACGTGTAGCATGAGGTCGCGGGCCTTTGTCATGTAGGAAAAATACTGACAGGAAAGGTATCGCATTTGTGTGACAACTGTAACGGCGTCAGCGACAAGATACGAGGCCAAATTAAAATGCGCGGGCGAAAAAAAACCGGAGCGCAAGGCTCCGGTTCTTCGAGTCGCGGGCGACCAGGGCGCGGCGCTTAGCCGACGAACGCCTTTTCCACCACGTAGTGACCCGGCTGGTTGTTGCTGCCTTCCTTGAGGCCGGCCTGCTCGAGCAGTTCGACGGTGTCGCGCAGCATGTGCGTGCTGCCGCAGAGCATGATGCGGTCGCGCTCCGGCGTGAACGGCGGCAGGTCGAGGTCTTCGAACAGCTTCTTCGTGTCGATCAGTTCGGTGATACGGCCGCGGTTGTCGAACACTTCGCGCGTGACGGTCGGGTAGTACACCAGCTTCTCGCGCACGATATCGCCGAGGTATTCATGCTCGCGCAGTTCTTCGGTGATGAAGTCCTTGTACGCGAGTTCGTCGACGAAACGGCAGGTGTGCGTGAGCACGATCTTGTCGAAGCGGTCGTAGATGTCCGGGTCCTTGATGATCGACATGAAGGGCGCGAGGCCCGTGCCGGTCGAGAGCAGCCACAGCACCTTGCCGGGCAGGAGGTTGTCGGCCACCAGCGTGCCGACGGGCTTCTTGCCGATCAGAACCTTGTCGCCGATCTTCAGATGCTGCAGGCGCGACGTGAGCGGGCCGTCCGGCACCTTGATGCTCAGGAATTCCAGATGCTCTTCATAGTTCGCGCTCGCGAGCGAGTACGCGCGCATCAGCGGCTTGCCGTCCACTTCGAGGCCGACCATGGTGAACTGGCCGTTGTCGAAACGCAGGGCCTGGTCGCGCGTGCAGGTGAAGCTGAAAAGCGTGTCGGTCCAGTGGTGGACGCTCAGAACGGTTTCTTCGGTGAATTTGCTCATGGTTCCTGAAGTGCGAAACAAGCGCCGCCTGACTGCGGCGATCCTGCCGGCTTGCTGTCCAGTACAGCGTAGCTTTGACGAAATGCTCGGGACCCGGCTGCGAGGCTGTCGTTGCCTTACGCCACGCAAGTCCCTGTTGTGTTGCCAGTTCGCTTCGCTGCGAACGAAGCGCAATCCGCTATTTTACCGCGCTCGAGCCGCGAGGACCCGGTCGATCCTGCTTGTCGATCCGCCTCGCCCGGGTTGGGTGCCCCAGGCGCAGCAAGGGAGGGTGGCTCGCTGCGGCGATGTGCTGGCTCCCGCACGCGGGCGCAGCACGTATCGGCGCGCATCGGCGGGGTCTGCTGGCGACGGCAAAAGGTGGCGGCGGCTCAGATTCCCGGCCCCGTGGGCCGGACTGGACCTTGCCAGGACCCGCGAGAGCGGGTCCTCGTATCGCTGGCAACACGTGCCAGATCGCGAAAAGGCGAACGGCGCGTGCGAATTTTCGGCTAGATGATACCGGAAGGTCTGACAGCCCGCAGCATTGACCCTGCTGCCGGGGCAGTTTCGGCGTGGCTTTTAGGCGCCGATGCGTGCGTAATGGCGCCATTTTCGACGCCGCAGCCGTGGTGCGGCAGTGCGCCGCGGCGCGTCAGATGCATGAGGGGCATGACCGCCCTAGCGGTCGGCCGCGAGCTTCACGCCGAGTCCGATCAGCGCGGCGCCGCAAAATGCGTCGATGGGGCGGCGCAGGCGGCGGTAGCCGCGCTGCGTGCGGTCGTCGGCGAACAGGAAGGCGAGGCTGCAATGCCAGCCGAACGACATCGTGGCGACCGTGGCGAGCGCGACGCCATAGAACCATAGCGGCGGATGCGCCGGAAACACGGCCGCGAACACGCTGGTCCAGAACACGCACGACTTGGGGTTTGTGAGGCAGGTGATGAGGCCCGCGCGCCAGGTGCGCAGCCACGCGCGCCGGTCGGCGGGAGGCGGCGGCGCGACTACGGCTTGCACCGCGGCAGCCAGTTCGCGCCGCACGCCCGAGCGCAGCAGCTTGAGGCCGAACCAGACGAGATAGAGCGCGCCCGCTACGCGCACGCCGTTGTAAAGCCAGCCGATGTGCTGCAGCACGGCCGCGAAGCCGAGCATGGCGAGCGCCGCCCAGAGCGTGGAGCCGACGCCCACGCCCGCCGCCGAGGCCACGCCGAGGCCGCGGCGGCCGGCAAGCGAAAGTTGCGTGACCATGAAGAAGTTGGGGCCGGGGCTGATGAGCGCAAACAGATAGACGACAACGATCTGCAGCAGCGTGGCGAGGTAATGCATCTGAGGACACCTGACGAAACGCGCGGCGCGCGCGACGCGACATCTTAGCGCGGGCCGGTGCCTGGCGGGGCGCGCCGCTGGCGGCGATTGGGGGAGTGTCGTGCGGAAGTTTCGGCTGAGCCGCGCGGCGTCGTTCAGCGCGTCAATCTTCGAGGCGCAGTCGCGCCATATACGGCAGGTGGTCGGAGAGCCAGGCGGTTTCCTGCGCGGGCTGGATCAGCTCGACGGGCTTGAGGCCCCGCACGAACATCTTGTCGAGCGCGAGCGCCGGGGAGAACGCCGGAAAGGTGCGCGCGGGCTCTCCGAGCAGCGTCGCGACTTCCTGCAGACCATGCTCTGCAAAAAGCGGCACGGAGTCGTTGCGCCAGTCGTTGAAGTCCCCGGCCAGCACGAGCGGCCCCTGCGGCGCTTCCTTCACGATCCAGTGCGCAATCCAGTTCATCTGTCGCAGCCGCGCGCTGCGCGTGAGCGCGAGATGCGCGCACAGCAGCGTGACGGACTGGCCGGCGACGTTTGCGCGCGCAACGAGCAGCCCGCGCCGCTCGAAGCGGTGTGCGGAGATGTCCCAGCGTCCGCCCAGATCGAGCGGATGCGGCGAGAGAATCGCATTGCCGTGCCGCCACGAAGGCTTGAATACGTTGGGCCCGAGGGCGATCTGCAATTCGAGCGACGTGGCGATTTCGGTTGCCTGGCAGTGCCAGACGTCGTCGAGCGGGTCGCCCAGCTGCGCGCCGAAGGCCGAGGCCAGCACCGGCTGCGGCAAGCGGCGGGCCATCGCCTCCTGGAGAAACCAGGCGTCGGCGTGGGTGGACTGCACCCAGCGCCGCATGGCCTCCCAGGCCTCGAAGCCAAGCGGCGAGCGGCCTTTGTGCAGATTCCAGCTCACGGCGACGAAGTCTTTGCTCTGCGAGGTGTCGATGAGCGGTTGTTCGGGATTTCGCATGCGTTTTTTCTAACGGATTGGGTCACGCCGGGTCATGCGTGGATCTGTGCGGTCACTGTGCGGACGCCGACGGCGGCGCGAGCGTTGCGCGCACCCGGTACGCAAGCGAGGGGTTCTGGTCGACGATCTGCCAGCTCACCCACTGCCCATCCGGCACGATCAGGCCCGGATGGCTCGCATTCACCTGACGCGGCTGCGGCGGCAGCCGGCAGCCTTCCGGCGTGCTTGGCGCGGCGTCGTTTTCGAGCGTTTCCTGCGCGTCGATCGAAAGGACGACCAGGTTTGCGCGCACCTGCAGCGGCGAAACGGTGATCGTGCGTGACAGATCAATGCTGCCTGCCGGCTGATCCTTGCAGCCCACGGTGTGCGAGACGACCTTGTGATGCGTGTCGGTGTGCGCCTGGCCGATCGAGGTCGTGCCATTGAACGCGTCGATTTGCTGGCCGTCGCGCATCACCTGCAGCTCCCACTGGACTGCGCCCTGCGTGACAGGTGTCGTCGCTGGTGCCGTCGCTGGCGCCACAGCAGTCGCGGCGGGTGCGGTGGGCGGCGGAGGAGGAGGCGGTGGGGGTTCCGTCGGGGCTTGCGCCAGCGCGCGCACGCTCGTTCCCGCGAGGGCGGCGAACAGCGTCACGGCGAGGCAATGTTTCCACAACTTCATATGGGGGGCTCCGTGCACGGCGCCGCGCGAGGCGACAGTGTCGGCAACGCTATGGCGGGGCGGGTACGTTCTGACCATCGATCCTATACCGGGTTCGCAAACGCCGGACCGCAGCGGTTCAGTGGAGATGGGGACGCGGCGGCCGCGCTTCAACCAAGGTGCGCCAAGAGATTGGTTATTGAAGCGCAACAACCATAAGTGCGACGGGGTAATTTGTCGCAAATTGTTGTCGTGACTGCAACGCTGACTTGTTGCTTATCGGGATGGTTTTTCGATAGCCCGTGTTTACACTGGCTTCGACGTGTCCAACACGTTGTTCGGATTGCCCGGTTGGCCAGCATGCGTTGCAAAGGTTGCCGGGCATCGCCACGAAGGAGCCTCGCCATGAAGACGTCCGTTACGCTCGCCGCCCTGCTGTTCAGCGCCGCCACCGCCCTTGCCACCGCGCCCGCGTTCGCCAGCGGCGATGCACCGACATCGTCGGTTCAATCGCTTCCCGTCGCGGCCGTCGCCACGAACAACGCCCCGAAGACGCGCGCCGAAGTGAAGGCCGAACTGGCCAGCGCCCGTGCTCACGGCGAACTGAGTCTGGACCCGAATTCGCCGGCTTATCCGCAGCAATACGCGATGGGCGGCTATACCGCGCCGCGCGAGCAGGCCACAGCGGGCTTCTTCCACGTTCGCAGCGCCGCCAACTAACGCTTCGGCTGCCGCGCGACTTCCATCCTCTGTTCCCTTCCGCTCGTACCAGGCGAGAGTCTGGCGTGGCCTGACCGCCGGGCAGCGTACAATTTTTGTCATGCGGCGGCGCGATTTTTGCGGCGCCGTCCCCATGGCAGAGAGGATCGCGGAGCGGCCGGCTTGCCTGCCGGCGCTGCGAAGGCGGGACGCAGGGACATGGACCAGATCGAATGCGTGGTGATCGGCGCGGGCGTCGTCGGCCTCGCCGTGGCGCGTGCGCTCGCCGCGCGCGGGCGCGAGGTGATCGTGCTCGAAGCCGCTGATGCCATCGGCACCAGCACCAGTTCGCGCAATAGCGAGGTGATTCACGCCGGGCTCTACTACCCGCGCGGCTCGCTCAAGGCGACGCTTTGCGTGCGCGGGCGCGAAATGCTCTACGAGTACTGCGCGTCGCGCAACGTCTCGCACGCTCGCTGCGGCAAGCTGCTCGTCGCCACGGCGGCGAACCAGATTCCGCAACTCGAGGCGATCCGCGCGCGGGGCAAGGAAAACGGCGTGTTCGACCTCACGCGCATCAGCGGCAGCGAGGCGCTCGCGCTCGAACCGGCGCTCGAATGCGTCGCCGCGGTGTACTCGCCGCAAACCGGCATCGTCGACAGCCATCAGCTCATGCTCGCGCTGCAAGGCGACGCCGAGCGCGACGGCGCCGTGATCGCGCTGAAGTCGCCCGTCGAGTCGATCGATGCGACGGGCGGCGGCTTCACCGTGAGGACGGGCGGCGACGCGCCGATCGACATCCGCGCCGCCTGTGTCGTCAACAGCGCGGGCCTCTACGCCACGAAGCTCGCCAAACGCATCCGCGGGCTCGACGCGCGCCACGTGCCGCCGTTCTATCTTGCGCGCGGCAATTACTTCAGCGTTTCGGGCCGCGTGCCGTTCACGCGCCTCATCTACCCGATGCCCAACGAAGCGGGTCTCGGCGTGCATCTCACGCTCGACCTGGGCGGCCAGGCGCGCTTTGGCCCCGACGTCGAGTGGATCGATGCGGTCGATTACGACGTCGATCCCCGCCGCGCCGAGTCCTTCTACGCGCAGATCCGCACCTACTGGCCAGCGCTCCCCGCCGGCGCGCTCCAGCCGGCCTACGCGGGCATCCGCCCGAAGCTCTCCGGTCCCGGCGAGCCCGCCGCCGACTTCATGATCCAGGGCGCGGCTTCGCACGGCGTGCGCGGGCTCGTGAACCTGTTCGGCATCGAGTCGCCGGGGCTCACAGCGTCGCTCGCGATTGCGCAGCGCGTGTGCGAGATGGCTTCGTTCGATTGATCCGGGTTCGCGCCATTCGCGCGCCCTTTTTGCGCTCAAGCGGCATCATGCCGCTCACTTATCTCCAGCATTGCAGCGTCACCGGGGCTGGCTTCGTTGTTAAGCTTCTTCGCGACGCCGCCACCAGAGCGGCTCAGAGGCATGCGCGGCGCGCGCCACACGAAAGCGCCGCGCGAAAACCCAGCGAATGAATCGCCACAATACTGGAGTGAGTCATATGAAATCGTCCCGCCGCAGCTTTCTGATCACCAGCATCGGCGTCGCTTCGACGCTCGCGCTTTCGCGCCAGGCCTTCGCCGACGCGCCCAAGGCTGCCGAATCCGATCCCACCTCCCAGGCGCTCGGCTACAAGCTCGACGCGACCAAGGTCGACAAGGCGAAATTCGCGAAGTACGCCGCCGGCCAAGACTGCAGCAACTGCACGTTTTATCAGGGCAAGGCCACCGACGCGTTCGCGCCGTGCCCGATGTTCGGCGGCAAGCAGGTCGCGGGCAAGGGCTGGTGCAGCGCCTATAACAAGAAGGCGTGATGAAACGGCACGGGCGGTGCAGCGCGTAGACCCCACACGCCTTGCCGCCTGCGCGTCGTTCGTAAAGGCGCGCTAGAGCCGCGCCAGCAGCAAAGGCGGCCGGCGGTTGAACCACGGCCGCGCCGCCTCCAGTTGCGCCGCGAGGCGTAGCAACAACGCGTCGTTGCCCTCGCGCGCGGCGAACTGAACGCCGATCGGCAGCCCACGCGCGTTCCACGCGAGCGGCACCGACATCGACGGCTGGCCCGTCAGGTTGAAAAGCTCCGTGCACCCAGCCCATGCGAACGCCTTGTTCGAGGCTTCGGTCAGCAGCTTTCTCATCAGCACTTCCACCGGGACGGCGGTGACCGCGCGCATTTGTATGCGTTCGCTCTGGCTTGGCTTCAGTTGGCCGATCTTCACCGGCGGCGCGGCGAGCGTCGGGCACAGCAGCACGTCGTAGCGCTTCATCAGGTCGGCGAGCTGCGCCGTGATGCGCTGCTGCACGTCGAGCGCCGCGGGCAGCTCACGCTCGCCGAGCTTTTGTCCAATGTGCGCCATGGCCCACGTCGAGATCTCGAACTCCTGACGGCGCGGCTTCGTGCCCGTGATGTCGTCCGCGTGCAGCACGTACTGTTCGGCCACCACCGACCACAGCACGAGAAACGCTTCGCGCGCCTCCCCGTAGTTCACCGGCAGCGAATACGGCTCGACGCGATGGCCGAGCGAGGTGAGCAGTGCGGCGGCGTCGTCGAGCGCGCTGCGCACTTCGGGCGAGACCGTGTCCGCGAACATCGGCTCAGTCAGCAGCGCGATGGCGAGCGGCTTCGAGCCGTCGAGCGGCGTGCGCGCGGCGTCGAGGAAGGTGCCGGGCGCGCCGGCTGGCAGCGCGGGGTCGCCGGCAATCAGGTCGAGCATGAGCGCGCTGTCACGCACGCTGCGCGAAACCGCGAGATCGACGCCGAGCGCGCCGGGCGGCGGCGCCACGTCGGACGCCGGCTGGAACGCGCGCGACGGTTTGAAGCCGAAGAGCCCGCAGCACGACGCCGGAATGCGGATCGACCCGCCGCCGTCGGACGCGTGCGCGAGCGGCACGATACCCGCGGCGACCGAAGCGGCCGCTCCGCCGCTCGAGCCGCCGGGCGTGTGATCGAGATTCCACGGGTTGCGGCAGGCGCCGAACAGCTCGGGTTCGGTGTAGGGCATCTGCCCGAGTTCGGAGGCGCTCGTCTTGCCGAAGATGTTCAGGCCCGCAGCGCGAAAGCGCGTGACCACGGGCGCGTCGGCGGTGGGAATGTAGTGGCGGTAATGGCGGCTGCCGAGCGTCATGCGCAGCCCGGCCACCGCCGCGCCGAGGTCCTTCACGAGAAACGGCACGCCCGCGAGCGGGCCAACGCTTAGCGCGTTCACGCCGTTGCCGGACGCCTCGATGCGCAGCGCGCGCTCGCGCGCCGCCTCGTAGTCCTTGAGGACGATGGCGTTGATCGCGGGATTGGTGGCTTCCGCGCGGGCGATGGCAGTGTCGAGCAGTTCGCGCGCGCTTACTTCGCGGCGGCGCACGAGATCGGCGAGGCCGATGGCGTCGTATTCCAGATAGTCGGACTGCAAGGCGCGCACTCCTCGTCGGGTTGGGGCTGCGTTGGGGCCCGGTTGGGACTACAAGGGCAGCGTACGCAAGGAGTGTAAGCGGGCAGCGTGCTCGCTGGGCTTGTCGTTGCGCACGCATCGATGCGCCAGGGCATGCGCACAACGACCGACGGGCGGCGGCGAGGCATCAACGCAACAACGGCCGCCGCCCGTGAGACAGCGCTATTGCAGATGCTCGGCGAGGAAGCTCAGCGTGCGGCCGTGCGCGAGCGCCGAAGCATGCTGGTTGTACGACGCGCGCACCGAGCAGTTGAAGCCGTGATCGGCGTTCGCGTACAGGTGGAACTCGGCGTTCGGGCGGCCCGCGAAACGCTCCTTCACCTGGCCCACCGCCGAGAGCGGAATGCCGTGATCGAGTTCGGCGTAGTGGAAGAGGATCGGCTTGGTGACCTTGTCGGCCAGGTCGAGCTGATTCTGGATGCCGCCGCCATAGTAGGACACCGCAGCATCTACCGAACCGCTCGCGGCCGCGAGGTAGGCCAGCCGGCCGCCAAAGCAGTAGCCGATCGCCGCGACCTTGCCCGTGCACTCGGGCAGCGCGCGCAGCGCGGCTGCCGTCGCGGCGATGTCCTCGACCACGAGGTTGACGTCCGTTTTCTGCATCAGCGCGATGCCGCGATCGCGGTCCGCGCCCACGTATTCGAGTTCGACGCGCGGGGCCGCGCGCCAGAAAACGTCGGGGGCGATCGCCACGTAGCCGTCGAGCGCGTATTGCTCGACGACGTCGCGGATGTGACCGTTCACGCCGAAGATCTCCTGGAGGATGACGATGCCCGGGCCTTTGCCGCCCTTGGGCAGCGCGAGGTACGCGCCGAAGCTGTCATTGCCGGCGGGAATGTCGATCCACTTGGTCGAAACGCTCATGTTGTTTCTCCGTGTTCATTAACGAGTCATGCAATGCGCCGCAGTGGGCTGGGTGTGGACTGGCAAGCGGCCAGCGCGCCGCCCGTGGCGCATCGCGAAATCGGGGAGCCAGTTTGCCATAGGCCGTTGAACCTCTGCAGCGCCGGTCAATCTCGCAAGCGGATCGTAATGATCTCGATTATTCATTTTTCGGGCAGGCGGGGTTTGGCTAGAGTCGGTAGCGATTTGCATCGTCACGCCTCATTCAGCCATATAAGGATCGCGTCATGAATTCTGTTCCCGCGTTGCGCACGTCGCCGGACTTTTCCACGCCGTTCAGCCGCCGGTTCGGCTTGCGCCTGCCGCTCGTGCAGGGGCCGATGGCGGGCGGTCCGACCACGCCTGCGCTCGTCGCGGCGGTCTCGAACGCGGGCGGACTCGGCTTTCTCGCCGGAGCGGCGCTTGCGCCCGAGAAGATCGCGAGCGAAGTTGCGGCGATTCGCGCGCTGACGGATAAGCCCTTCGGAGTGAATCTCTTCGTCCTCGACCCGGCGAATCCCGACGAAGCCACCGTGCGCCGCGCGCTCGAAGCCATCGATCCGGTGGCGGCGCACTTCGGCCTGCCACCTGGTGTTGCGCTCGCACGTTACGCACCCGACTTTCGCGCGCAGCTCGACATGGTGATCGAGTTGCGCGTGCCGGTGGTGAGCTTCACGTTCGGCCTTTTGCCCGCGGCCGATGTCGCGCGCCTGCACGCGGCCGGCAGCTACGTGATGGGCACGGCGACGCACGTGGCCGAAGGCCTCGCGTGGCGCGATGCGGGCGCGGATGCCATCGTCGCGCAAGGCGCCGAAGCGGGCGGGCACCGCGGCACGTTCAACGGCGAGGCGCCGCACGCGCTCGTCGGCACGATGGCGCTCGTGCCGCAACTCGTGGATGCGGTCGATGCGGCCGGCCTGCCCGTGCTGGCGGCGGGCGGCATCATGGATGGGCGCGGCATCGTCGCGGCGCTCGCGCTGGGCGCGCAAGGCGTGCAGATGGGCACCGCGTTTCTCGGCTGCACGCAAAGCGCGATTCCTGCCGACTGGAAGGCGCGGCTGCGTGCGTCGACGGATACCGCGACCTCGGTCACGCGCGCGATCACCGGGCGCCACGCGCGCGGCATTCGCAATCCGCTCATGCAGCAACTCGAGGCGCGCAATGAGACGGTCGCGCCGTACCCCGTGCAGAACGCGCTCACGCAGCCGTTGCGGCAGCGCGCGGCGCGCGAGAACGACGGCGATTATCTTTCGCTGTGGTCGGGGCAGGGCGCAGCGCTCTCGCGCTCGCGCGAGGACGGTCTCGGCGCGGGGCAAATCGTCGACGCGCTCGATGCCGAATGGCGCGCGGTGCTCGGCAAACTGAGTCACGCGTCGTCGGGCACGTAGCCGCATGAGATGAGTGTAAACAACGTATCGGCATCCGAAATTAATCGAATGCTTACTTGAATTGCCACTAGTCAAAAAGCGCGTGGTCGACATCCATGGAACTCGCAAACGTTATCGTGAATGCGAGGGATTTTCATATCGCTGCAACGCGTCCTGGTGTATTCCCGCAACGCGTGCGCTAACACACCAATAACTGCGGTCAAATAATCTTAAAAACGATTCGTGCAGGGCGCCTCAGGGAATATCCCAATTATTGGATCCAAAGTCGGGATGCCTTATTACATAAGGCTTGCGGTCGATTGATCAGGGTTTCGAAGTGTTCTTGCAGGACGCATATTGGTACTCGCACCAATATCTGAAAAAAATCCCCCAAATTAATTTGATCACCTACACTTGCGCGCAAGTATGGATGGGCGGCCCGCCATGAACGGGTCATTCGCCATGCTGGCCAGGTGCATCAAGGATGCATCCTGCGTGGTCGTCCGCACGGGGAGCGACACGTTCGGGGCGCGGGAGCACTGGGCGATTACGTAGCTTTTGGGTTCGAAACTGGAGACTTACATGAATATCAAGCTTCACAAGCTGTTGCCGATTAGCGCTGCGGCGATGCTGGCTGCGTCGTTCGCAACGGTGGCGAGCGCTGACGAAACGATCAAGATTGGTCACGTCGCGCCGCTGACGGGCGGCATTGCGCACCTCGGCAAAGACAACGAAAACGGCGCACGTCTCGCAGTCGAAGAGATCAACGCGAAGGGCCTCGTGATCGGTGGCCAGAAGATCACGCTCGTGCTCGACGCACAAGACGACGCAGCTGACCCGCGCACGGCCACCCAGGTCGCGCAAAAGCTCGTCGACGACAAGGTCGTTGCCGTCGTCGGCCACCTGAACTCGGGCACGTCGATCCCGGCTTCGAAGATCTACAGCGATGCAGGCATCGTGCAGATCTCGCCGTCGGCCACGAACCCGGCCTACACGCAGCAAGGCTTCAAGACGACGTACCGTGTCGTGGCGACCGACGCCCAGCAAGGTCCGGCGCTCGCGAACTACGCGGCGAAGAACCTGAAGGTCAAGACCGTTGCTGTGGTCGACGACTCGACGGCTTATGGCCAGGGTCTCGCGAACGAGTTCGAGAAGACCGCCAAGGCGCTCGGCATGAACGTGGTGTCGCATGACGCGACCAACGACAAGGCCGTGGACTTCCGCGCCATTCTGACGAAGATCAAGGGCGAAAACCCCGACGCGATCATGTACGGCGGCATGGACGCCACCGGCGGCCCGTTCGCGAAGCAAGCCAAGCAGCTTGGCCTGCGCGCGAAGGTGCTCGCGGGTGACGGCGTCTGTACCGACAAGCTGGCCGACCTCGCCGGCGACGCGACCGACAACATCGTGTGTTCGGAAGCAGGCATGGCGCTCGAGAAGATGCCGGGTGGCAAGGAATTCGAAGCCAAGTTCGAGAAGCGCTTCGGCCAGCCGATCCAGATCTACGCACCGTTCACGTATGACGCTGTGTACATCATCGTCGACGCAATGAAGCGTGCGAACTCGACGGATCCGGCAAAGATCCTCGCCCAAATGCCGACCACGGACTACAAGGGCGTGATTGGCGAGACGACCTTCGATTCGAAGGGCGACCTCAAGCACGGCGTGATCTCGCTGTACAACTACAAGGCGGGCAAGAAGTCGCTGCTCGACGTCGTGAAGATGTAAATCGCGTTTAGCGATTTCGCGCACGCGATTAGAAAAGCCCGCGGGTTTTCGTAACCCGCGGGCTTTTTGTTTGGCGTTGCGCGTGACGCGCTAGTCGATGCGCGATTAGATGCCCAACCTCCGCAACACCTTCGGCCCCGCAAACGCCACGAGTGCCGCGCACAACGCGACGACGGCGAGCCCGACCGTGAGATTGGTCACCTGCGCAATGCCGCCGATCACCACCGGCCCGAACAGCAGGCCGAAATACGCGATGCCCGCCACATGCGCGAGCCCTTCGGCTGCGTGGATGCCTTTCACGCGCGCGGCGGCCGCGAACAGCACCGGCATCATGTTGGCGAGGCCGAGACCCATGAGCGTGAAGCCCGTGAGCGCCGTGAACGAGTACGGCAGCAGCAGCGCGCCGATCATGCCGGCGCATGCCAGCGAGGCGCTCGCCAGCACCAGCTGCGGCGCGCCAAAGCGTGCGCGCACGGCGTCGCCGGCGAAGCGCGCCGCGGCCATGCCGCCCGAGAACGCCGCGTACGCCGCGCTGGCGAGCGCGGGCGTTGCGAGCACGACGTCGCGCATATAGACCGTGGCCCAGTCGTACATCGCGCCTTCGGCGATCAGCGCGATGAGCGCAATGGCGCCAAGCGCCCAGAGCGCCGGTGTGCGCCAGCGGTTGCCGGTTTTCGCGTGCTCGCCGTGCGTGGCGTGCGGCACATGCGGCAGGACGGCCGGGCACGAGACCCAGAGCACGAGCGCAGCAAGCGCCGAAGCCAGAAAGAGATGAAGCGCTGGTGCCATGCCGCGCGCGAGCAGCACGCCGCCAATCGCCGCGCCCGCCATGCCGCCCAGGCTGAACATGCCGTGCAGGCCCGACATGATCGGCTTGCCGACGGCTTCTTCCACAGCGCTCGCTTCGGCGTTCATGGCGACGTCGAGCGTGGCCATGCCCACGCCGAAAAACGCGAGCACGACGATCAGCATCCAGTAATACGGCACGACCAGGATCAACGCACCGCACACTGACATCGTGAGGCCGCCGGTGAGGCATGCGCGTCGCGAGCCCACGCGCGCGATCCAGCCGCCGATGGTCGTCATCGCGGCGATCGAGCCGCCCGCTACCGCGAAAAGCGCGTAGGAAAGCAGCGCCGGACTCAGATGGAACTTGTCGCGCACGGTAGGCACATGCACGCCCCACGACGCGTACATCATGCCGGCGACGAAAAAGAGCGCCATCGTCGCGATGCGCGCGCGATGACGCGTGGCGGCGGGCAGCGCCCGATGGTGGGCGGCGGGGCTCGCCACGCGCAGGGCGGGGTCGGTCGGTCGGTCGGACACGGGGATTCCGGGCAGAAGAAAGGGAAGGGACCAGGAAGGCGCCTGAAAGCAAACGATGATTCTAACGAAGGTGCGAGTCGCCCGTCGGAGCGCGTTTGCCGAACCAACTGCTCTAATATCGGCAGGATCCATGGTTCGAGGACTCGCCCCTTGAAGATTCCCGCTCACGCCCCGCTGCATCTGCTGCACCAGGCACCCACCGGCACGCTCGCCACGCACTCGCGCGAACCACGTGGCTTCCCGTATCCCACGCTGCTGCCTTTCGCGCCCGACGCGCGGCACCGCCCGGTGATACTCGTGAGCCGGCTCGCCGAGCACACGCGCAATCTGCTCGACGATTCGCGCGCGGGCTTTCTCGTCGCGCACGCGAGCGACGCCGATGTCCTGAACGCACCGCGCGCCACGCTGCTCGGCCGCTTCGAACCGGTCGATGCCGCCGCCGGCGAAGCGAGCGAGGCGCTGGCGCGGCGCTACGTGCGCTATCACCCGGACGCCGAGCGTTATCTCGCGCTCGGCGACTTCACGTTCTGGGTCATGCAGGTCGAGCGGCTGCGCTATATCGGCGGCTTCGGCGCAATGGGCTGGATGGACGGCGCGGACCTCGACTCGCTGGAGCTGCTCGCACCCGCCGACGAAATCACGCTGATCCGCTTTTTCGAAGCCCACCCCGCGCGCCGCGCCGGGCTGGATCTGGCAGGAGTAGACCGCTACGGCGCGGATCTCGTGATCGACGGCGCGCGCACGCGTTTTGTTTTCGATGCGCCGCAGTCCGATTTGCAATCCTTGCATGCGGTGCTAGCGGACTGCATTGAGCGCCATACGCCCTGACGGGATTATCGAGCCCATGCGGGCGTTATCCCGCCGTCTATATAGCGTGCCGTCTCATGCTGCTTCGCAGCAATTTATTTCTGTCCCCGTTGATTGGGTCAAAGTTGTCATGCGATGAAATGTTTGACGCATTTCAAAGCATTTAATTTTCATCCGCTGCTAATTACGAGATGGGGATTTATCTGGCGAATGCGAGATTTAGTAAAAATACCGATTTGCACGAAATGACAAGGAGTTAGCCCCTTGTTGGAAGCGACAGGATTTGAATCTGGTTTAAATTATTTTTATTCCTTACACGCATCCCGGCATTCAATTCTGTGTTAATCTCGCCACCGATTTCCGAGGCACGCATCTATCAATCGGCATACTGGCGCGAGATCAGTAGCCATTAAAGATCAAACCACAAGGGCACCTATGTCTTCCTACAAGGAACTCCTCGCTCAGCGAGAAAAGCTGGAAAAGCAGATTGAAGAGGCGAAGGCTCGCGAATATGCCGAGGTCCTCGACGAAATCAAGCAGAAAATGGCCGACTACGGCATTACGCTGGCAGAACTCGGTGGCGGCCGCGCCAATGCCAAAGCCGCGAAGGCAGCCAGCCGCTCGCGTGCGAGCGTCGCGCCGAAATACCGCGATCCCGACAGCGGCAGCACGTGGTCGGGCCGTGGCAAGCCGCCGCGCTGGATCGCCGGTCAAGACCGCGATCGTTTTCTGATCCAGAAGTAAATCAACTTGTCAGCGGCGCGTTTCAATCCGCTGCGCATGAGTCGAAGCAGGAGCGGAGTCAGGCAAGGTATCTGCTGATTCTCGAAAACTGGAAGCCGCGCAGTCCGGGGACGCGCGGCTTTTTGATTTTCTACGCCGCACGCGGTTGGAGACGCCAGTACCCGTGGCGTGAATGAGAATGCTTCTTTGTCTTGTAGGCATCTGATTTAAAAGAGATTTTTAGGGGTATCCATAAAATCGACGCATACGGTAGCTACAATCGCGGTGATTCCCTAATTTGCCCTCTCGCCGCGTATGACCTCTTCCGTCGCCCCACCGTTATCAGATAAACACGAGGTCGCGCGCCGGACCACGTGGGTCAGCGTTGCCGTCAATAGTGTTCTGGTGGTGCTGCAAATCGTCATCGGCGTGTTTGCGCATTCGCAGGCGTTGATCGCCGACGGCGTGCATTCACTGGCCGATATCGTTTCCGACTTTGTCGTGCTGCTTGCCAACCGGCATAGCGGCGCTAAACCGGACGCCGATCATAACTACGGCCACAGCCGTTATGAGACGGTCGCGTCGTTATTCCTTGGCGCATTATTGATTGCGGTGGGCGTTGGCATGCTGGTGCGCGCCGGCACACGCATCATGAATCTCGGCGATATTCCGGCGCTGCACGTGAGCGCGCTGGTCGTGGCGCTTCTCGTGCTGGTTTCCAAGGAAGGGCTGTTTCGCTACATGCTGCGCGAGGCGCAGCGCGTGCGATCGGCCATGCTGATCGCCAATGCGTGGCATGCGCGCTCGGACGCGGCGTCGTCGCTCGTGGTGGCCATCGGCATTGTGGGCAGCCTCGCGGGCGTGCGGCTGCTCGATCCGATCGCGGCGGCCATTGTCGGCTTCATGGTCGCGCGCATGGGTTGGGTGTTCGGCTGGGACGCGCTGCAGGACCTCTCCGACCGCGCGCTCGACGAAGCCGCCGCCGCCGATTTGCGCGCGCTGCTGACGAGCACGCCCGGCGTGCTCGACGTGCACGAGATGCGCACGCGCAAGACCGGCGACCTCGCGCTCGTGGATGCGCACATCCTCGTCGATCCGCTGATTTCGGTTTCGGAAGGGCACTACATCGCGGAGACGGCGCGCGCTCGTCTGCTCACCGATTCACGCGTGCTCGATGCGCTGATTCACGTCGATCCCGAAGACGACATGCATGTGCGGTCCGTGGCCAACCTGCCGCCGCGCGACGACGTGGCGCAGCGCCTGCGCAACGCGCTGGCGGACCATGACGTGCATGTCGAAGCGGTGACGCTGCACTACTTGAGCACGGGGCTGGAGATTCAGGTGGTCCTGGCCGCGAGGGACGACGTGCGCCGCGTGGCCTCGATGGACCTGGAAGCGCTGCGCGTGCGCCTCGGCGCAAGCAAACTCGACGTGATGCAGTCGATCGATGCGCACGGCACGCTCGCCACGCACGACAAACCGCACGAGACACATTGAATCGCGGTGAGCGGCGCGGCAAAAACGCCACCGCGCCTTCACGGTTTCAAAGCGGCAATTGCGTATCGAACTTGATTTCTCGCAGCACGACGCTCGTGCGCACCTGCGCCACGGCGGGAATGCGGAAGATGCGCTCGTGCAGGAAGGCGTCGTACGCCTTGATGTCGGGCGCAACGATCTTGAGGATGTAGTCCGATTCGCCCGTGGTGCTGTAGCACTCAGTGACTTCGGGGCAGGTGGCGATCTCGCGCTCGAAGGCTTCGACGCCGCCTTCGGTGTGTCGCGTGAGATGGATATGCGCGAGCGCGCAGACGTGCAGGCCAAGCTTCTCGCGATCGAGCAGCGCCGTGTAGCGCTGGATCACGCCCGACTGTTCCATGTCCTTGATACGGCGCCAGCACGGCGTGCTGGACAGCCCCACCTGGTCGGAGATTTCCTGCACCGAGCGGCGCGCGTCGAGCTGCAGCAGGCGCAGGATCTTCTGAGAGAACGTATCGAGTGTCAACTGCGCCTCCATTGCGTCGCTGTATTCCTGAATGTTAGAGGCCAGGAGAACGAAACGCAATGCAAAGCGCTGCTGGTGAGGGAGATCACCTAATTTGCCGGAGTGCTCGCGGCGTTTTGCCCTGAGTCGTCCCCGTCTGCGGCGAGCGCGGCTTGCTGTGCGCGCAGGTCGGCCAGCATGTTGCAGAAGAGGGCGCCTTGCTCAATCGCGTCGTCGAGCGCGACGTGCGTGTGCGGGTGGTCGTCGAACCAGTGTTTCGGAAAGCGCGGCTTGATGCACTTGCGGTATGGCAGGCCCGTCATCGCAAAGGCGAGCGTCTTGATGTCGAGCGCCGACCACGAGAACGGGCAGCGCCCGGCGAAACGCATCATGTACCAGAACATGAAGGTGAAATCGAAGCCCGCCGGCATCGCCACGAACACGGGCTTGCCGGGCAGCGCCTCCACCCATTCCACATAGGCGACGAGCGCCGCGGCCGGATCTTGCAGATCCTTGCGGCATGCGGCCCAGGCCTCGGGTTGCGTCTCCCACCAGGCGGCCTGCACGGGGTGCGGCGCGGCGCCTTCGAGCATCTCGAGATTGGCCGAGAACGTGGCGATCAGACGCTTGTCGGCGGTATAGGCTGCCGAAGCAAAACTCAGCATCGAATGCGGGCCGGGAATCGGACCGTCGGCCTCAACGTCGGTGCTGACGTAGATCTCCTCAATAGCGGCTTGATTCATCGTACTTTTCACTCTCATCCAGGTACGCCATCTGCGACGTAGGGGTTGGAGCGGCGCTCCTCGCCGAATGTCGAAACAGGGCCGTGGCCCGGCACGAACGTGACGTCGTCTCCCAGCGGCCAGAGCTTTTCGCGGATCGAACGAATCAGGTCCGCATGATTGCCGCGCGGAAAGTCCGTGCGGCCGATCGAACCGGCGAACAGCACGTCGCCCACCGTGGCGACCCGGTGCTCGCGGCTGAAGAAGATCACGTGACCCGGCGTGTGCCCGGGGCAGTGATAGACCTCGAGTTCTTCGTCGCCAAAGCGCACCGTGTCGCCGTCGTGAAGCCAGCGCGTGGGCTCGAACGCCTCGGCGTGATCGAAGCCAAAGCGCACGCTCTGCTGCGGCAACTGATCGATCCAGAAGCGCTCGTCTTCCTGCGGCCCTTCGATCGGCACGCCGAACTTCGTAGCGAGCGCCTTCGCACCGGCGCAGTGGTCGAGGTGGCCGTGCGTGAGCAGCACCTTTTCCAGCTGCACGCCCTGGCGCTCGATCTCGGCCTCGATGCGCTCGAGGTCGCCGCCCGGATCGACGACGGCAGCGCGGTTCGTCGTTTCGTCGACGAGCAGCGAGCAGTTTTGCTGGAACGGCGTGACGGGAATCAGCGTGATTTTCATGCGGGGTTCGTGGGCGGGTTTGTGCGGTTCGGGTCTCGCGGGGCGCACGCGGCAGCGCTTCGAAAGCGACGGTGCGCGCCGGTGGCCACAGCCAAAGGATCGATTGTACCGGGGTGCAGGCAGCGCCGCCGACGCCGCCCGCGACGGCCTGAATCCCTTGTCAGACAAGGGATGCGGCGGCGCAAGGCGAACGGCTTTGTTACATCAATAGTGAAAAATCATGGAGATTTGTGGGGCATCGGCGTGACAGGAATAACTTTTGGGTATAATGCGACCCATCACGCACGGAATTCGTGCTTTCAAAGGGCGGTGTGACCTTCGCAAAAAAAGAGGTCGCGTACACCGCCGTCAAGCAGTGCTGTCGTTGAAGACGGGCCGAAGAAGGCTGCCTTACAACAAGATAGCAAATCAGGTGTCGATCCGATCGACGCCGCACGTCTTGCCCAGCCAGGTGCCACGCGCCTGCAACGGCCTTACATGCCGTGACGCTGGGTGGGGCCTACGCCGCCGTTCCTGTGCGCCGAGAGTTTCCGGCGCGCCTGAACGAGTTTCATCGTTCGATGGCGGCATGTGGGGTCTGGTCAGGCTGCCGGGGACAGGTTGCGCCAGACGTGAAAGATAACTAGCGGTTAGCGGCTTAACAGGGCTGCATCCGGGCATTGGCACGCGTTCGCCTTTTTCATTTCAGGCGAGCGATGGCGAAGCCATGCCTGCGACCGCCGAAGCCTTCCGACAACGCGCACACATGGCGCGGGACAGGCTTCGAACACGTGATGGCAATGTTATGAACCTTAGACTGACTCGACGACGACTCGGGAGTCTCGCAGCCGTGTCCATACTGGCCGGTTGCGCCATGCCGCCTGGCCCGCAGGACCAGGCGTCGAGCGACGCCCTTCGCACGAAGGACGCCGCGTTTACCGCGCCGCAAGGCTACGGCTCCGCGCTCGCCGCGCTGCCCGCATCGGGCACCGCCAGGGACAGCTCGCTCGCGAACGCCGAGGCGATCGACGAGAGCAGCCCGGACATCCACTCGTTCCACCAGACCGGCCGCGCCTCGTGGTATGGCCGCGCGTTCCACGGCCGCCGCACCGCAAGCGGCGAACGCTTCAACATGAAGGCGCTCACGGCTGCGCACCGCACGCTGCCGCTCGGCTCGTATGTGCGTGTGAGCGTGCCCGGCACGTCGAAGTGGGTGGTGGTGAAGATCAACGACCGTGGCCCGTACGCGCGTGGCCGCGTGCTCGACCTGTCGTATGCCGCCGCCAAGCTCCTTGGCGTGCAGCACGCGGGTACGGCGAAGGTGGACATTGAAGGCCTCTCGCGCCAGGAAGCGAAGGCCGCGCAAGCGGATATGGTTGCCGCGAACTCGAATATCGACAACTAAGCGCGTCCGGTTGGGCGTGGCGCTGAGTGCGCCGCGACGCGCCTGAGACTGAGCCGCCTGGTAGTGTTGAATGCATATGCGAAGGGCCGCCTGATTGAGTCAGGCGGCCCTTCGGTTTTTCTGGTGAGTGCTTTTGACTGCTGCGGCTGGCGGTTCAGTCGTCCGCTTCTTCCTCGCCTTCACCCTTCAATTCCAGCGCCCGCGCGTAGAGTGCGTTACGCGACGCGCCCGTGAGCGCCGCCGCAATCTTTGCCGCGCCCTTCACCGGCACTTCCTGAAGCAGCACGCGCAAGAGCGCGTCGTGATCGGCCTCGCCTTCTGCCTGCTCGCTCGCACCTTCCACCACGAGGACGAACTCACCGCGCTGACGGTTTGCATCCCCAGCGAGCCACGTTGGCGCTTCGGCCAGGGTGCCGCTCCAGAGCGACTCGTGTAGCTTCGTCAATTCGCGGGCGATGAGGATGCGGCGCGCGGGACCGAACGCATCGGCGAGCGACTGCACGGTTTCGACGATGCGATGCGGGGCTTCGTAAAACACCATCGCGTGCGTATGCGCGGCGAGCGGCTGCAATGCGGTTGCGCGTTGCTTGGGCTTGGGCGGCAGAAAACCGAGGAACGTGAACGTCGACACCCAGTCGCCGGCAGAAGAAAGCGCCGTTGCGAGCGCGCTTGCGCCGGGCAGCGGCACGACGTTCAGGCCGGCGGCGCGCACGGCGTCCACGAGCTTGGCGCCCGGATCGGAAATGCCGGGCGTGCCCGCGTCGGAAACGCAGGCCACGCGCTCGCCCGCGCGCAGAAACTCAATTACGCGCTGCGCAGCCTCGCGCTCGTTGTGCTCGTGCACGGCGACGAGCGGCTTCGAAATACCGTAGCGCGCGAGGAGCTGGCCGGTGTTGCGCGTGTCTTCAGCGGCGATGCGATCGACGAGACCGAGCACGTGCAGCGCGCGCAAGGTGATGTCGGCGACATTGCCGATGGGCGTTGCCACGACGTACAGCGTGGCGGCCGGATACTGCTGGGCCTGTGCGAGTTCGAAAGGGGACGAGAGGGACGTCATGGCACGCAACGCGCGAATGCAGGAAAAGAGGCCGACATTGTGCCACGCGGGCGCGAGCGCGCCCGAGGGAGGCGGCGCGAGCGAACGCGCGCGCGTAGACAACTTTTGTGCGCGAGCGCAGTCGAATGCCAAACGCCGCGCGACGGGCGCGCGTTTCGAAGCGCACGCGTTAGCGTTTTTGCGCCGCGAGCGTTTGGAACTGGTCGCGCGCAACGTGAATTGTCGAGGCGGTGAACTCGATCTCGTGATGCGCGAGCGAGACGGCACATTGGTTTTCGTGGAAGTCCGCGCCCGCGCGCGGCCGGAATTTGGCGGCGCGGCGGCAAGCGTGGGGTGGCGCAAACAGCAACGCGTGCTGTGCGCGGCGCGATACTTCCTCGCAACGTGGCGCGGCGCCGATGCGAACGGCACGGCGAACACGGAAGTGCGAACGCCGCCCGCGTGCCGCTTCGACGTGATCGCGTTCGAGAGCGGCCGGCTGGTGTGGCTGCGCGACGCGTTCCATGCGCAAGCGCACGAGAGCTAAAACTGAGGCAATAAAAAGAAGGGTGAAAATGAACGCCCTCGAGTGCGCTAAACTTGCGGCACGCCGCAACACGCGGAATTTTTGCGATACCCGCAGTACAGATTAGAGAGTCGATGTCCGTCGAACGCATTCAACAGCACTTCCGCGATAGCGCAGCCATTACGCTCGCGGCCATGGAAACCCTGGCGGTCCCGATTGCCGCCGCGGTCGATACGATGTTCGCCGCGCTCGCGAACAGCAACAAGATCCTCGCATGCGGCAATGGCGGATCCGCTGCCAACGCCCAGCAACTCGCCGCCGAACTGATTGGCCGGTTCGAGCGCGAGCGCCCGGGCCTGCCCGCGCTCGCGCTGACCACCGACGCCTCGGTGCTTACCGCCGTTGCCAACGACTACGCATACGAACAGGTATTCGCGAAGCAGGTGCGCGCGCTCGGCCAGCCGGGCGATGTCCTGCTCGCCATCACGACCTCGGGCAACTCCGTGAACGTGCTGGCCGCCATTCAGGAAGCACACGAACGCGAAATGGTCGTGATCGCGCTGACCGGCAAGGGCGGCGGCGACGTGAACAGCGTGCTCGCCGATACCGACATTCAGCTGTGCGTGCCGAGCGATCGGACGGCGCGGATTCAGGAAGTGCATCAGTTAACACTCCACTGCCTGTGCGACGGCATCGATGCGATGCTGCTGGGCGAAGACTGACACCGTAAGACGAAGAGAGGGGAAGTTGATGAGCAGATACAGCATGACGCGCGCGCTGGCACGGACCACGCTGACGATCGGCTTCGCAGCCTCGCTCTGCGCAAGCCTGCAGGGCTGCTTCCTGGCATTGGCGGGCGCGGCGGGCGGCACGGCGCTGGTCGCAACCGACCGCCGCACGGTGGGCTCGCAAACCGAGGACCGCGAGATCCAGGTGAAGGCGCTGGCCGATCTCGGCAAGCAACTGCCCGATACGGCGCACGTGAACGTGGCGGTGTTCAACCAACGCGTGCTGATCACGGGTGAAGTGCCCGACGACGCGTCGAAGCAGAAGGCTGAGAGCATCGTGCGAGCCGTGACGAACGTCGCTTCGATCGTCAACGAGCTGGCGGTGCAGCCGGCTAGCTCGTTCTCCTCGCGCGCGAACGACTCGTACCTGGAAGGACGCGTGAAGGGAGAGCTGATTGCCTATAAGGACATCTCCGCGAACAACTTCAAGGTGGTGAGCGAGCGCGGCACGATCTATCTGATGGGCCTTGTTACGCCGGATGAAGGCAATATCGCCGCCAACGCGACAGCGGGGGTCATGGGCGTGACGCAAGTGGTGAAGTGCTATCAATACATCGATCCGCAGCAGGCGGCGGTGGCGACGGCGGCTGCGGCCAGTGCGCCGGCGGCGGCTCCTGCTGCCGATGCGCCGACGGTGGGGGCGGTGCCGGATTCGGGCGTGACATCGCAGCCTATCGATCACCAACCGCCCGCGCCCGTGACGAATTCTTCGACTACGCGGCCGGGGAATGCGGGGGCGTTGTGATGGGGCGTTTTGTTGGTGTTTTTGTTGCGTCGGTGGTGGTTGCAGGGGCTGGTTTTGGGTTCGCTTCGCCGGCTTTTGCTGCCGTGGCGGATGGGTTGAGGGTGGCTCAGGCTAATGCTTGCATGGGGTGCCATGCGGTGGATCGGAAGCTTGTTGGGCCCTCGTTCAAGGATGTCGCTGCGAAGTACAAGGGCGATGCCGCGGCCCAGGTCAAGCTGGAGAAGAAGGTACGCGACGGTGGAGCTGGAGTTTGGGGGGCTATTCCTATGCCCTCTCACCCAGGGATGAGCGCCGCCGATATTCATTCCGTCGTGGGCTGGGTCCTCGCTGGAGCGCCTTCGAAGTAGTTTTGCTTGGGGTCAAATTTGACGCTTGGCAAAACGGATTTTGTGTGTGTAGAATCGGTGATTCATTGGGGCGGTAGCTCAGCTGGGAGAGCGTCGCGTTCGCAATGCGAAGGTCGGGAGTTCGATCCTCCTCCGCTCCACCATTTATTCTTCCGATGATATCCACGGAAATCCATAAAACCCCGTAAGTTCAAAGGCTTGCGGGGTTTTTTGTTTCTGGCATATCCGCACTCATCCGTTGACAGCCGGCTCCAAAAGGGGAAGACTTTTGGGGCAACCCTCCGTCCTGGCTAGGCAGTATTCCCCAAAATGGCGCTGACCGACACCGCCATCAAGCACGCCAAGCCCGCCGAAAAGCCGAGAAAGCTGTTCGACGGCGGCGGCCTTTACCTCCTGCTCACATCCGACCAAGGCATGTACTGGAGGCTCAAGTACCGATTCGGCGGCAAAGAGAAAAGCCTGTCGTTCGGCGTCTACCCGGAGGTGACGCTGGCGGCAGCGCGGACTCTACGAGACGAGGCCCGAGCACTGCTCGCTGACGGGGTCGATCCCAGCGAGGTACGGAAGGAGAAGCGCGCCATCCTGCGGAGTGAAGTCGCTCGGCTGGAGGCGGCCACACGCTTTTCGATGGATAGCGACGGTGCGCTATCGATCCGACTCGGCTCGCGGCGCATGAACCTGAGTCCATCGGAGACTACCCAGCTTCGCGCCTTTCTGAATGCAACGCGCGAGGTGCTCGCCAAGGAGTGAGCATGGCACTGACCGACGTAGTCGTTCGCAACGCTAAGCCGACGGGGAGGCTCTACCGCCTGTTTGACGAGCGCGGCATGTATCTGGAGGTTTCCGCCACGGGTGGCAAGTGGTGGCGCTTCAAGTACCGATTCGCGGGCAAGGAGAAGCGGCTGTCACTGGGCGTCTACCCGGATGTCGGTCTCAGGGACGCACGAGTGAGGCGGGACGAGGCGCGCAAACTCGTGGCGAAGGGAATAGACCCTAGTCAGCAAAAAAAGGCACAGAAAGCCGCGACACTGGGGCAGGCCGCCAACTCGTTCGAAGTGGTCGCGCGTGAGTGGTTCGCCCGTCAGTCGCCCGGCTGGGCTCAGAGTCACTCCGAGAAGGTGATCCAGCGTCTCGAAAAGGACGTCTTCCCCTGGCTCGGCAAGCGACCCATCGCGGAGATTTCCGCGCCCGAGGTGCTGGCGGTGATTCGGCGCATCGAAGAGCGTGGCGCGAAGGATACGGCGCATCGTGCCATGCAGAACTGCGGTCAGGTATTCCGCTACGCTGTCGCAACTGGGCGAGCCCAACGTGACCCCACTGCTGACTTGAAGGGTGCCCTCCCGCCCGTTAGGCACGAGAACTTCGCATCCATCACCGATCCCGCAAAGGTGGCCGAATTGCTGCGTGCCATCGATGCCTTTCGCGGTACGTTCGTCGTGAAATGTGCGCTGCAGTTGGCTCCTCTACTGTTCGTGCGCCCCGGCGAACTGCGCAAGGCCGAATGGTCCGGATTCAACCTCGACAAGGCCGAATGGCGTTACGTCGTCAGCAAGACCAAGACGGAGCATCTCGTTCCGCTGTCCACGCAGGCGGTGGCGATCCTGCGCGAGCTGCATGCTCTGACCGGGCAACGGCCCTATGTCTTTCCCGGCCGCGATCCCCGCAAGCCGATGAGCGAGGCGGCGGTCAACGCTGCCCTGCGTCGCATGGGATACGACACTAGAACGGAAATTACTGGCCACGGCTTTCGGGCCATGGCGCGCACGATTCTCCATGAGGAACTGCACGTCAAACCCGAGGTGATCGAGCATCAGCTTGCGCACAAGGTGCCGGATGCCTTGGGCACGGCGTACAACCGCACGAAATTCTTGAGCGAGCGACGGGCAATGATGCAACAGTGGGCCGACTACCTGGACACGCTCAAGCTGAGTGGGGCAGTCGCCTCAATGCGGCAAGACTAGTAAACCACGGCTTCACCGTCCTGCGTCGCTCCAGGCTTTCCGTTTTGTTATTCGAAGATGCCGACTGTATCTGGCTGGACCCCAGAAATAACAATAGCGTGCGAAAGTCAATTAAGTATCACTAAATTCACTGCTTTTGTTCCTATGTTTTCAAGACCATTTATTGCTAAATACAGTTTAAATGTCGCTAAAAAATCTTGCGCATGATTTTATGGCGGACGATTACCCATTGATTCAGGTGAAAAGTGATGTATCGTTGCGTTGTTGCATTCTTTTAATGTGCTACGCGCACGAAGCATCCAATGACCACCGCTATTCTTCGACTCCCCGCCGTTATGGCGCGCACCGGTATCGGTAGGAGTGCTATTTATATGAAGATCGCCCAAGGACAGTTTCCTGAGCCGATCGAACTCGGACCACGCATGGTTGGTTGGCTCGAATCAGACATAGACGAGTGGATCACGCAGCAGGTGAAGCGCAGCCGTGAAGATGGGGCGTGGCGCAACCGGCGGTCACCGAACCCCAGCGCACGCGAGAAGTAACCGGCCTAACGGTGGCGTTGCGAGCCGTGAAGTAGCCCGGCGGTATGTTGGGAATGCGTCAGGCTAGGCCGACGGGCCGAAAGGCGGGACTCCTTCACGCGCCTGCCTGATGCCCCTGATGAAGGACGCGCAATGACGGATGCGCCCATGGTCACCGATGACACAGCGCGGGATGACGAATTACATGATGCAGCTCATCCGTTTACCCATAAGGTCGCCGCACAGTTGGCACAGCAAGCTGGTAAGCAGCTTGACCATGCACAGACGGCGCGTTTTGCCGAGCACCTGAACGGCGCAGCGTTTCAATTCCTCAGCATCGACTGGCCACTGGAGCAGCGTCAGACCAACACGGAGATCGCGCGCAAGCTCGATGCCGTGCACTCGGCGATCAACACTCTCAGCACGAAACTCGACCCCGACGTGCTCAGCCTTATCACGTCGGCCCTGCAGGAAAAGGTGGAAAAAGAATGCTGGACGTCCACGGGCCGCAGGGTAATCGGCGCTGCTGAAGAGGAGGAGCGGGAGCGCCGTCTTCTCACCCTGATGGCAGAGGTGCCCAAGGTCATTGCGGCGTTGGCGGATGGTATCGACGGAGCACAGAAAATCGTAGAACGGCGTAAGGAGGGTGCGCGGGGGAAAGAGAACACCGGCAACAGGGCACTCGATCAACTGTGCTGGAACCTGCTCGCGGGCTACAAGCGCTATCTGCACCCACGGGTGAGGCTATGGGTGGGCGACGCAGCAGGATGTTCCCCTGCCATTCGATTCATGCAGGCATGCTTCAAAATCTTCTCTGACGTGTTGCCCTCCGACTGTCCGAAGCGTTCCGAGCTGCTTCACGCGTTGCGTCCCTCCGACACCGCGCTCCGGGACCGCATCAAACGGATGCCCCGCCGGATGCTCCGCCGCTTTCAGTGGGCGCGGCGTATCCGGGAATCACGCGCCATCAAGTAGGTGCAACTCGACGCGGAAATTCGCAACGAGCTGCTTTCTACCAGGAAGCCCAGTGCACTCCTAGGATCACTCCATAGCCATCTAACGGCGTTTCTTTGGAGTGCTAGATGCATACCGCAACCCCGATTCCCTCCGGCCTTGCCGCTATAGCTGGCGGGCGTGACTACGTTCTTACGCACGAGTTCGGTCGAGCGATCAATCGATCCGGCCAGACCATCCGCAAGCTGCTTTGCACTGAGGGGCATGCCTACGGTGTACGACCAGTGAAGATCGGCGCACGCTTGATGTGGCCGGTCGCTGACATCGCACAGATTCTCGCAGGAGATGCACGATGAATCAGCCATCTACCAATACGGTGGAAGACTTTCCCATCACGTCCACTATTCCGTGCCCACCGAGGATTACGCCGAAGCCGAAGTACCCGTTTGCGCGCATGCATGAGGGCGATAGCTTTCCGGTTCCTGATGCGATCGTTCATCGCGTGCGCAAGGCTGCCTGGCGCTACTCACGTCGGCATCCCGAGTGTCGCTTCATCGTGCGCAGAGCACGTTCAGGAGCGTATCGCTGCTGGCGGGCTTCTTCTGGAGATTACTGGGGCATGCCGTTGACGCGGGACAACATCCCATCGCCGGAGGACATCAAGACGCTGGGCGACTACCTCCCGCCTGAAGTGATTTCGAAGGACGGGGCGTTCCGCGTCGACAACCCATTTCGCAGCAAGAGAACTGACAGTTACCCCATTTCCCCATTTGTCCGTATCCGGACTGACGATGAGAGCCCGCAACTGATGACGGCAGGTGAGATTGATTGGTACATCGACTACCTGAAGGCCCGATCTGAAAGTCTGCGAGAGCCAGCAAAGAGGGAACTGCTTAAGACCGGAACCCTGCAGTTGCGTCTCCTGGAAGAAAAGCAACCCGGCAGCTAGACAAGAGGCGCGCGCCCGGTGCGGCAGGCCCATGAAATGCCGCAACGTAGCGCCCCCCCAATGCGGGCAAAACAAGGGGGCTGGTCTGTATCAGCACATCGGGCAAGGGCATGGATCGCCGTGCGTGAATAATATCACGCCGCGATACATCTGTGTCCACACTAGTGGAATTCAGAATGACAGACGTAAAGAACCCAGCGGAGACGCCTGCCGCCTCCGTACACAACTCTTATCATCATCCAGAAAACCCCTTGCAGGTTGCCGCGTGCAACTACGCACGCGCGGGTGCATATGTATTCCCTCTTGTCGATGGTGCGAAGGAGCCACTCAATACGACGGTGCGCGAACATGCGTTCCTCCACGGTGTGCATAGTGCAACGAACGACGTGGACATTGTGCGCGCATGCTGGGAGCAGCATCCTAGGGCGAATATAGGCATCGCCATGAAACCGTCTGGGCTTGTCGTGTGGGACATCGACGTCAAAGATGTAGACGGCATGCAGGACCTGCACAAGTACGAGCGGCAGTACGGTGAGGTAGACACAGTTCGGGCACGCACACCGAGCGGCGGCGTGCACCTCTACTTCAACTCAGGCGGGCAGAAGATCAGGTCGAAGGCAAACCGTGCACGCGGATGGGACCTTAAGGCGACAGGTGGTTATGTAGTTGCGCCACCATCCAGTCTCAATGAAAACGTAGGCAAAGGTTACGTAGCTGGTGTGTACGAATGGATAGCGTGGAAGGAGGAAGCTCCCTTACCGTCAACCCTGCTGGAGTTTCTCGATGCTACCGATATTTCAGCATCGCACGACGAGAAGACGCAAGGCGCAGTGCAGCCAGCCTCAATCCCATCGCCGTACGTAGTGCTACACGACGTGATCATCGAGCTAATACAGCGGGGGTGGTTCGAGGGATGCGGCTACCCCTCACCGAGCGAGGCACGCGCGGCTGTGTATCGGGCGTTCATGAATAGGCACTGGCCCGACAATGCGATAGCCGAAGTCATTGAAGCGAGCCTGCTACGAAGGCACCGTGACACAACACGACGTGATGTTATAGGAGCGGAACTGCTGGCGGACATCGCAAGGGTACGCAAGCTGCCGTGTACGAATGCAAGAAAAGGGGCTGCAGAATGATGTCGCCCACCGTATATGAAACGGAAGCACTGCAAGAACGTCTGAACCCGACCGCCGAGAGCACAAGTAATGGGGGGCAGGGGGTGTCCCCCACGATAGGTTTCGAGCGCGACGGTGTGAAGAAGAACAAGATTATTCCGACCGTGAGCAACATCATGCTTGCGCTGCGATCTCAGCCGTATGCGATCCGCTACGATGAATTCACGGACCGTATTGTACTGGTGCGGAAGTCGGACGGCGTACGTTGCCCGTTAAAGGACACTGACTACAACAAGATGCAGGAAGAGCTTGAGCGTATCGACTTCAAGACGCCGGACAAGCAACTGTTGCGCGACTGCATTGCGCGATTGGCTGAAGAAGATGCATTTGACTCGCTGAAGGAGTGGATGGAGAACCTGCCCCCATGGGATGGGATTACCCGCATTGATACTTTCTTCACGACCTACTGTGGTGCACAGAGCACGCCCTATATCGTTGCTGCATCAAGATACTTATGGACTGCACTTTTCGGACGTGCATGCAAGCCGGGCGTCAAGGCCGACGGTGTTATTGTGTTGCTGGGCGACCAGGGTATCGGCAAGACATCACTCGTGCAGGCACTTGCACCAGAGATAGATGGTGTCCTGACAGCTGGCAGGATTGCACTCGATACCAAGGATGCCGATACCTGCCGCAGGATGCAGGGGAAGCTGATCTGCGAGCTTCCTGAGTTGCGCGGGTTCGGTACACGTGACCAGGAGGCAATCAAGGACTTCATCTCGTCCATCGAAGATGAATGGGTGCCGAAGTACAAGGAGCTGCCACATCGGGTGCCGCGCCGTACCGTCTTCATTGCAACCGGAAACGAACGTGAGTTTCTGAAGGACCCAACGGGCAACCGTCGCTGGTTTCCCGTAGAGGTCACGCAGATCGACCTTGTGCAGCTACGTGAAGATATGCTGCAACTATGGGCAGAGGCGCTGCAACTCTACCGTGAGTCCGGTGTGTTGTATGAGAAGGTAGAGGAACTATCTCGCGAGGTGCATCAGGACTATCTCAAGCATTCCGAACTGTATGAACGCATGCAGCAAGTCGTGCCCGGACTGTACAAGCAAAGCGGCCCCTTCAGTCTGGATACGCTCCTGGAACTGATGGGAAAGAAAGGGCTGATGGAAGTCAGCGAACGCATGCGCAAGGAGGTGTGCGCGGAACTGAAGCTGATGGGCTTCGATAACCCGAATCGTCGCTATTGCGGCAAGCAGGAGCGGCGGTGGCTACGGAAAACGGATGTGCCGAGCTAAGTGCTACAGCTGCTACGCGTGTGCTACAGGAGGACGTGTAGCGGCGGAATCCTTGCAGGATAAGGCTTCTGGCTCCCCCGCTACACCTGCTACACCTCTTTTCTCCAAAAAACTGTATATAAGAATATGGGGTATAGGGGACGTATAGCATACGTATATAAGAGTAGTTGATGCCGAAACAGGTGTAGCGGTGTAGCACCCCTGCGGAAAGCCTTGCTACATAAGGGATTCAGGTGTTACCGCATCCCTGTATCAGCCGTGTAGCGTGTAGCAGTTGCGCGCCTTAATTCGGATTTACCCATTTCGCTGATCTCAACCTAGCAACACCGCATTTAAGAATTTAACCAAGTCAGCGCGTACGGGGATGCTCCCGGTCCCTCTAACTTGTGCTCCAGTCCGAGGACCTGGCACGTTCTTGTGCGCACTCGCACCGACATGCACGACACGTTGGCAACGAGGGGCGGTAGTTCCACAGGTGTGCACGCAGTCTGAGCGTTGGTCGAATCCGTTATGACCATGCGCCGATCAGGTTCAGCACGACTAGACATAGCGATATGGCGAAAGCGGACAGCATTGAACCTATTAATGCTTTAACGGGAGGCGTGCACACGTCGAGAAACGCCGGAATCCATTGCTGGGTAAGGCAGAGCGGCAGGAACATCATGTTATGAAAGTGCTCGATTTCTACACTTATTTGATATGGCGTGAGCTGTGGACTGCGTACAGGTCCGGGAATGCAGCAGGGTTGAGCGGTGCACCACGCGCTGGCAGCTAGTGGCTGGGTGTAGAAATTCTTGCGCAAGAAATCAAATCACGGACCGTTGCGGGTACATCGCAAGGGGCTAAAGCCGCGCGCCCGCCGTACATCTTTTCCCTCCCCCACCCCTTTCACACGGAAGCATGCTTTCCAGTGACCAAATTGCGCGTCAACGCAGTGTGGAATGACTCACTCCGGGCCGGGTGTGCAACGCAGCCCGTCAGAGTGGCCATGAGCCATCATTCACTGGAGGTGTTGGAAGATCGTTACGCGTAACGGCGCAACGGTGACGGGCGTGCGGTCGAGCATTCCGAAATCCCCTCCGCAATACCCCACGATGCCATCGGGCAGGCAGCGCGAAATTCGAGGTGTTCCAAAATCAGTTGTAAACGGAATGGCAGTGTCCTATCCTGGAAGCGCGGGATAAGCGCAGTGGATTGCAGGAGAGCAGACCATGACCACCAAGATGGCGTCGCCACGTGTCGCCCTCTATGCACGTGTATCGACCGACAGCCAGACGACAGAGAATCAGCTCAACGAACTGCGAGACGTTGCGGCACGTAACGGCTGGATCGTCGCAGGCGAATACATCGACCACGGCGTGAGCGGTGCGAAGGGTAGGGACAAACGGCCCGAGTTCGACCGTCTCTTGAAGGACGCAATGCGCAAAGAGTTCGATATCGTCGCTGCATGGTCCGTGGACCGGCTGGGCCGTTCGCTGCAACACCTCGTTAGCTTCCTCGGCGACATACAGGCGAAGGGCGTTGGCTTGTATCTGCACCAGCAGGGCGTTGATACGACCACGCCCAGCGGCAAGGCGCTTTTTCAAATGTGTGGGGTGTTCGCAGAGTTCGAGCGTTCGATGATCATCAGCCGCGTACATGCCGGACTGGACCGTGCGCGATCACAAGGTCGCAAACTCGGCAGACCCGGCATAGCAACGCCACGAAGGCAGAAGGTGCAGGCGATGCTGGCGCAGGGTCTGTCAATGGCGAAGATCGCCAAAGCCGTGGGATGCGGAGTGGCTACAGTGCATCGGATCGCGACACAGGAGGTGGGAGAAAGGTGACGAAGGCTGAGTCTCTATGGCGGAAGCGTCACTGGACGCTTATAGGACGTTTGGCTGTCGGATCGGATGCGTATCCAGTGCGCCTATGGCCCGGAGTTTATTCGTGTTGGGGGGCATCATGAGAAAGGCAATAGTCGGTATGGTTCTCGCTGGACTTTTGACGGGGTGCATGACGTCAACGCAGCGGCAGGCGCAACAGATCGCGAGCGTCCTCAAGGAAACCGGGGCGCAAACCAAAGCTTGCACGATGGCCGCGTACAACTCTCCAGAAGCCACCCCGCTGCGTGTGCGCCGTCCGTTCGACGTGAAGGACGCCACGTTGCAGCAACTGAACGATAAGGACACGGCTACGAACGATGAAATCGCTGCAATCTACGCCGTCCATCCGCAATATCAAACCTGCAGGCGAAATCTGCTCGAAAACCCTCGCCACTGTTACTCCGACCTTAGTTCCACTACTTTCGGACGCATTTCAGCAGGAGGACGGGAATCTAATTGCGCTTGTCAACAAGTCAATGACATGGGGTGAGTATCTACAACGAGAGCAGCGCCTTGAAACGGAGACGGGCACGAGGCTGGCGGCTGAGATGAAGCAAATATCGAATGAGTTGCGGCAGTCGTATCAAAATGAAATGTCGCAGCGACAGGCTGCAGCGAACGCCCTACAAGCCTACCTCCAGAATCAACAGCGTGTATACGAAAGTGAACGCCCGTCGTTCATTACATGCTCGACGACTGGAAATACCACTAGTTGCATGAAGTTGCGGTGAGTCGCACTCGCGGTGACGTGGGTATGTATCGCTGAGAACCGCGCGTTTAGGGGCCACAGACCGGAACTCTTCCGCCGTTGTTGCGGCAGCGCGACTCATAGTTTCTCGAACGAGGTACGCTGCCGACTGCAAGTCGTCGACCGTAAACGGCATAATGTTTGCCCACGCTCAATCTAGCAGAAGACCCAACACCCGTGATCGAAGACATCAGAAAGACGCTGTGGGCCGCAGCCGACAAGCTCCGTGCCAACATGGATGCCGCCGAGTACAAGCACATCGTGCTCGGGCTCATCTTTGTGAAATATATTTCAGACACCTTTCAGGCTCGGCGCGATGAGCTGGCCGCGCGTTTCGCGGACCCGAACGATGACTATTTTCTGCCGGACAGCGACGAAGAGCTGATCGCTGCCGAACTGGAAGACCGCGATTACTACCGCGAAGTTAATGCGTTTTGGGTACCGGCAGCTGCTCGCTGGGAGAGCCTTCGAGCTCAAGCGAAGCAGACCGACATCGGCAAGCGCATCGATGACGCGCTGACCGCGATCGAGGCCGAAAACCCGAAGCTGAAGGGCATTCTCGACAAGCGGTTCGCCCGCGCACAGCTACCCGATGGCAAGCTCGGCGAACTCGTCGACCAAATCTCGCAGATCGGATTCGGCAGTGACGCCAGCATCGCCCGCGACATCCTCGGCCAGGTTTATGAATACTTCCTCGGCCAGTTCGCTAGTGCAGAAGGCAAAAAGGGCGGACAGTTCTACACGCCTGCCAGCATCGTTAAGACGCTCGTCGCTGTGCTTGCTCCACATCACGGCAAGGTCTACGACCCGTGCTGCGGCTCAGGCGGCATGTTCGTCCAGTCCGAGAAGTTCATCGAGGCGCACGGCGGCAAGCTCGGCGACGTGTCCATCTACGGCCAGGAATCGAATCCGACGACATGGCGTCTGGCTGCCATGAACCTTGCGATTCGCGGCATCGACTTCAATCTGGGCAAGGAACCGGCGGACAGCTTCACCCGCAATCAGCATCCCGATCTTCGAGCCGACTTTGTGCTTGCTAACCCGCCGTTTAACGTCTCAGACTGGTGGCACGGTAGCCTGGAGGGGGATCCACGGTGGGTTTACGGCACGCCTCCGCAGGGCAACGCGAACTACGCGTGGTTGCAGCACATGCTCTACCACCTCAAACCCAACGGTCGGGCTGGCATTGTGCTTGCGAACGGCTCGATGAGTTCAAGCCAGAACAGTGAGGGCGAGATTCGAGCGGCCATGGTCGAGGCCGACGTGGTCGAGTGCATGGTTGCATTGCCGGGTCAGCTGTTCTTCAACACGCAGATTCCTGCCTGCCTCTGGTTTCTCACGAAGCAAAAGACAACCCGTAAGGGCGAGGTGCTGTTCATTGATGCCCGCAAACTTGGGCGATCGGTCAGCCGTGTGCAGATCGAACTGAGCGACGAGGACATCTCCAGAATCGCCGACACGGTGTATGCATGGCGTGGCGATGGCGAAGCAAAGACAGCCTACGCCGATCTACCGGGATTCTGCCGCAGCGTGAGCTTGGCCGAGATCGCCGTGCATGGCCATGTTCTCACACCGGGCCGTTATGTTGGTGCGGAAGAGGTTGAGGATGACGACGAATCCTTCACCGATAAGATGCAGAAGCTCACCGAGAAGCTGGGCGAGCAGATGGCAAAGGGCGCTGAGCTGGACACGCTGATTCGGCAGAAGCTGGGGGGCCTCGGGTATGAGTTCTGATTGGGTTCCCTTCACGGAATTGCTGTCTCGAATAGTAGACAATCGAGGTAAAACTTGCCCTGTCGGTGACAGCGGGATGCCCCTTATTGCGACCAATTGTGTTAGCAACAACTCGCTATACCCGTCTTACGACACGACGCGATTTGTAGATGACGCAACCTACAACTCGTGGTTTCGTGGTCACCCTGAGCCTGGCGATATTCTATTTGTTTGTAAGGGCAGTCCTGGTCGGACGAACTGGGTTCCAGATCCGGTAGATTTTTGTATTGCACAGGACATGGTGGCTGTCCGTGCAGACCCAGTGCGAGTTTATCCGAAGTATCTGTTTGCGGCACTTCGATCGACGACTGTCCAGTCGCAGATTGATAACATGCACGTGGGAACGATGATCCCGCATTTCAAAAAGGGCGACTTTGGTAAGCTAAAGATTCCTATTCCATCGCGTGCCGCACAGCAGTTCATTGGCGACTACTACTTCGCCATGTCGGAACGAATCGCCCAGCTTCGTGAAACTAACGCCACCCTCGAAGCTATCGCCCAAGCGCTATTCAAGTCCTGGTTCGTCGACTTCGACCCCGTTTGTGCGAAGGCAGAGGGCCGTGAGTCGGAAGGGATCGATTCCGAGACGGCTGCGCTGTTCCCGGACGGGTTCGAGGAGTCAGAGCTGGGGCAGGTGCCGAGAGGATGGGGCATTGGAGACATCGGCGGTATTGCGGATGTCATAGATTGCTTGCATAGCAAGAAACCAGAGCTTTTAACGGACGGCAAGCCGTTCTTGCAATTGAATACAATCCGAGATGATGGTCTGCTGGATATATCCAGGTACGCCTTCATTTCGGACAACGACTATAAAAAGTGGACCTCGCGTATTGAGGTTTTGGGTGGTGATTGTGTCATCACCAACGTCGGGCGTGTCGGCGCTGTTGCCCAGGTGCCTGCTGGGGAACGTGCCGCCATGGGGAGAAATATGACGGCGATTCGCACTAAGGCGGACTGGCCATATCCCACGTTCCTAATAGAGTTGCTGCTGTCGCCTTCAATGCGTGCAGAAATTAGACGGCGAACAGACGTGGGAACCATTTTGGACGCACTTAATGTGCGCAATATTCCTACCCTACGCTGCATCATGCCGCCTCCAGCCGTCGTTCGTCACTTCGAAGAGCTTGCTCGGCCCCTGCGAGCGGGGATGGAGCAGAACCTGAAGCGTGCTGCGGTTCTATCGAATTTACGGGACGCGTTATTGTCCCGCCTGATCTCAGGCCAGCTTCGGCTACCTGAAGCAGAGGCAATGCTGGAAGTCGCCGCAAAGCACAACGGCACATAACGGTGCCAAGAGAACCATGACCGAAGATCAACTAGAAGAAGAAGTACTGGACTGGCTGAAGGAAGTTGCTTACAGCCATCTCTACGGCCCCGACATAGCACCCGATGGCGACTCACCGGAGCGCATAGACTACCGGCAAGTGCTACTCGTCCATCGACTGCGCGATGCCATCAGTCGACTGAATCCCGCGATCCCGTTGGCGGCGAGAGAAGACGCGCTCCGGCAAGTCGTCAACCTCGACACGCCGGTCCTGCTATCGGCTAATCGCATCTTCCACAATCTGCTTGTCAACGGCGTTCCCGTTGAGTATCAGAAAGATGGCGAGACCCGTGGCGACTTCGTGAGGCTCATCGACTTCAGCGATGTTCGCGCCAACGAATGGCTGGCGATCAACCAGTTTACGATCAAGGGACCGAAGCACACCCGTCGTCCGGACATTGTCCTGTTCGTGAACGGTCTGCCGATCGTGCTGGTGGAGTTGAAGAATCCGGCTGACGAGAACGCTGACATCTGGAAAGCCTACGACCAGATTCAAACGTACAAAGAGCAGATCCCCGACGTCTTCCAGTACAACGAGATCCTGGTGATTTCGGATGGCAGCGCCGCCCGTATGGGTTCCCTCTCTTCCAACTCGGAACGGTTTCTCGCGTGGCGCACGATCGACGGCGTAACGTTGGATCCGCTTGGCCAGTACAACGAACTCGAAACGCTGATTCGGGGTGTACTTGCGCCGACATACCTTCTGGACTTCCTGCGTTTCTTTGTGTTGTTCGAGGACGACGGCGGGCTGGTGAAGAAGATCGCCGGATATCACCAGTTCCATGCGGTCCGTGCTGCAATCGCACAAGTTGTAGCAGCGTCAAGACCGGGCGGCAATCAGAAGGGTGGAGTCGTCTGGCATACCCAGGGCAGCGGGAAGAGCATCACGATGACCTGCTTTGCCGCTCGGGTCATGCGGGAAGCAGCGATGGAGAATCCGACCATCGTCGTCATCACTGACCGCAATGACCTCGACGGCCAGCTGTTCGGTGTGTTCTCGCTGTCACAGGACCTGCTTCGTGAGCAACCGGTACAAGCCGACACTCGACAGGACCTCCGGGCTAAGCTGGCCAATCGCCCGTCGGGCGGCATTATCTTTGCCACCATTCAGAAATTCATGCCGGGTGAGGACGAAGATACCTTCCCAGTTCTATCCGAACGTCACAACATCGTCGTCATAGCGGACGAAGCGCACCGCACACAGTATGGTTTCTCTGCCAAGTACAAGGGTGACGAGAAGGGTTATCAGGTTGGCTACGCGCAGCACCTACGCGATGCACTACCCAACGCCACATTCGTTGCTTTCACTGGTACGCCTGTTTCGAAGGAGGATCGTGATACCCGTGCCGTGTTCGGTGACTACATCCACGTCTATGACATGCAACAGGCGCGTGACGACGGGGCTACGGTTGCGATCTATTACGAGTCACGCCTTGCAAAGCTCGGGCTGAAGGAAGAGGCGCTACCAGAGATCGACGAAGAGGTCGATGAACTGGCGGAAGACGAGGAAAGTGACGAGCAGTCGAAGCTGAAGACCCGCTGGGCTGCGCTCGAAAAGATCGTCGGCGCGGAGCCCCGTGTCGAGAGCGTCGCAGCAGACCTCGTGGCGCACTTCGAGGAACGTAACAAGGCGATGTCCGGCAAGGCGATGATCGTCGCCATGAGTCGCGAGATCTGCGTTCACCTCTACGATGAGATCGTGAAGCTGCGCCCTGAGTGGCATGACCCGGACCCCGAGAAGGGTGCCATCAAGATCGTCATGACTGGCTCTGCGTCGGACAAGGCGTTGCTTCGACCGCATATTTATTCGAAGCAGGTCAAGAAACGACTGGAAAAGCGCTTCAAGGACCCGGCTGACCCGCTGCGCCTCGTCATCGTGCGCGACATGTGGCTGACTGGCTTCGACGCGCCATGCGTTCATACGTTGTACGTCGACAAGCCGATGAAGGGGCACAACCTGATGCAGGCCATCGCCCGCGTCAATCGTGTGTTCAAGGACAAGCAGGGCGGCCTCGTGGTCGATTACATCGGGATCGCCAACGACCTGAAGCAGGCGCTGAAGGAGTACACGGCCAGCAATGGGCGTGGGCGGCCTACCGTTAACGCTCACGAAGCCTATGCCGTCCTGGAAGAGAAGCTAGACGTGCTTCGGGCCATGCTCCACGGCTTCGACTACAGCAACTTTCTGACAGGCGGGCACAAGCTGCTGGCTGGTGCAGCCAACTTTGTGCTGGGTCAGAAGGACGGCAAGAAGCGATTCGCCGACACGGCTCTGGCCATGAGCAAGGCCTTTACACTGTGCTGCACGCTCGATGAAGCGAAGGCGGTACGTGAGGAGGTTGCCTTCTTCCAGGCCGTGAAGGTGCTGCTGACAAAGCGCGAGATCAGCGAGAAAAAGCGAACTGATGAAGAGAGAGACCTCGCGATCCGGCAGATCATCGGCTCGGCGGTAGTGTCCGAGGACGTGGTCGACATCTTCGAGTCTGTCGGCCTCGACAAGCCGAATATCGGCATCCTCGACGACGACTTCCTCGCTGAGGTTCAGAACCTGCCAGAACGGAACCTTGCTGTGGAGCTGCTGGAGCGGCTGCTCGAAGGTGAAATCAAGAGCCGCTTTTCTGGCAATGTTGTGCAGGAAAAGAAGTTCTCTGAGCTGCTCGCGAACGTGATCAAGCGTTACCAGAACCGCTCGATCGAGACCGCTCAGGTGATCGAAGAGCTGATCGAGATGGCGAAGAAGTTCCGCGAGGCAGCGAATCGCGGCGAACAGCTAGGACTGAATGAGGATGAGCTTCGCTTCTATGATGCGCTAGCGAATAACGAAGCGTCGGTGCTGCTGCTCGGTGACGAGACGCTGAAGAAGATCGCGCATGAGCTGACGGAGAATCTTCGCCAGAACATCAGCGTCGACTGGGAGAGGCGGGAGAGCGTGCGTGCGAAGCTTCGGCTGATGGTGAAGCGGATCCTACGAAAGTACAAATATCCGCCCGACCAGCAGGAGGAAGCGGTGCAGACGGTTCTGCAGCAGGCCGAGAAGTTGAGCGCGGAGTGGGCGTAGAAAAATCGAACCATTCCATCAGCTGACTATGGGCTGAATGAGACGCACGCATGGCAGCTCGACTCGCGTTTTGGGTAAACCTTTAATCGACGGCGGCGTACGCGAAACAACTGTAGAATCAACGCCTCTGCCGCCCAGGTACATTTTTGCCCCAGGGCACTCGGCGCCACATTGGCTTACAAAATGCTTGAATACGTCACAGCGACTCGGTTTATAAGGCGAATGGGGACAGGGCGTACGACGCCTGTCCTGATCGAATCGGAGGGCGACGACGGCAGTGTCGTTCAGACAGTTACAAAATTCTCCGCGCGCATGATGGAGCGGGAAAAAAACCTTGCAATCGAGGCGATAGCGGCGATGCTCGCATCTGACCTGGATCTGCCAGTGCCTGAACCGTTTGTAGTCGTGGTTACGCCGGAATTCATTGAATTAGTGCCTGATTTGGAAGTGAAACAGCTGATGGCGGAGAGCTGCGGGCTCGCGTTTGGGTCCAAGGTGGTCCCTTCGGGCTTCGCGGCTTGGCCTACCGATGCAGCTGTACCGGCAGGAGCGGCTGTTCAAGCGGCGGAAATTTTTACATTCGACGGAATCATCGTAAACGCTGATCGACGCCCGGAAAACCCGAACTGCATGTTTCGTGGAGAAGAGTTCGCAGTGTTCGACCACGAACTGACGCTGTGCCAGAACCAGATATTATTTTGGCGGGAGCCTTGGGTGCCGGGGGGATTCGATGGAATCGCGGACCGGAAGACGCACATTTTTGCGAAGCCACGGATCGCCGCGTGCCCGCCCGATCTGAACCGGTTTGTTGCAGCATGGCAGGGATTGAGCGACACTCGGGTTGACGAATACATAAATGCATTGCCGCCGGAGTGGCGGCTCGACGAGCCCTTCCTTGCTGGCGTGCGCGACTATCTGGTGCAGACCAAGGGGAACATCGTTGCGATAGTGGAAAACGCGCTGAGGGCTTTGAGATGACCGACCGTACTGCTTACTCATACGCCGTGCTTCGCTACGTTCATGACATAGCGACGGGGGAGTTCGTTAACGTTGGCGTCGTAGTCATGTCGGCTAAGGCGGGCTTCCTGAAGTTCGCTTTGCGGAGTACGGCTGGCCGCATCACCGATATTTTCCCCGATCTTAAGCCAAACGTATTTAGACGCACATTGAGGATCATCTCGAAGCGTTGCGATGACGTTGCCCGAGCATGGCTCACGCCCCTGGACTTAAACCAACGCGAACCATCGCTGGAAAAGTTGCTTCTCACCGTCCTGCCAAAGGACGACAGTGCGCTTGTGTGGGGAAGCGTCGGGAGTGGGCTATCGAAGGACTTAGAAGCTACTTCGAGCGCGCTCTACGAGAGATACGTTGGGAAGTACGACCGGCGCCGCTATAAGAGCGGTCGCACCGATGAGGATGTATGGCGTGCAATACGAAAGTCTTTGGAAGACCGTAGCGTACTAGGTTTCTTCGGAGAGAAGACCATACATGGAAAGAGCGACGACTTACAGTTCGACCTCGCTTGGAAGAACGGCGTATGGCATTGTATTGAGCCGCTTTCCTTTGACCTGAGCGCTCCGGACTCGATACGAGACAAGGCGCATAGATGTGCCGGCGAGGTAGTCGGCGTCTCCGATACTACCGAAGAGTTCAAGGTGTATTTTGTGGTTGGAAAGCCGAGCGACTTATCCTTGAAGGCAGCCTACGAAAGGGCACTGGGAATTCTGAAGAACGTTCCTCACGTCGAAGTCTATGCTGAGGAAGATAAGGATTTCCTCTTTGACAGGCTAACCCATCAGATCAAAGAGCATGGGGATGGTCCTTCCGTTGACCACATTCGCTTGCATAACTGACCTGATTACGGGGAAGGTCTTGCCATAAGGGGAGCAGGGTAGCCACGACGTGTGAACGTCGGGGGCAGCTTTGGGGGCAACTTCTGCGGCAGAATAGTGCGGGCCATTGGTCAGCAGGCGTCTACTGGGTAAGTTCGATCCTCCTCCGCGCAACGTAATCCACACGCACCGTTTCGTACAAGTCAAAGGCGGCGAATCCTTAGATCCGCAGCCTCCTTTTCCTCTGATCGCTCGATTTTGCAAGCAGTTTGCCCGGAGACCTTCGCATCGGAGCGGCGGCGTTCGGCCCTTCAAATCTTTTTTTGAAAGACTGGATCCAAAAATCCACTCGTAGTAACCTGCCTCACAACCTTCAACCAAAAAGCGACGTCCTCCCGCACCGCACAAAAATGCCTGCCACCAGCGTCCGCAACTCCGCCGCCCTGGCCTTAACCGCCGAAGAAGAGGCTTACCGCTTCCTTCTGGAGGCCATCATCGAAGGCCGCTACGCCGCAGGCCAGCGCATCGTCGCCGAAACGGTTGCCGAACAACTCTCAATGAGTCGCATGCCAGTGCGCGCAGCGCTCAAAAGGCTCCACGCAGAAGGCCTGATAATCCAGCGCCCCAACCGCGGCGCAATCGTCCGCGGCCTCACAGTAGAAGAAGTCCAGGACATCTTCGATATGCGCATCGCGCTCGAATGCCTGGCCATGCGCGTAGCCGCCCCACGCTGCACCGAAGCGCACCTAACCAAGCTCCAACGCCTGCTAGAAGACATGGACGCCGGCGTAGGCGACACAGACACCTGGGTCCAACGCCACTGCGCGTTCCACGAATACCTGTGCGAAATCAGCGGCCGCACGCGCCTCTACCAGCAAATCCACTCGCTCTACACGCTGATAGAAGGCCCCATGCGCCTGTGGATCGAACAAGCCACCTTCAGACGCAAACGCGCGCGCGCCGCCCACCAGATCCTCATAGACGCACTGCGTACCCGCGACCCCGCGCAAGCCGAGCAAGCGCTGCGCGAGCACCTCGAATCAACCGTTCCCCAGATCATCAAGTTCCTCGAATCGCCCGCGTCACAAAGATGATGCGTCGGCGTCCTAACTGTCGTCGTACCTCACTCTCAGCCAGGAGCCTCTCGATGTCAGCAAAACAGTTCAAGCGTCTTCGTCTCGCCGCCTGCGCAGGCTTCGCACTCCTCGCACAGGTTTCCGGAATCACTGCGGCGCACGCCGCCGATCTGGGTCTCGTGAAAGGCGGCACGCTCACGTACTGTTCGAGCATGGACGCGCCGCCGCTCGCGTCCTACGACGAGAATCAGCAGCCGCGCGGCTTCTCCGTCGACGTGGCGCAAGACGTCGCGAAGCAGCTCGGCAATCTCAAGGTCGAGTGGAAGGTTATGTCGTTCAGCGGGCAGATTCCGGCGCTGCAAGCTAAGCAATGCGATCTCGTGATCGGCCAGCTCTTCGACAAGCCAGAGCGCCGCCAGATCATCGACATCGTCGACTACATGTATTCGAGCCAGTCGATCATGGTGCCGCGCGGCAACCCGCGCCACGTGCGCTCGCTCGACGATCTCTCTGGCATGAAGGTCGCGGTGCTCAACGGCACGACTATCGGTACGCTGCTCGACAAGGAAAATGAGAAGCTCAAAGCCGCAGGCAAGCCGCCCATGAACATCGTCGTTTATAGTTCGGATGCCGATGCTTTTCAGGCCTTCCGTTTGAATCAGGTCGATGCCTACGGCACCACGTCGGAAACCGCCGCGCACTTCCAGCAAGTCTCGGGCGACATGTTCGAGGAGGCTGTGCAGGGCTTCAATCGCATTGCGACCGGCATTGGCGCGCGCAAGGGGGAGCCACTTTCCCCGGCGGTTGCAAAGGCCGTGGCCGATCTCGTGAAGAGCGATCGCTACAGCAAGATGCTCGCCACCTGGAAGCTCGAAAACGATCGGCTGTAAGCGCGGGGTGACGCCATGAATTTCAGTTGGGAAATCTTCCGGAAATTCCTGCTCGACCCGAGCCCGGCGTATCTGCACGGTTTGTGGCTCACGTTCTCGATCAGCGCCTGCGCGATCGCGTTCGGCGCCACGCTCGGGCTTGTCGTCGCGCTCATGCGGCTTTCGTCGAGTCTGCCTGTGCAGTATCTCGCGCGCGGCTATATCTGGGTCATGCGCGGTACGCCGTTGCTCATGCAGATCGTGTTCTTGTACACCGCATTTGCCGCGGCGAACATCTTTCACTTTCACGATCTCGACTTCGGCATCATCTCGTTGCCGGGCAATATTCAGGCGGCCGTGCTCGCGCTCGGTATGAATTCGGCGGCTTATCAGGCGGAGATCATTCGCGCGGGCTTGAGTTCGGTGGACAGAGGCCAGTACGAAGCGTCGCGCTCGCTGGGTATGAGTTCGGTCCTGCTCATGCGCCGCGTCGTGCTGCCACAAGCGTTCCGCATAATCGTGCCGCCGCTTGGCAACGAGTTCAACGTCATGCTGAAGAACACCACGCTCGTGAGCGTGATCGGGGTGCCGGAACTGCTGCTCAGCACGCAGATGATCACCTCGGTGAACTTCCGCGTGTTCGAGTTGTATCTCGTGCTCGGCATTTACTTCCTCGCACTCACCACGCTCTGGGGTTTCGTGCAGCGGCGGCTCGAAGCGCACTTCGGCCGCGGCGAGGCGAAGCCCGCTGCGAATACGCGTCTGTTCGGCGCGCAAACGATGAAACTGCTGCGAGGTCGTTGACATGAATGAAGCACGCGAAATCGTCATCGAGGCGTCGGACATTCACAAGTCGTTCGGCGCGACCAAGGTGCTCAACGGCATTTCGTTGAGCGTCGCGAAGGGGGAAGTGGTGGTGCTGATCGGCTCGTCGGGGTCGGGCAAGACCACGTTCATTCGCTGCCTCAATCTGCTCGAGTCGTACGACAGCGGGCGGGTGCGCGTGAACGGCCATCTGCTCGGCTATGTCGAGCGCCCGAACGGCACGCTGGTGCGCGATTCCGCGCGTCAGCTCGCAAGGCAGCGCCGCGATATCGGCATGGTGTTCCAGCGCTTCAATCTGTTTCCGCACATGACGGCGCTGGAGAACGTGATTGAGGCGCCCATTCACGTGCTGAAGATGCCGCGCGAAGAAGCGATCAAGCAAGCGAAAGCGCTGATCGCGCGCGTGGGTCTTGCCGATCGCGCGGACCACTATCCGTCACAGCTTTCCGGCGGCCAGCAGCAGCGCATCGCCATCGCGCGCGCGCTTGCCATGCAGCCGAAGGTGCTGCTCTTCGACGAGCCCACCAGCGCGCTCGATCCGGAAACGGTCGGCGAAGTGCTGCAGGTGATGAAGGAGCTTGCGGAAGACGGCATGACGATGATTGTCGTCACACATGAAATGGGCTTTGCTCGCGAGGTGGCGGACCGCGTGGTCGTGCTAGACCAGGGCGAGCTGATCGAAGAGGGGCCGCCCGAGCGCATCTTCACCGCGCCTTCGCATCCGCGTACGCAGACGTTCTTGAAGCGCACTTTGCGCACTGCCATGCCCGCGTCCGCGTAGTAGACGTAGCCACAATCCTGCGTCACCTGAAATACAACATCATCAGGACAACAAAGAGGAGAACGCTTCGATGCGTAACTTCGAAACGCCGGGCCGCTCGCTCGTCATGGCTCGCAATGGCATGGCCGCGACCTCGCATCCGGGCGCTACGCTCGCGGCCGTGCAGATTCTCGCTGCCGGCGGCAACGCCATGGACGCCGCGATTGCCGCGTGTGCAGTGCAGTGCGTGGTCGAACCGGGTTCGACGGGCGTGGGCGGCGACTGCTTCGCGCTCTATTCGCGCGGCGGCACGGATGACGTAATCGCCTACGACGGCTCCGGCTGGGCCCCCGCCGCAGCGAGCGCGGAGCGCTTGCGTGCAATGGGCGTGGAGGCAATCCAGCGCCATTCGCCGCACGCAGTCACGGTGCCGGGCGCGGTGGACGCATGGACCACGCTCCATCGCGACCACGGCCGCCTGCCGCTGCGCGACGTGCTCGCACCGGCCATCCGCTTCGCGGAGGAAGGCTACGCCGTCGCGCCGCGCACGGCGCATGACTGGGCGGCAGAAGTCGAAACGCTCTCGCGTGACGCCGTAGCGCGCACCACCATGCTCGTGGATGGCGCAGCGCCGCGCGCCGGTTCGACGCATCGTCAGCCGCGTCTCGCGAACACGCTGCGCGCCATCGCCGAAACGGGCCGCGAGGCGTTCTACCGAGGCGCCGTTGCCGCCGATCTCGTCGCGCAACTTCAGGCGCACGGCGGCCTGCACACGCTGGAAGACTTCGCGGAATTCCGGGGCGAATACGTCACGCCAATCCGCGCGAAGTTCCGAGGCTACGACGTGATCGAGTGCCCGCCTGCGGGGCAGGGCGTCATCGCGCTGCTGTTGCTCCGTCTGCTCGACAAGTACGACGCCGAAGGCAGCCCGCTGGACCCCGACCGTCTGCATCGCGAGATCGAGGCGGCGAAGCTTGCCTACGCTGTGCGCGACGCCGTTCTAGGCGATCCGCGCGATGGCGCCGTCGATGTCGATCGCCTGCTTTCCGACGAATACGTGGACCGACTGCGCAGCCGCATCGACCTGGAAAGCGTGCTGGATCCGGCTGCTGCGCTGACCCAGGTGGAGCACCGCGACACGGTCTACATCACCGTGGTCGATCGCGACCGCAACTGCGTAAGCTTCATCAATTCGTTGTTCTATCCATTCGGCAGCGGACTGATGGGCAAGGAATCTGGCGTAATGCTTCACAACCGCGGCATGAGCTTTTCTGTCGAGCCCGGCCATCCCAACGCCATCGCGCCGCACAAGCGTCCGCTGCACACCATCATCCCGGGGATGGTCGCGCGCGACGGTCGCGTACAGATGAGTTTCGGTGTGATGGGCGGCCACTATCAGGCGATGGGCCACGCGCATTTTCTCTCCAAGGTGCTGCATTACGGCCTCGACATGCAGGCCGCGATGGATCTGCCGCGCGTCTTCCCGCGCCCGGGCACCGGAACCGTCGAAATCGAATCGACGTTGCCAGCCGACACTCGTGCGGTGCTCGCCGATCGCGGCTTCAAGCTCGTGCCTGCGGCCGGCCCGATTGGCGGCTCGCAGGCTATTCGCATCGACTGGGAGCGGGGCGTGCTGACCGGCGCGTCCGATCATCGCAAGGATGGCTGCGCGCTCGGGTATTGAAGCAGCACGCGGTCAAAAAGAAAGGGGCGCTCGCCCCTTTCTCCCTACTGCTGGATTTCGGCTTCGACAAGCTTTGCGAGCAACGCCAGCGACTCCTGCCAGCCGAGATAACACGCCTCGACCGGAATGATCTCCGGTATGCCTTCCTGCACGACGGTCATTTCCGCGCCGAAAAACACCGCGCGCAATTCCACTGTCGTCTGCATGGTGCCGGGCAGGTGCTCGTCCTCGAATACACCGGTGTAACGCAAACGCTCGTTCGGCACGAGTTCGAGGTATTCGCCGCCGAACGAATGACCGTGGCCGGCCGTGAAGTTCTTGAACGACATCCGGTAGTGGCCGCCGACCTTCGCGTCGAGTTTATGAACCGTGCAGGTGAAGCCATTGGGCGGCAGCCATTTCACGACTGCGCTGGCGTCGAGGAAGGCGCGGTAGATGCGCTCGGGCGGCGCACGCAGTACACGATGCAGGCGAACGGTGTTCGATGCCATGTCTAGCTCCCAGGGTGGTGGATCGCCATGCAATAGTAGGCCACCCGCCCGGGACCCATCGCCTAAACTTCCCAATACCGAACGCCCGGTCGCGCACCCAGCGGCCGGATAGCCCGCAGCCGCTAACCGGCGGCACCCGGAGGTCACCATGAGCGCTCAACCGCTTGCGATGCATCAGGTCGACTACGAAGGCTTCGAGATCCATGTCAGCGCCATGCCAACCGACGAAGGCGCGAACCGCTACACCTATACGGCCTACGTCTGCCATCCCGGCGCGAATCCCGCGAAACCGGGCCACACGGTCGCCTATCACGCGAACGGCGACGAAACCTGGCGCAGCGAGCAGGACGCCACCGAAGAGGCGGTGCACGTGGGCCGCAGCATCATCGACGGCACGCACCCCGATCTTTCCGTGCTTTCGCTCGTCACCCACGGCTTCTGAGCCGGCGGCCCGCGCCAGAAAGGCGGGCCGTATGTGTCGCGAGAGGGAAGGAGGAAAAAGGCCCGGACCGCAGTCCGGGCAAAGCCACCGGATTTCCGGCGGCGGAGGTTTTCGTGGGCGCGCCGTTCATTGCGCCGCGCGCGTTGCACGCGCGGCGCAGAAATGAACAGCGGGCCCGCTCTCTCTCAATCGGGAGAGCGGGCCCGCCAGGCGTCGCACGCGTGGTGCACTAGCACCACGCGTTAGCCGCAATTACTGGCCGAAGTAGGTCGGCTTGATGTTCGGTGCGCGGGTGCCGGACTGGACGCTGCCGTTCGTCGATGCGCCGTAAGCCGTGGCTTGCGCTGCGCCGTTCTGCTGGGCGACGCGCGCTTCGGCAGCCTGCAGGTCTTCCGGATAGTACGGGCTCGAGAGGTTCGGACGGTAGCCAGCCTTTTCCAGTTGGACCAGTTCGGCGCGAACTTGAGCGCGCGTCACGGGCGCCTGTTCGGCTTGTGCGAACGACAGGGCCGGAGCGGCGAGGACGGTAGCGGCGAGTGCAGCAGCAATCAGATTCTTCATGGTAACAACCTCCGAAAATTATGTCGTCGATCCGTAACAATTGTGTTGTTCGAACCGTTGATGAGACTTTATTGCAGTGCACTTCAAAGAAAAATACCGCAATCCAGCAAACATCATTACCGTGATTGCAATAATCTCGGCGTTGTGCGGCGCTTCGCTCCGACCACGCGCGGCCCGGTGAGGCAAAATAGGGCGCTTGAGGCCGCGTCGTTTCTAAGGCTGCGTGCTCAATCGCTTACTGCGAAACCCATTTCGAAGTTCAAGGAGAAACGCCATGAAGAACTCTCTCGGCCGCCAGGCGCTGATCGCCGCCGCGTTGGCGGGTCTTGCGACGGCGGGCGCGGGCGTAGCCCGGGCGGACGACACCGTGAATTGCTACGGCGTTGCCAAGGCCGGCCAGAACGATTGTTCGAGCAAGACCGGCGTGCACGACTGCGCGGGCCAGGCCAAAGTCGATCACGACAAGGGCGACTTCAAGACCATGCCGAAGGGCACGTGCGAGAAGCTGGGCGGCAAGCCGGAAGCATGAGCCTCGCGGTTGAGCTGGCGCGCTCAAATGGGTGCACAAGATGAGCAAGCCAGGCGTACTAACTGGCGTCGGCATTGGCCTGCGTCACGCGCATTACGAGGCCTTCATGACGGGGCCGCCTGCGCTCGACTGGATCGAGGTCCACAGCGAGAACTACTTCGGCGAAGGCGGCTACGACCTGCACGTGCTCGAAACCGTGCGCCGCGATTTGCCGGTGAGCCTGCACGGCGTGGGGTTCGGGCTTGGCTCGGCTGCGCCGCTGGATACGACGCATCTCGCGAGGCTTGCGCGGTTGGTGGCGCGCATCGAGCCCGCTGTCGTCTCCGAGCATCTGTGCTGGGGCGCGAGCGCACAAGGCGCGCTGCACGATCTGCTGCCGATGCCGCTCACGCAAGCCTCACTCGATCACTTGAGCGCGCGCGTCTCGCAGATGCAGGACGCGCTGTGCCGTACCGTGCTGATCGAAAATGTTTCGACCTACGTACGATTTCGCGGCGATACATACAGCGAGGCGGAATTCCTCGCAGCGCTCGCGCAGCGCACGGGCTGCGGCGTGCTTCTCGACGTGAACAATCTGTACGTGAATCAACGCAACCACGGTGAAGATGCGCTGGCGGCCATGACCGCGCTGCCGCCGCAGATCGTCGGCGAGATCCATCTGGCGGGACATCGCACAACGCCTGCCGCCGTGATCGACGACCACGGTTCGCGCGTCGCGCCGGCGGTCTGGTCGCTCTATGAAGCCGCGCTCGAGCGATTTGGCGCGACGCCCACGCTCATCGAGTGGGACACGGCGGTGCCTGCGCTCGAGGTGCTGCTCGACGAAGCGCGTCTAGCGCGCGAGCGGCTCGCGAAGCACGCGCATGGCGCAACGGAGTTGCGCTCATGACTGCGCGCAAAACGCTGGAAGCGATGCAGCAAACCTTCGCTGCCGCATTGGACGATCCCAACGCCGATGCCTCGCTAGCCAGCGAGATGTTTCCCGCCGACGCAGCGCTGCTGCACGAGCGCATGGGTCTTTATCGCGGCAACGCTCGCGCGGCGCGGCGACTTGCGCTCGCGAACGCCTATCCGGTACTTGCGGCCCTGACAGGCGAGACTTACTTCGATGCACTCGCGCTAGCCTACGCACGCGCGCATCCTTCGCGCGATGCGGACCTGAACCGCTTCGGTGCGCAGTTGCCCGAATTCATCGAACGTTACGAGACCGACGCGCGCTACGCGTTTTTCGGCGATGTCGGGCGACTCGAATGGGCGTTGCACGCGGCCCATTACGCAGCGAACGCCATGTCGCTCAACGCGCAGCAATGGCAAGCGCTGGACGCAGAGCGTCTTGCTCAATCGCATCTCGTAGTTCATCCGGCATGCGCGGCGCTCTCTTTGCGCTTCGACGCCGTGGCGATCTGGCGGGCGCATCAGCCGGGCGGCGTGTGGCCTGAGCGAGTGGATGCGCCAACGTGGGCGCTCGTGGCCCGGCCGCAGTGGCGGCCCACGGTACTCGTGCACACACAAGCCGCGCACGCCGCATTCGTCGCACTGCGAGACGGCGCCACGCTCGACAATGCGCTAGCCCTGGCATTCGACATAGACCCGGCTTTCGACTTCGGTGGCCAGTGGCGCGCGTGGATCGAGGCGCACGCAATCGTCGGCGTGCGCGGCGACTGACCCTGCGGCATGACAAGCGCATACGCTGTCTCGCCATAAAGCAGAGGAATCCAAACTAACAAAAACACCATTCCTCTCGATTTGCACTTTATTCAGGAGAATAGTGCGCGAAAGCGAGCCTCGCCCCAAACACCAGCCCAACCAAACTTGCCCGCATAGCAACGCTTCACGCGGCATGCGAGGATGAATGCATACGCACGGCGTGCGCCCGGCGGCCGTTGTACACTCGATTGCATACCGGCGTGCGCGGCGCCGGGCATCGTTTGCGGTTGGGCGCAGGCAAGCGCCCGGCAACCGGCGCCAGTGCAAGGCCAGCTCCCCGAAGACCCGAGATGATGATCCGCCGACCGAACGCCGTGCTTGCCATCGGCATTGCGCTCGCCGCAGTGCTGACGCTGGTCGCCGCGTGGGTCATGGCGCAAATGCGGCACGACGCGCTCGCGAGCGCCCGCGCGTCCGCCTCCAACATGGCGCTGCTTTTCGAGCGCGACACCGCGCGCAATTTCGACATCTACGACCTTTCGCTGCAAGCCGTCATCGACGCCTTCGACGATCCGCGTCTCGCCGCGCTGCCCGCCGACATTCGCCAGAACGTGCTGTTCGACCGCTCGGCCACGGCAAAGAATCTCGGCGCGATCTTCGTCACCAACGCGGCGGGCGACGTCGTCTTCGATTCGCGTTCGGTGCCGCCGCGCGCGCTCAACGTGGCCGACCGCGACTTTTTCATCGCGCAGCGCGACTCGCCGCACGCGGGGCTCTTTCTGAGCCACCCGTTCATTCCACGCGACGGGCCGGCCAACGCGACCATCGGCATGAGTCGACGCCTCTCGAACCCCGACGGCTCGTTCGCGGGCGTCGTGGTCGGCACGATGCGGCTCGATTATTTCCGGCAACTGTTCGGCGGCGTGAACATCGGCGCGAACGGCACGGTGGCGCTCACGCTCGCCGACGGCACGCTGCTCATGCGTCGCCCGTACGACCCCAATCTGATCGGCAAAAGCGTTGCGGACTCCGTGCTCTTTCGACGCTTCCAGCTATCGCAGGCTAGCGGCTTTTTCTCGCTCGGCCCGATAGACGGCGTGCGGCGCTGGTTCGCGCTGCGGCGCGTGGACGGCTATCCGCTCGTGTTCAGCGTGGCCGTCGCGGCGGATGACATCTACCGCGAATGGCGCGTGCGCGCCTGGATCATCGGTACGCTCACGGCGGTGCTCGACGTCTCGTTGATCGCGCTCGCGGTCATGTTCACGCGCCAGTTGCGCCTGCGCGGCGCGGTGGAGGCGGAGCTGCGCGTGCAGGCAGGCACCGACGCGCTCACGTCGCTCGCGAACCGGCGCGCCTTCGAAACCCGAGCCGACCAGGAATGGGCGCGCGCGCGCCGCTCGGGCAGTCCGCTCGCGCTCGTGCTGCTCGATGTGGACCGCTTCAAGCGCTACAACGACCGCTATGGCCACCTGGCGGGCGACGACGCGCTTGCGGCCGTCGCGCACGCGCTCGGCGCACACGCACGCCGCGCGGCCGACTGTGCTGCGCGTTACGGCGGCGAGGAGTTCGTGCTGCTGCTGCCCGAAACGGGCGAGGCCCAGGCGCTCGCGCTGGCCGAGAAACTGCGCGCCGCGATCGAGGCGCTGGCGCTACCGCACGCCGACAGCCCGAATGGCGTGCTCACGGTGAGCGTGGGCGTGGCGTGCACGACGCAAAGCGTGTTCGCCGACTGGCGCGCGCTGACCGACGCCGCCGACGAAGCGCTATACACGGCCAAGCGCTCCGGACGCAACCGCGTGGCGGCATGGCTGCCCGCCACGACCGACGACGCGCGCGGCACGGATGTCGAAGGCCATTCCAGCTGACCGCGGTCAAATTTTACCCGGGTGATATTGCGCATCGTAATTTACCCGGGTAATATTCGTCCCATCATTGGATATCGAGAAGGAGAAAACCATGGTGGTGGCGAACAGTTGCACCGCATTTGCGGGCACACGCCTGATCGCGCGGGGCGTGCAGCTTCGGGTGGCGCTGGCGGTCAAGGCGGAACTTGAGCTTCAAGGAGACGAAAACGGCGCGGCAGTGCTGGTCTTCGACGACCGCGACGCGCGCCCGGTGGAATTCGATTTGCGCGGCGCGGAAAAGGACATCGAGGCGCGCCTCGCCTCGCAGGCGATCGGCGAGCAGGACGCAGGCGCGAAGAACGTCATCGACGAAGAAGCACCCGAAGACGCCCCGCGCGGCCGCGGCCGCCCGAAGCTCGGCGTGGTCGCCCGCGAGGTGACGCTGTTGCCGCGTCATTGGGACTGGCTCGGTGCGCAGCCGGGCGGTGCTTCGGTAGTGCTGCGCCGGCTCGTCGATTCGGCGCGCCACGCGAGCGAGGCGCGCGAACGCGTGCGCGCAAGCCAGGAAGCCGCACATCGCTTCATGACCGCACTGGCCGGCAATCTGCCGAATTACGAGGAGGCGTTGCGCGCGCTCTACGCGGGCGAGCGAAGCCGCTTCGAAGCGGCGACTGCACCCTGGCCGGAGGACGTGCGCGACTACGCGCGGGAATTGGCGCAAGCCGCATTCGCCTGAACATGCGAGCGGCCAAAGTGCGGCCAAATTGAGCGGGCAAAAAAAAACCGCTCAAGCGGGGGAGCGAGAGCGGAGAAGTCGGAGAGTTTACAACTTACAACCCGTGCATGAACTGTCATGGGCTCACACAACAAGGTAAGTCTAGATCTGGCATCCCGCCCCGAATATAGGAGAAGTCTTAAACTCCATTCGGCATCTACTTAAGAGATCGAATCGACCGCCGCCGGCATCGTTTCGGACGCCCGACATCCGGCTTGCCACGCGGATTGCGGCTCCGTACACTCCCGCCTGACCTGCATCAAGGGCGGCCGTTGCATCGACGCGTTCGCGCCAACAATCAAAACCAGAAACCAGACCGCAAATCACGCCGACAAGAGGAACCCATGTCCGACTCCTACTTCCCCCGCTGGCGCGCGCAGACGGGTGACGCCCGCAGCGTCGTGGCCCCCGACGAGCGCCTTGCCTGGCCGCAGATGTTCGCCATGGGCGTGCAGCACGTCGTCGCCATGTTCGGCTCGACCGTGCTCGCGCCGCTCCTCATGGGCTTCGACCCGAACCTGTGCATCTTCATGTCGGGTGTCGGCACGCTGCTGTTCTTCGTGGTGGTGGGCGGGCGCGTGCCGAGCTATCTCGGTTCGAGCTTCGCGTTCATCGGCCTCGTGATCGCCGTGACGGGTTACGGCGGGCAGGGACCCAATCCCAACATTCCCGTGGCGCTCGGCGGCATCATCGCGTGCGGCGTGGTTTATGCGCTGATCGGCCTGCTCGTCTCGGCCGTCGGCACCAAGTGGATCGAAACGCTCATGCCGCCGGTGGTGACCGGCGCGATCGTCTGCGTGATCGGGCTGAATCTCGCACCCATCGCCGTGAAGGGCGTGAGCGGCTCGACTTTCGACTCGTGGATGGCGATCGTCACCGTGCTCTGCGTGGGCGGCGTGGCCGTGTTCACGCGCGGCATGCTGCAGCGTTTGCTGATTCTTGTCGGCCTGCTGATCGCCTACGTGATCTACGCAATCGTCACGAACGGCATGGGCCTTGGCAAGCCGATCGACTTCTCGATCGTCGCGAACGCCGCCTGGTTCGGCATGCCGAAGTTCACCGCGCCCGTGTTCGATCCGCACGCCATGACGCTGCTCGTGCCGATCGCCGTGATTCTGGTGGCGGAAAACCTCGGCCACATCAAGGCGGTTTCCGCGATGACGGGATACAACCTCGACCGCTACGTGGGCCGCGCGTTCATCGGCGACGGGCTCGCCACGATCGTTTCGGGCTTCGCGGGCGGCACGGGCGTGACGACCTACGCGGAAAACATCGGCGTGATGGCCGTGACGAAGATCTACTCGACGCTCGTGTTCGTGATCGCCGCGCTCATCGCGATCGTGCTCGGCTTCTCGCCGAAGTTCGGCGCCGTCATTCAGACGATTCCGGGCCCGGTGCTCGGCGGCGTCTCGATCGTCGTGTTTGGTCTCATCGCCGTGACGGGCGCGCGCATCTGGGTCGTCAACAAGGTGGACTTCTCAGACAACCGCAACCTCATCGTCGCCGCCGTCACGCTCGTGCTCGGCGCGGGCGACTTTTCGCTCAAGCTCGGCGGCTTTGGCCTGGGCGGCATCGGCACCGCCACGTTCGGCGCGATCATTCTCTACGCTTTGCTGCGCCGCAAGCCGGCGCAGGAAGCCGCGGTTTAAGCCTCACCGCGACACGCGGCGCCGGTCCTCGGCGCCGCGTTTTCCTTCCTTCTTCTGCTCTGCGCCAAGCGCGCACTCAGTTGCGATTGCGCCCGCGCGTCGTCATCGCCGTTTCCGAGAGATCGACTTCGCGCATCAGCTTCGCCAGCGTTTCGTCGTTGATCTGCATCTGGTTGCGCAGCTTGAGCAGCGCCGCGCGTTCGGCGCGCATGCCCGCGAGGCGCATTTCCAGCTCCAGCGCGTCCGAGCGGCGCGCGTGCGCGCTGCGGTCGCGGTCGGCGTCGAGCGAGGCGAGCCGTCTGCGGTAGGTGTCCATCACGCGCGCCGTCGTGTCGGCGGCATAGGCGGCCTGCGATTCGTCGAGATCCTCGCTCACCTTTTCGTGCACCGCATCCACGGCGCGGATGCCCGCTTGCGCCGCCTGGATGCGCGCCTGGCGCTCCTCGGCCGCGTGCGGTCCCTGAGCGCCGCGCCGCACGCCGCGCAGCAGGAGCGGCAAGCCCACGATCGCCACCAGCAGCGAAGCGAGGATCACGCCCGTCGCGATGAAAATGGCGCTGTCGCGCCCCGGCAGCGGGCTGCCGTTGGCGAGCGCCACGGGCAGCGAGAGCACGCCCGCGAGCGTCACCGCGCCGCGCACGCCCGCCACCGTGGTGATCGCCACCGTGCGCAGGCCGGGCACCGCGTTCGCCACGCCGTGACGCGCGGCGCGGCGGCTCGCCACCCAGCGCAGCAGCCACACCCAGCCAAAGCGCATGGCGTAGAGCGCCGCGAGTACGGCGGCGATATAGCCGAGCAGGCGCAGCATCTGCACGTTGCTCGTGTGGTGCGCGTCGAGCAGCGCCTTGCCGAGAATGCCGGGAAACTGCAGGCCGAGCAGCGTGAACACCATGCCGTTGAAGACGAACTCGATCATCGACCAGGTGCTCGATGCGCGCACGCGTGTCGACACCGGTCCTTTGTGCGCGACGCTCGTGTAGTTCATCGTCATGCCGGCGGACACGGCCGCGAGCACGCCGGACACTTCGAGGTGCTCGGCGAACAGATAGGCTGCGAACGGAATCAGCAAGGTGAGCACGACGCCAGGTGCGGGGTCGCCGTCTTCGGTCACGTTGAGAAAGCGCTCCGAAACGAAGCTGAAGAGCCAGCCGATCAACGCCCCCAGCGCGAGACCGCCCGCCGCGATCAGGACGAAGCTGAGCGCTGCCGCGCGCAGCGAAAAATAGCCGGTGAGCGCGGCCGCCACGGCGAACTTGAGCGCGACGAGGCCCGAGGCGTCGTTCATCAGCGCTTCGCCTTCGAGGATGTGCATGAGCTGCGAGGGAATCCTGTCCTTGCCGGCGATGCCCGAGAGCGCCACGGCGTCGGTAGGCGAGAGCACGGCTGCGAGCGCGAAGGCGACGGGCAGCGAAATTTGCGGCACGAGCCAGTGCACGAAGTAGCCCACGGCGACGACCGTCAGCAGCACGAGGCCGAGCGCGAGCATGAGGATCGCGCGGCGCTGCATGAAGAATTCGCGCTTGGGCATGCGCCAGCCGTCGGCGAACAGCAGCGGCGGAATGAACAGCGCCATGAAGATGTCGGGATCGAACGTGACGTGCGGATTCACGAGCGGAAACGTGAGCAGCGCGCCAATGCCGATCTGCACGAGCGGCAACGGCAGTCTGAGGGGCACGGTGCGCGCGAGGACGCCGGACACGGCGACAGCAAGCAGCAGAATGAGAACGGTGAAGAGGATGTCCATCGAAAAACGTAGCGGGGGCGAAACGGGACTATGCGGGGGAGAGCGCCGAAGAGGGAAACCGTGGTCTTTCTTCACGCGCGGTACGGCACTGCGTTCTGGCGCGCATTAGAGAGGGGCGCGCCGGTCGAGGGAGAGTGTAGCCTGACGCGTATGTAAGCCGCCGCGAGGCGCGCATTTAGCCCGAATTTGCCCGCGGCAAGGCGCCCGATATGCGGCAATTTGAGCGCCTGTGTGCGCCACCACCGAAGCAAAGGCGCGTGGAAAGGCGCACGATATCGGTGCACCCTGCGAGGCCTCGCACGGTGCATGGCGTGCCCTTTCGCGGCGCACGCGATGGGCGTAGACGCATATCCCGATGCGTGCCAGATCGCAGTGCGAGCGAGCACGGACCTTGCTTGATCCCTCCTGTGACGCAATGAAAAGCAGGCTACGGAGGAACGCGCGGGCCGTGCAAAGGTTGTGCGGACGGCAGCGTCCTTCCTACGCGCTAGAGGATGGCATGATCACAGAGCAACAGGACAAAACAGCCGTGGCCCCTCACGGCTTTGATCTCAGCGTCACTTCGGGGCTGCAGCGCTACAGCGCACACCACGGCGACCTCACGCTCACGAGCGTGTTCCAGCCGGTGTTCAGCTTGTCGCACATGCGTGCGGTGGGCTACGAAGGGCTGCTGCGCGCGCACGATCCACTCGACCGCCCGGTTTCGCCGCTCGACGTGTTCGGCGACGCCGCGCGCGTGGGCGAGGCGCTGCTGGTGGACCGGCTCGCCCAGGGGCTGCATCTGGAGAACTTCGCGCTGCTGGGTGCTGAGCGGGAGTGGCTCTTTCTCAACGTGCACCCGGGCACGTTGATCGAGGCGTACCACTCGGCGGCGCTGCTTGCGAACCTGCGGCGGCTGAACATCGCGCCGCGGCGTGTGGTGCTGGAAGTGCTCGAAGACGAAGCGACGGACCTCGACGCGCTCGCGCAGGCCGTGGCGACGTTTCGCGAGCGCGGCTTTCTGGTGGCGCTCGACGACTTCGGCGCGGGCAACGTCGATATTGGCCGCGTATGGCAACTCAATCCCGATATCGTCAAGCTCGACCGCATCATGCTGATGCACGCGCAGCATCGCGCCGACATGGCCGCGACGCTGCCCGCGCTCGTGGCGCTGCTGCACGACGCGGGCAAGCTCGTGCTGATCGAGGGCGTGGAGACGGAACACGAGGCGCAACTCGCGCTCGCGTGCAACGCGGACTTCGTGCAGGGCTTTTTCTTCGCGCGGCCCGCGCCCGGGCTCACCGACGCCGCGCAGGTGCAAGGCGTGATCGCCGAAGCGACGGAGCGTTTTCGTCAGCAGACCGAAACACGCGAGCGGGGCGAGACCAGTCGCCTCGCGCCCTACCTGCGCGCCTTCGAACGCGCGGCGGAACGGCTGTCAGATGGCGAGCCGATGGAAGAGGTGTGCTGGAACTTTCTCGCGCTGGATCACGCGGCGCGCTGCTATCTGCTTGATTCGAACGGCAGGCAGGCCGGCCGCAATGTCGTGCTGCGCGTCGATCGCGCGGAGCGCGACGCGCGCTTTCTGCCGCTGGAGGACGCACAAGGCGCGAGCTGGCTGCGCAGACCCTACTTCCGCTCGGCGCTCGTCACGCCGGGGCGCGTGCACGTGACCGGACCGTATCTGTCGATCAACGAGGCGCTGCCGTGCCTGACGCTATCGATGGCGGTGCACGTAGGCGAGCGCCTGTGCGTGCTGTGCGGCGATATCGACTGGTTCGAATAGGCGCGCATCTGCGATCATGTCGTGTTCTTTACGACATGGCGCGCAAACATGCCAATCACACAACAGCGTGAACGGGTAGTGCTGGAAGTCATCGCGACCACGGTCGCTGACGCGCAAGCCGCCGAGCGCGGCGGCGCGGATCGGCTCGAACTCATCACCGCGATGGGCGAGGGCGGCCTCACGCCGAGCATCGGCATGATCGAAGCCATGGTCGAGGCCGTGACGATTCCCGTGAACGTGATCGTGCGGCCGCACAGCCGCTCATTTATCTACGATTCGAATGACTATGCGGTGATGCTGCGTGACGTGCGTGCCGCGAAGCTGGCGGGCGCGCATGCGGTCGTGATCGGCATGCTCACGCCGTCGCATGAAGTGGATCGCGACGGCTTGCAGCGCGCGATCGACGCCGCCGATGGCATGCCGCTCACGTTTCATCGCGCGTTCGACGAAGCGCGCGATCTGCAGGAAGCGTTCGACGTGTTGCTCGGTTTCGAAGCCGTGACGAACGTGCTCACCTCGGGCGGCAAGCCTTCGGTGCTGGATGCGCAGGCGCAGATCGAAACGCTCGTGCAGCGTGCGGCGCACACGCATTGCGCGGTACTCGCGGGCGCCGGATTGACGGTCGATCGGGTAGCCAGCTTCGTGAGCGCGACGCGTGTGCACGCGGTTCACTTCGGATCCGGCGTGCGCGTTGACGGTAAGGGTCTCGCCCCTGTCGACGAAAACAAGGTGCGGCGCGTGCGAACTCTGCTCGACGCCTGACCCATAAAAAAGCGCGCGCCATTCGCATGAACGGCGCGCGCGTCCTGACGTCACTTCCTATTACTTCGCCACCACCACCGGGATACCGCGCAACGCGCCCGCGCCCTTGAACGACGCGAGTGCTTCTTGCACCGCAGCGCTCGTCTTCACCTCGATGGCAAGGCGGGCAGCCAGTTCACGCTCGCTGCGCTTCACCGCCGCGAGGTTCGCGAGCTTCACGTGCCCGTAGCCACGCACACGCTGATGCAGATTGGCGAGCTTGGCGATGTCGTCGGCGTTTTCGGCCGTTAGGCTTGCGAACGCCCCGCGCAGCGTCGCCTCGTAGTCGCCGGCGAGTGAGCGTTCCATGCGGCGCTCGAGCGTCTTGCCGAACGGATCGAGCCACGTGCCGCGCACGCAGCGGCCCTTCTTGAGCAACCCGAGCGCGCTCCACATCCACTGGCCGAACTGCATCTTGCGCGGCGGCTGGCCGTTCTTCTCGTGCGCGATGAGCGGCGGCGCGAGGTTGAACTTGACGGTGAAGTCGCTGCCCGCTGCGCCTTCGAACTGCGCTTCGAGCGCGGCGCGGAACGCCGGGTCGGTGTGCAGGCGCGCGACTTCGTATTCGTCCTTCACGGCGAGCAGTCGATAGAACGTGGTCGCGACGGCGCGCGCGAGCGCTTTTTCTGCGGTCTTGTCCGCGCTGCGCGCGGCGTCGACCAGTGCGCGATAACGCTTCACGTAGCTCGCGCCGCCGTAGACCAGGAGACGCGCTTCGCGATCGGCGATCAGTTCGTCGAGCGTTTGCGTGAGCTTGCGCGCCGTGGCCTTTGCGGCTGCCGCGCGTTGCGTGTCGAGCGCTTCGAGCGCGGCCGGATCGGCGGCGGCCATGCGACCGATCGAGAACGCGATCAGGTTGGCTTGCACGGCCACGTTGTTCAGCTCGATGGCACGCGTGAGCGCCGCAAGCGTTACCGGCACGAGGCCCAGCTGCCACGCAAAACCGAGCATCACGATGTTCGCGCCGATCGTATCGCCGAGATAGCGCTGTGCGAGCGCCTGCGCATCGCACGCGGCGAGCGGATCTTGCGCGGGCGTCGCGCCGCTGGTCGCCCCATTGGTCGCCGCGTGCCGCATCTTCGCCAGCAGCGCATCGGCATGCAGGTTGGCTTCGGGGTTCTGCACGAACGACGCATTCGGAATCTCATGCGTGTTCACGACGATGCGCGTGCGATCGTGACGCACCGTTTGCAGCGCGTCGGCGCTCGCGCCCACCACCATGTCGCAGGCGAGCAGCAGGTCGGCTTGTTGCGTGTCGATGCGCACCTGGTTGAGCAGCGCGTCGGTCGCGGCGAAGCGCACGAACGACAGCACCGAGCCGCCCTTCTGCGCGAAGCCCATGAAGTCGAGCACCGAAGCGCTCTTGCCTTCCAGATGCGCGGCCATGCTGATGAGCGCGCCCACCGTCACGACACCCGTGCCGCCCACGCCTGTCACGAGGATGTCGTAGGGCGCGTTGTCCAGATGCGTCGCCGGAATCGGCAGCGCCTTCACGTGTGCGGCGAGCGCCTGCGGATCGAACGCCGCGCCCGCGGCCTTCTTGAGCTTGCCGCCTTCGATGGTCACGAAGCTCGGGCAGAAGCCGTTCACGCACGAATAGTCCTTGTTGCATGACGACTGATCGATGCGGCGCTTGCGGCCCAGTTCCGTTTCCACCGGTTCGACCGAAAGACAATTCGACTGCACGCCGCAGTCGCCGCAGCCTTCGCACACTTCCTCGTTGATGAAGAGGCGCTTGTCCGGATCGGGGAATTCGCCTTTTTTGCGGCGGCGGCGCTTTTCGGCGGCGCATGTTTGATCGTAGATCAGCACGGTCACGCCCGGCGTTTCGCGCAGCTCGCGCTGCACGGCGTCCAGTTCACTGCGGTGATGGAACGTCGTGCCCTTCGGGAACAGGCCATGATGGCCGTCGTATTTCTCGGGCTCGTCGCTCACCACCACGAAGCGCGAGACGCCCTCGGCCTCCACCTGGCGCGCGATCTGCGGCACGGAGATGCTGCCGTCCACGGGCTGGCCGCCCGTCATCGCCACGGCGTCGTTGTAGAGGATCTTGTAGGTGATGTTGGTCTTCGCCGCCACGGCCTGGCGAATCGCAAGGATACCTGAGTGAAAGTAGGTGCCGTCGCCGAGATTCTGGAACACGTGCGGCATCTTCGTGAACATCGAGTGCGCGGCCCAGTCCACGCCTTCACCGCCCATCTGGATGAGGCCCGTGGTGTCGCGCTCCATCCACGAAGCCATGAAGTGGCAGCCAATGCCGGCCTGTGCGATCGAGCCTTCGGGCACCTTCGTCGACGTGTTGTGCGGGCAGCCCGAGCAGAAGTAGGGCGTGCGGCGCACGGCGTCGGCGGCGTTCGAGAGGATCTGCGGCGCGACGAGATCGACCACGCGCTCGCGGCGGTCGAGCGCGGGACGGTGCTTCGCGAGCCACGCGGCGAACACGGGCAGGATGCGCGAGGGGCGCAGCTCGCCAAGCTCGGAGAGCAGCAGCGTGCCGTCTTCGGCGTGCTTGCCGATCACGGTCGGGCGCGCGCCTTCCTTGCGGTTGTAGAGGTAGTCCTTGATCTGCTGCTCGATCACGGGGCCTTTTTCTTCGATCACGAGCACGTCGGTGAGGCCCGAGACGAACGCGTCGATACGCGACATCTCCAGCGGGAACGACAGGCCCACCTTGTAGATGCGCACGCCCGCGCGATCCAGATCGTCGATGGTGAGATCGAGCCGGCGCAGCGTTTCCATCAGGTCCAGGTGCGCCTTGCCGCAGGTGACGATGCCCACGTTCGCGTGCGGGCTCGGCGCGATCCACTTGTCGATGCTGTTCATGCGCGCGAAGTGGCGCACGGCGTCGAGCTTGGCGGCGAGGCGCTGCTCGATGGCGAGACTCGGCAGATCGGGCCAGCGGTTGTGCAGGCCGCCCGGCGGCGCGGTGAAGCCCTCCGGTGCTTGCCAGTCGGTCTTGATTGCATCGAGATCGACGGTCGACCCCGACTCCACCGTCTCCGAAATCGCCTTGTAGCCCACCCACGCGCCCGAGTAGCGCGAGAGCGCCCAGCCATACAGGCCGAATTCGAGCATGTCGGCAATGTTCGACGGATTCACGACAGGCATGTGCCACGCCATCAGCGCGAAGTCGCTCTGATGCGGCATGGACGACGACACGCAGCCGTGGTCGTCGCCGGCCACCACGAGCACGCCGCCGTGCGGCGACGAGCCGTAGGCGTTGCCGTGCTTGAGCGCGTCGCCGGCGCGATCGACGCCCGGGCCCTTGCCGTACCACATCGCGAACACGCCTTCGACGGTGCGCTCCGGGTCCGCTTCCACGCGTTGCGTGCCGAGCACGGCCGTGCCGCCCAGTTCCTCGTTGATGGCGGGCAAGAAGCGCACGTCGGCGGCTTCGAGCAGTTTCTTCGCCTTCCACGCCTGCTGGTCGACCATGCCGAGCGGCGAGCCGCGATAGCCGCTGATGAAGCCCGCGGTGTTCAGGCCATGCGCGCGGTCGAGCGCGCGCTGCATGAGCGCGAGGCGGATCAGCGCCTGCGTGCCGGTGAGGAAGATGCGGCCGCGCGTGGCGGTGAGGTTGTCGGTGAGCTTGTAATCAGCGAGAGGCGGCGTATCAAGCGGCGAGGGTGTGTCGCCAAACGCGGGGCGCGCGGTCATTGGGGGAGTCTCCGTTTTATTGCGTTCGCATGGCCCTGTTGAGAGAGCAGCGAAAGAGACTCTATTTTTTCTCGCCAATGACGGAAATTTTTTGCTAACTCTCCGGCACTACTGGTTATTCGCGCGAGAGCCTGCCCACGCTGGGCGAATTTGGAGAGAGATCTCCCTGCCTCGCCGCGATCCGGTCTGAATCGGTCCTCGGGTGAGTCCGTCAGATGACGCGCGGCCCGTAAGGCCTCGCCCCGTCGAACGGCACGACGTCGTGAAAGTGCGTGTAGTCCATCGTGCTCACGCCGTCCGCGTCGCTCATCAGGTCGACGTAGCGGTAATGCCAGCGGATCTGCCGGTCCGACCAGCTAAAGCGCGCCTGCATGGTCTGCGCGGTCGACTCGTCGGAGCCCTCGATGACGACGTGGAGCGTGGCGTGCTGATCGGCCAGCATCTCTGGCGTGACGCCGTAGAGCGGGCTCGACTCGTCGATCACGTGCATGAGATTCCAGCCCAGCGTGAAGAGCGGATGCTGGTCGCGCACGAGCTTGAGGTCGTGGATGCGCCGCGCGCGAAAGCCGTCCGACGAGGTCTCGATACGGATGAGCCGCAGCTTCGCGCCCGCTTCGGTGATCACGTTCTGGCGCGCGTTGGCGGCGCGCACCATCAGCGTCATGCGGCCTTCGATGGGATGCACGACCACCTGACTCGCGAACATGATCTTCGCGCGCGGGCGCGAGAAGCGCGCGAACACCAGACCCGTGGCCAAAGCGATGCCCGACATGCCGACGAAGATTTCGAACGTGGCGACTATGTGCGCGTAGAGCGTTTGCGGATGCATGTCGCCGTAGCCGACGGTGGCAAGCGTCTCCACGCTGAAGAAGAACGCGCCGAGAAAGCCCTTCGGGTACTGGTTGGCGATGGGCTCGGTGCCGAGCTGGTAGAGGCACGCGAACACGCCGTTCATGAACAGGAACAGTGCCGCGAGCGAGGCGAAGAACGTGGGCCAGCGCATGGTCAGCGCCGTGTGATAGAAGTCGCCCCAAGCCTGCGGCATGCCGTAGACGAGCACCTCGCGCGAGCCCACCATCAGCTTGCGCGGCGTGCCGCGCCTCGCTTTCGCCTTCGGCCCCGCTGGCGTTTCGGACTTGCAGGCGTCCATGTCCACTCCCGGCGAATCCTGCGGTGCCGAGTCGGCTTGCTGTGCCGCTTCCTGGTTCGCGACGCGCTCCGGCGTTTCGGGCGTCATGGTGTGCCTGCGTTTCTGAAGAGGGAAAGGGAGCATAGCCATGCCGAAGCAACGCGGCAAGGCGACACGTCAAGCGTACCGCAAGACGGTATTGGGGAAGCGATGCGGGGATGATGCGCTAGCGCCTCACTCCCGCAGCGCAAGCGGGAGTGAGCGGCAGTAAAGCGCGGCAGCAAAGCGCAGCGGCGGCGAGCGTTTGGCTTACGGAAACCCGTGCGGCTTCGGAATGCCCGCGCCGTGTTCGATATCGGCGATGGCCTGGCGGCGTGCGGCGTCCACGGCTTGCGTGGGCGCGTCGAAGCCCGCGTTGCCGCCGACCGTGACCCAAGGCTGCACGGCCTTGTCGCGATGCGTGATCTGATACTCGGCGTCCCAGCGAGCGCCCTGCAGTTCGAGGGGATGCACGCGGATGGCGTAGACGCCGTAAAGAAAGAGCTGTTCGGACATGGCTAACCTCCTGTCGACCAGCGTTAGCGCATTAGCACTGACTCTGGTCCCATGCAGAGCACCCCCGTCGCATGAAGCGCTGCCAGCAGACCCTGAGCGGACGCTAGGTTCACACCGCGACTTACAGTTCGAGCTCGCCGAGAATGCGATGCGCGAGCGCCTTGGCTTCTTCGAGAGCTTCTTCCGGCGTGCCCGATGCGGCTTCCACTTCATACACCGCGTTTTCGAGTTCCTCGCCGTCGTCGCGCGCCAGGGAGACCAGGCCCTGGTACTGGCCGGCGTTCATGGGCCGCACAGAGGCGACAGCCGTGTAGATCCCCTTGGTGTAGCTGACGTCTTCCATAACGTGCTCCTCGCGGAAGGAAACCCCTCGACGGGCCGCGTGGATCGGGCCGCGCAAGGTGAAGCGCAAGCGTCGCGCTTCGCCCGCAGCAAGAGGGAAATTCCATGCTAGCACGTTGCCCGCGCGGCTGCGGGACACGCATATGACGGCGGCGCGGCGCTTTCGTGTCAGCGCCGCGCCGTGTCCTCGCAGTGCGCCTGGCGATGCGGATGGCGCATCGCCGCGCCAGCCACCTTCAGTCTGCGAGCAGCGCGACGACTTCGTCGAGCGTCGGCGAATGCGCGCCTGGACGGCGGCACGCGGCCGCGCCCGCGGCGAGCGCGAAGGCGAGATGCTGGCGCCAGTTGCGCTGCGGCGCGCTCATGAGGCTGAACAGCAGCCCGCCGATGGACGCATCGCCCGCACCCACCGTGTCGGCCACCTCGACGCGCGGCGGCGCCGCCTCGATCACCTCGTTGCCCACATAGAGCGTGGCCGCCTGCGCGCCGCGCGTGACGAGCAGCGTCGCGGCCGGATTGAGCGCACGCACGGCTTCGATGGCTTCGGCCTCGCTCTTGCCGGCGAACAGCATGCGCAGGTCTTCGTCGGAGACCTTGATGAGATCGGCGAGCGCCGCCATGCGGCGCAGGATCGGCTCGTAGCCGTGCGCCATGAGATTGCGGTAGTTCGGATCGAAGCTGATCTTCACGCCGGCCGCGCGCAGCTCGGCGGCGAGCGTGGCGAGCGTTTCGCCGAGCGGCTGGCGCACGAGGCTGATGCAGCCGAAGTGCGCCCACTTCGCATGCGCGCGCCAGCCTTCGGGCAGCTTCGCGGGATCGAAGGCGAGGTCGGCGCTGTTGTCGCCGATGAAGTAGTACGCGGGCGGATGCGTCTGGTGCACGATCGCGAGCAGCGGCGCGCGCTCCACGCGCTGCATGAAGCGCATGTCGAGCCCGGCGGCCACGCTCGCGTTCCATAGCTCGTCCGAGAAGTTGTCCACTCCGAGCGCTCCCACGCTCGCCGTAGGCAGTCCGAGGCGCGCGACCGCGCGCGCGACGTTCCAGCCCGCGCCGCCAGGATGTGCTCGCCAGTGCGAGTCCATGCCCGGTGCGCCAGGCGGCGAACTGTGCGGCGTGCCCTCGGGCGCGGGAGTGCGCACGAGATCGGTGAGGATGTCGCCGGCCGAGATGAAGGCCGGGAAGCCGGACGAGAAGTCCGGACCGGTGCTGCAGGTGCTCATCGTCGTGTTCCTCTGTTCAGTTCTGGCCGGTCGTGCCGGTCATGTCGCCAGCGGCGGCTTCCTCGCGGCCGACGACCGGCGCCATGCCGCGTCCGGGCAGCGCGTTCAGCGCTTCGTAGCACGCGCCCATGGTGTGATAGTCGGTCTTGCCGGCGGGGCTCTTCTCGTCACTGTACTTGCGGTTGTCGCAGGTGAGTATGCGATACCACGCGCCGTACCGATGATCGACGAAATTCGCCCAGCTGTAGCGCCAGATCTCGTCGTACCAGTCCCAGAAGCGCTCGTTGCCGGTTCGCTTGCCCAGCAGCGCCGCCGTGGCGAAGGTTTCCGCCTGCACCCAGAAGTATTTGTCGTGATCGCATACGGTGCCGTCCGGGCCGAAGCCGTAGTAGAGGCCGCCGTGATCGTTGTCCCACGCGTGCGCCATGGCGGCGTCGAAGAGTTCGATCGCGCGCGGCAGCAGCCAGGGCAGCGGCCGGTGACGCTCGAGCAGCAACAGCAGCTTCGCCCATTCCGTTTGATGCCCCGGCTGGAAGCCCCACGGGCGGAAGATATTCGAGCTGTCTTCCTCGTTGTAATGCCAGTCCACCGACCAGTCCGCGTGGAAGTGTTCCCACACGAGCCCTTGTGAGAGCTTCGCCTGACGCAGCGTGATGTTCGACGCGACGCGCTCGGCGCGGTCGAGATACACGAGGTGGCCCGTCGCCTCATAGGCCGCGAGCAGCGCCTCGGTCGTATGCATGTTGGCGTTCTGGCCGCGATAGCCCGAGACGATCCAGTCGGCGCTCGCCTCGTCGGCGTACAGGCCCGCCGCTCCGTCCCAGAAGCGGTGTTCCATTAGATCGAAGGTCGCGCCGATCATCGGCCGTGCTTCCTCGATGCCGGCCATCGCCGCATGCGAGTAAGCGAGCAGCACGAACGCGAGGCCATAGCAGTGGCGCGTGGCGTCGAGCACGCGCTTCTTGCCGTCGCGCCAGTCGATCTCCCAGTCGTAGCCTTGCAGTTGCGGGTCCCAGTGGCCTTCGCGCAGGAACTGCAGGCCGTGGCGCGCATATTCCAGGTGCTGCGGATCGCCGAACTCGCGATACGCCATCGCATAGTTGAAGACGTAACGGCAGCTGCTCACGAGGTGCCGCGAGTGCGCGTTGTAGATCGAGCCGTCGTCGCGGAAGTAGTGGAAAAAGCCGCCCGACGGATCGAGCACGTTCGGCGCGTAAAAGCGCAGCGTGTCCTGCACGTGGCCGAGCAGGAACCCGCGGTCGCGAAAGCTCGCGACGCCCGGTGCGGCGACGGGTTGTGCGGTGGCGGTGGAGGCGGTGTCGGCGGTCATCGTCATGGCTTTCTCTTCTGGCTTGGACGTGGCTTCAGCGTATGTTCAACGTGTTTTCAACGGAGCGCCTCAGGCGCTCTGCGGCGTGCTTGCAATGTGACGGACAGCGTGCGGGGCGACGAGATTCGATGACGCCGCACCCAGGGTGCTCGCGCGCGCGACGAGCTGCACCGGCAAGCGGATCTCGCTCGTGGCGGGCGTTTCTTCGAGCAGCAGTTCGACGCCGCGCCGCCCGAGTGCTTCCTTGTCGACGGCGATCGTCGAGAGCGGCGGCGTGGCGTGCGTGGCGCCCGCGATATCGTCGAAACCGATGATGGCGATGTCCTCGGGCACGCGCAGGCCGTTGGCGAGGCACACGCGCATGGCCGCGAGCGCGGCGGCGTCGTTGTAGGCGAACAGGGCGTCGGGCGGCGGCCGCGATGCGGCCCGCGCCGAATCGAGCAAACGCTGCATTGCGAGAGACGCGCCGGTGTCGGGATCGAGGCCGCCGTCTATCGTTGTTTCGAGCGATGGGTCGAACAGGAGGCCCGCCTCGAAGAACGCGCGCCGGTAGCCGAGCGCGCGCTGCGCGATGCTGTAGTGCGCGAGCGATCCGCCGATGAACGCAATGCGCCGCCGTCCGAGCTCGAACAAATGCTGCATGGCGAGCGCGGCGCCCGCCGCGTTGTCGATGTTCACCGAGCGCAGGTCCGGCGCCCACAGGTCGATCAGCACGAGCGGCCGTTGCAGCGCGACGAGCGCGGCGAGCATTTCCGGCTCGACGAAACCCGCCACGGCGATGGCGTCGGGCGCGTGCAGGCGCAACTGCTGGACGGTGTCGTCGGCGGGGCCGGCCGTGAGCAGCGCGGGCACGATGCCGTGTTCGCGGCAGGCGTCTTCCACGCCGTGCAGCACGTGCGAGAAGAACGGGCTCGCCGCGAAGTTGTTGTGCTGGCGGTGGAGCAGGAACGTGAGCCGGCGAATGCGCGGGCGCAGTTGCGCGCAGTCATAGCCGAGCACGCGCGCGACTTCGACGATGCGCTCGCGCGTGGCTTCGGAAAGGCCTGGCTGGTTTTTCAACGCGCGCGACACGGTGCCGATCGACACGTTGGCGGCCTGCGCGACGTCACGAATGGTTGTCCCCATGATTCCTGGCGTGCGGTAAACGCGGTGAGCGTTCCGGGAGTGGTCAGGTGTGCGGCGATTGTATAGTAAAAATCGAAAAGAAAAACCCGGATCTACGCCTCGAATTCCAGGTAAATACCAGTAAACAATGAAATAAACGCAAATCAGTATGTTTAGTAAAATTAACTAAACGAGCGCGGGCATGGCGGTTGCGGATAGCTGGGCACTCACATTCCACTTTCGGAGGCATCATGCTCGGCACCCTGCTTCTGGTCATTCTGATCCTGCTGCTCATTGGCGCGTTTCCAGCGTGGCCGCATAGCCGCTCGTGGGGCTACGCGCCTTCGGGCACGCTCGGCATCATCGTTGTTGTGGTGGTCGTGCTGGTGTTGATGGGAACGATCTAGCGACGGCGTAGCAGCGAGGAAACGAAACCAGAACGGGCCGGCGCGCGGCAAGAGCCGCGCGGCCGGCCCGCACTTTTTTTGGACTGCCGCTGGAGAACTTCAGGCCGTTATCACGCGCTGGCGGCTTCGCCTGAAGTCGAACCGAGCGTGGGAAGGAGGTCGGCGCTCGCGCTGCCGTCGATCACGACGAGTCCGGTGGCTTCCTGTTTCGCGCGGCGTTTGGCGAGCGCTGCGAGCGAGGCGATGGCGTCGCTGCTGTGCTGCGCGCCTTCGCCCGGCGCGACGTGCACGCAGCCGATCGCCATCGTCACGAAGGTGAAGAAGGTGGCGTTGCCGTGGCGATCCTCGCCGTGGATGCCGCCCGCGAGCCGGTCGGCCGGCGCGTAGAAGCGCTGTGCGCCTTCGTTGAACGTTTCGATGGCCTGGCGCGCGCGCTCGCGCCACGTCTCGCTCTGGAACAGGATCAGGAAGTCGTCGCCGCCCACGTGGCCGAGGAAGTCGCGCGTGGGGTCGCAGGCGTCGGCGAGCACCGTCGCCGCGAACTTGAGCACTTCGTCGCCCTGCCAGTAGCCGTACTGATCGTTGAAGGGCTTGAACTGGTTCAGGTCGACGTAGCACGCGTGAAAGCCCGCGTCGTGCGAGAGCAGACGCTCGATATGCGAGCTGATGGGAATGTTGCCCGGCAGGAAGGTCAGCGGATTCGCGTAGCGCGCAGCCTGGATGCGCACTTCCGTCACCGCGCGCACGAGGCTCTCGCCGGTGCCGAGTCCGGCATAGCGGCCGTTGTCGGTGATCACGAAGCCATCGGCGAGGTAGCGCTGGTCGTCGCTGGCGAGGAGCGTGGCCATCTGCTCGACCGTCATCGACTGCTCGATCAGCACCGGCTGCGCGTTGGCGAATTGCAGGCAAGCCTTCTTGCCGAACAGCTCGCGGTGGTAAGGCAGCGCATAGCGGTCCATGAACGCGCGCCGGTTGATGAGCGCGACGGGCGCTTCGTCTTCCACCACGGCCACCGCGTGCAGATCGGGTTGACCGTTGAACAGTTCGAGCACGTCGTTATTGGTTGCCTGGCGCGGCAGCGCGGGTGCGCGCACGAGCATCTTGCTGGCGGGCGCGCCGCCGCCCGCGGGCTGCGTGGCGGCGCTGCGCGTGGCCTCGGGGAACACGGCGATATGGTCCGCGCGAATCGCCTCGCGCGCTTCGCGTGCAAGCACGCGAAGCGGTTCCACGTTGGGGCGGCCAAAGAAAAAGCCCTGGCCGCAGTCGATGCCCATGTCGCGCAGCACGATCAGGTCGGCGGCGGTCTCGATGCCCTCCGCGACGAGGCGCGTGCCGCTCGCCTGCGCGAAATGCTGCATGGCGCGCACGGCTTCGAACTTGAGCGCGTCGTGAGCGATGTCATGGATGAAGAAGCGGTCGATCTTCACGACATCGGGCTGGAGTTGCACCCAGAGGTTGAGGCTGGCGTTGGCCGTGCCGTAGTCGTCCAGCGCGAACTGGGCGCCCGCCGCGCGCAGCGTCTGCACGACGGGTGAAAAGTTGCGCAGGTCGTGGATGGCGCTCTGCTCGGTGAGTTCGATCACGACGCGCGTCGGGTCGATCGGGCCGTCGAAGAGTGCGAGCGCGGCGTCGCCGGCAGCGGTGAGCTGGCGCAGCGCGTCGGCGCTGAAATTGAGGAACAGCTTGCCGGGGCAGTCGAGCCCGGCGAATGTTTCGATGCAGGTGCGGGCGGCCGCGCGCTCAAGCGCCGCGGTGCATTGTTCGTCGCCTGCGCGCGCGAAGAGGGCGGCGGGCGTTTCGAGCGACGAGCCGGCCGGTCCACGAATGAGCCCCTCGTAGCCGAGGATCGCGCCACACTCGAAGTCGACGATGGGCTGGAAGACGGCGCGCAGCTGGCGCTGGGCGATCAGTGCCCCAACGCCGGGCGTGGCGTGAAGGAATGGCGCGCGAGCAGACGCAGACATGGACAGGCCAGAACGGGCGAAGACGTTGAACTTAACGGCATATCATCCGATGAATTAAATGAAATTTTGGTGACAGTGCCGTGGAGCCCAGCCTTTGGGCGTGCGGCGGATGCGCGCGGAACGCGGGGAGGGCATTTGGGGAGAGACCGGGGCGCCGGGGCGAGGCCGCGGCGTTTGCTGCAGCAGGGCGACGAATTCTCGCCGCCCTGAACGGCGGACTGAACGGCACCCAGTGGTGCTTAGCGGCGCGCAGCCGCAGCAGTGCGCTCGCTCGTGCCGGCGCGCGATTCGTCGCCGGCGCTGGCGGCGCGCTCGGCGCTCATGTCGCGCGCGCCCCAGCGCTGGGCGAGTGCCGCGCACACCATGAGCTGGATCTGGTGGAACAGCATGAGCGGCAGCACGACCGCGCCCACGGCGTTCGAGGCGAAAATGACCTTTGCCATCGGCACGCCGGCCGCAAGGCTCTTTTTCGAGCCGCAGAAAATGATGGTGATCTGGTCGGCGCGCGAGAAGCCGAGCTTCTTGCTCGTGTACATCGTGATGCCGAGCGCGAGCGCGAGGAGCACCGCATTCACCACGAGCAGCCCGCCGAGCGCGGTGAGCGGAATGTGATGCCAGAGCCCTTCGTTGACGGCCTCGGAAAATGCGCCGAACACCACGAGCAGGATCGAGCCCTGATCGACGAACTTGAGCACACCCTTGTTGCGCTCGATCCAGTGGCCAATCACCGGGCGCAGCAACTGGCCCGCCACGAAAGGCACGAGCAGTTGCAGCACGATGTTCCACACGGTGTGCCAGGCCGAGCCGGCGCTCGCGCTCTGGTTCGTGACGATCAGGCTCACGAGCGCGGGCGTGACGAAGATGCCGATCAGGCTCGACGCCGAAGCGCTGCAAACGGCGGCGGGCACGTTGCCGCGCGCAATCGAGGTAAAGGCGATGGACGACTGCACCGTGGAGGGCAGTGTGCAGAGGAACAACACGCCCGCGTAGAGCGCCGGGGTGACGAGCGGCGAAAGCACGGGCTTGAGCGCGAGTCCCAGCACTGGAAAGAGTACGAAAGTGCTGAGCAGGACGACGATGTGCAGCCGCCAGTGCGTCGCGCCGGCGACGATCGCCTCGCGCGAAAGCTTGGCGCCGTGCAGGAAGAACAGCAGGCCGACGGCTACGTTGGTCAGCCAGTTGAAACCGGTGGCGGCCTGGCCGTGCACCGGGAACAGGCTCGCAAGAATCACCGTGCCGACAAGGCAAAGGGTGAAGTTATCGGGCAGGAATTTCGGACGTGCCATCGGACAATCTCTAGTGCGCGCCTGGGCGCTGGGTGCGCGCAATCGGTGTGCGTGCAACGGGTGAATCGGAACGCCTATTGTCGGCGCAAGCCGATTGAAAAAGCAAATTCATTTGAAGCATCGATTAATGATCGAGGCGCATGGATCGCCAACATCGATGACGCCTTTATGCGGGATTCCTCATCGACATGCGAGGGGCATTCCCGCGCCGCAAAAGTCGTCAGGAGTCCGCGCATTCTTCAGATGTTGAGGCCGTGCTCAAGCATCGAGCGGAGCGCTCCACACTTGAGCGCAGCGCCTTGCTGGACGGCCTTCCGGGACCGCGTCTGGAACCAGAAAACCCAGCAGTAACATGGTGTTACAACCCTTCGGGCGGCATAACATCTTTTGGCTCGACACCCATTCGGCACGCCCATAAATTACCGTCAAAGGGACGCCCGAATCGTTGTGGCGGCAATCGTTACGCGCTGCGCGGCTTGCGTCCCGGGACTGGCCCGCCATGGCCCGAATGGCGGGCTGCCAAGCGCAAACGTCGGGCAGGCGAAACGTCACAATGCACGCAGGGTTGTCAAAACTGGGACAGTGGATCTTGGGGGCCGGATTAGCGGCCTTCGTTGCGCTCGCCCATGCCCAGCCCGGTTTTCCGGGGCACGGCGGGGGCGGCGGCTTCGCGCGCGCGCCTTCCATGCCCGCCATGCACTCGATGCCCGCGCCGCGTGCCGGCATGTCGTGGGGCGGCGGCTACCGCGGCGCCCCTGAGCGCGCCCGCGGCCCCGCTGCGGCGCCCATGCACGTCGCCGATCAGGGCGGCCGCTATGAGCGCGGCGGCAACCGTGCGCCGAACCAGTGGCAAGGGCAGGTCCAGCAGCAGGCTCCTCGTCGCGACTACAGCTATGGCACGCCGTTCGGCGGCGGCTACGGCGGCTATCGCGGCGACTCCCGCGGCAATCCCATCACGCCCGTGAGCGCGGAATCGCGCCCGGTGCCACACCCGCCGGCCGACTCGCCAGTGCGCGCGGGCTCGATTCGCGAAGACGTCGCCCGGTACAACGAAGAACGCGGCGGTACCTACCGGCAATACCCGCGCAACGGCGGCGAGGTTCCGCGGCCGCCCATGCCCTCGCCTTATCGCAACTGAGCGCTGCCCTCGCGGCCGCTTTCGCTTTCTCCCGCCCCTCGCTTTCCCCGCTTTTTTCCCACTTTCTCCAGTTGATTCGCATCAGCATTCGGTTCAGGCGCTGACCTGCCAGCGTCGCCGAAGCACGTCCAAAACCAGCGCCGCTCGTCCACGCTGCGAAAAATGACGCGTGGATACCACACTTTTTTGGAAATCTCTCGTCATACAGAACCCTTTCGTCTCAAATCTCGCTTTCGCTTCGGCGGCGCGTCATCTGCAGCCCCGCGCGTGCGGGAGCGCCCCACTGGGCGCGGCCCGGCAGGCTTCGATCCGCAGTGACGCAGCGCAGCGGAAGGCGGCGTCGACCGCGGTCAAAAAGGTCTTACGGACGGCAAACTAATCCGCCCGATATACCGGCAATAACACCGTTTATTTTTGACCAGAAAAATGGTCCGCAAAGATGGATCCGCCCAGAACGGCCACGCCTGCGAACGACGAAAAAACAAAGCCTTGCGCGAGCGCCTCAGCCGCCCGACACCCTTTTTTGACAAAGACTGGAGAATCCATGAATACAACGGTCAGCCGCGCGCTGCGCACCACCCTTAAGGCGAGCGCGTTCGCCGCTGTTCTTGCCGCAGCATCGTCGTCGGCGTTTGCGCAGTCGAGCGTCCAACTCTACGGCCAGGTCGACGAATGGGTCGGGGCGACGAAATTTCCGGGCGGCCAGACCGCCTGGAACGTGGGCGGCGGGGGCATGTCCACGTCGTACTGGGGCATGAAGGGATCTGAAGATCTGGGCGGCGGCTACAAGGCGATCTTCACGCTGGAAAGCTTCTTCCGTGCGCAGAACGGCCAGTTCGGCCGCTTCGCGGGCGACACGTTCTTCGCGCGCAATGCGTACGTCGGCGTCGAGTCGCCGTACGGCACGGTCACGGCAGGGCGCCTGACGACGCAACTGTTCGTCTCGACGATTCTCTTCAACCCGTTCATCGATTCGTACACCTTCTCGCCGATGGTGTACCACGTGTACCTCGGCCTCTCGACGTTCCCGACCTACACGACCGACCAGGGCGTGGTGGGCGACTCGGGCTGGAACAACGCCGTGCAGTACTCGACGCCTAACTTCAACGGCCTCTCGGGTTCGGCGATGTATGCGTTCGGCAACCAGGCCGGCCAGAACGGCTCGAAGAAGTGGAGCGTGCAGGGCCTGTACTTCCACGGCCCGTTCGCGGCCACCGCTGTCTATCAGTACGTGAACTTCAACAACACGCCGGGCGACATCGGCAGCATCGTGAGCGGCGACACGACCATCATCGGCCTGAAGAGCCAGGGCGTGGGGCAAATCGGCCTGTCGTACGACCTCAAGTACGTGAAGTTCTTCGGTCAGTACATGTACACGGCGAACTGGCAGCAGGTGGGCAGCTGGCACGTGAACACCGCCCAGGGCGGCGTGACGGTCCCGGCTGGCCCGGGCACGGTCATGGCGTCGTACGCGTACTCGCGCGACGGTGGCGGCCTGAACCAGACGCGCCAGACGGCAGCCATCGGCTACGACTATCCGCTTTCCAAGCGCACCGACGTCTACGCGGCGTACATGTACGACCACTTCGACAACATGTCGAGCGGTCAAACCTACGGCGTGGGCATGCGCGCGAAGTTCTGACGGGCGCTGCCTTCCAAGCCGACGTTTGGCTCGAAAACCCCGCGCTGCGTGCAGCGCGGGGTTTTTACACGTGCGTCCGGCATAGGCGTGTCTGGGCGCTCAGGTTCGCTACAGCGATGGCGGGCGAAAAAGGCCAACTCATTGTTTGGCGTCGACACTTATTCCGCGGGCGGCTTCGTCGGCCTCCATTCCATCGGCACTTCGGTGGTGATCTGCAAGCGCGATTGCAGATCGGGGTTCGCGCCCGCGATGGCCAATATCGCCATACCCCCAAGTTTGCGCGCATCTTCATCCGTGAATGCCATATCAGAGTGCTCGGGCGCATCGGGCGGCACGCTGATTGTCATTACGCGGTCGATCGCAGATTGGACAAACTGGCGCGGGACGACGCAAAACTTCACTTGGCCGCTGTGTTCGTCATAGAAGCTGATGAAGGCAGTTTGTCGTTGGCTCATAGATAACCTCGGCAGGTTTGATAGTTCTGAAATGCTCGTTGCTTGCACAGCGCGTAAGTGCGCGCGTCGAGATACATCGCGCCGGCTGCGGAACAGGCCATCATCTCGGCGTCGTAAATGGCGTCGCATTCGGCCTCTTCGGCTTCCGTGAGGCCGCGCGCAGCGAGTTCCGTTACATCATTGCTCAACCTGGACGCGGTGTACTCGAATGGCTGCGCATCGCTGAGCGGCGTCGAGTCGCCGCCTGAATCCATGCTCAACAGGTCGTCGTTTTCGGTGTCGTCGTCCGAATCGTCGTCAACGCCATCGAACAAAGCGCCCGCCGCCGACTCAATGAAGCCGGGCAGGCCAAAACCATCATCAGCCCTGGCGGTTGCCCCAAGCTCAGACAATGGATCAAGCGTAGCGCCAACGCCTCCGGCGGGCGCGTCCAATGCGGGAAGTTCGCCGTTGGCTCGCTGGAGTGCCTGAAACTCGTCGTAACTGATGACTTTTGGCTGATAAGCGTAACCGCCGCCGCCCGTTGCGGGCCAGCGCTGCGGCGCGGGATCGGGCTTTGCCACGCACGGCAGGCCCCGATATTCGCGGTTGATTACCGGCACAAGATGACCGGATGCCACTGCATCACACAGCAACTTGCGCACGCCCGCGTTATCGATCGGCAGGTTCCAGTGCGCCACGTTCAACTGGTCGCGGACAAACGTCTGAACCTCTTGTAGCGCCCGTTTGCCGGTAATCGTCCGCAAGTCCCAGTCCGGACGGAAATGACGCGCAAAGGCCGCCCGGTCTTCCGTAAGCTGCCTGAGCCGGTCCTTTTCCCACCGTTCGCTTTTGACTACCTCGCTCAGCAGCGGCTCACTCCACATCGAAGCGTCGCGATCCCGGCCCGCGTTCGGGTAAAGCCAGCGGGCCGATAGATCCCGGTAGCCGCGCCCAAAACAGGTCAGGTCGAAATACGGCGGCCCCGGAATCAGCGTGCATTGCCAGCCGGTTTCGAGCGGTACGTATAGCGTGTTCCACATCACGGGCTACCTGTCCTCTTTTCGGGCTTTCAGCCTACGTTGCATCCAGAGGCAAAATCCTCAAAGAAGGCCAAGCCTTGCTCCCCGCCAATACCTCGTCAATGAGATACGCGGGACGCATGGCGAGTAGCGCATTCGACTTTGGTTTCAATTCAAGCGCCAGCTTCTTGGGTCATTCCTCGTCCTTTGCCTGGCTGGCCATTCGGCGCTGCAGGCGCACCTGCGCGTTTCAACACCCGCATTTGATAAAACGAGGAAAATATCGCCGATTGATTCCCGTTTATTTATGTTCGTGTCGAAGGCCGCACAATGGATACCCTCGTCAGCATGAAAGTGTTCCGCCAGGTGGTGGAGGCGGGCAGCTTCGTCGCGGCGGCCGAGCGCATGGACATGTCCGCCGCGATGGCGAGCAAGCATGTGATGCATCTGGAGCAGCAGCTTGGCGCGCGCTTGTTGAACCGCACCACGCGCCGCGTCGCGCCCACGGAGGCCGGGCGCGAGTATTACGAGCGCGTGGCCCAGGCGCTCACCGAACTCGACGAAGCCGGCCAGGCGGTGGGCGCGGCGAGCGTCGTGCCGCAGGGGCGGCTGCGCGTGTCGTCGCTCACGGCGTTCGGGCTGCGTCATGTGATGGGCGCGGTCGCCGACTATGCCGCCGCGTTTGCGCAGGTGACCGTCGACATCACGCTCTCCGACCGCGTGGTCGAGCTGATCGACGAGGGCTTCGACGTCGCGATCCGCGCCGCGCCTTCGGGGCTCAAGTCTTCGTCCCTGATCGCGCGGCCGCTCGCCACCGCGCACATCGTGCTGTGCGCGTCACCGGAGTACTTGCGCCGCCACGGCGTGCCGAAGACCGTGGCCGATCTCGCCCGGCACAACTTCGTTCAATACGCGGGGGCTTCGGCCCAGGAACTCGCGCCGTTCGCCGAGGGCGCGGGCGGCGTGAAGCCGAAGCCCGGCGGCAACCTCATCGTCAATCACCTGGAGGCGCTGCGTGTGGTCGTGCTGCAGGGCGGCGGGCTCTCGATGCTCGGCACCGAGGTGGTGGGCGACGATATCGCCGAAGGACGCCTCGTTCCGCTGCTCGTCGACGCGCTGCCGCCGCGCGAACTGCCGATCTACGCCGTGTATGCGAGCCGCCGCCATCTCTCGGCGAAGGTGCGCTCGTTCGTCGATTTCCTCGCCGCGCGCTTTTCGGAGCGCGAACTCTGGCCGGGCGTGGAGGCGATCCGCGCGGCGGCGGTCAATGCCGACGCCGCACGCATCGCCACCAGTCCGCGCTGAAGGCAGTCGTTTCTACGTTCAGCGGCTCACGCCGAGCCGCGCCTTCGTCTCCTCGTACTCGCGCTTCAGGCGCCCGACGAGATCGGCCACGGAGGGCACGTCGTCCATCAGGCCCACGGCCTGGCCTGCGCCCCACACGTCTTTCCAGGCCTTCGCCTTCGAGGTGCCCGCGCCGAAGTCCATCTTCGACTTGTCCGAATCGGGCAGCGCATCCGGATCGAGTCCGGCGCTCACGATGCTCTCGCGGATGTAGTTGCCGTGCACGCCCGTGAAGAGGTTCGTGTAGACGATGTCGGCGGCTTTCGCTTCGAGAATGGCGTGCTTGTAGTCGTCCACCGCATGCGCCTCTTTCGTCGCGATGAAGCGCGTGCCCATGTAGGCGAGATCCGCGCCCATGGCCTGCGCGGCGAGGATCGAGCCGCCGTTGGCGATCGCGCCCGACAGCACGATCGGGCCGTCGAAGATGCGTCGCACTTCGCCCACCAGCGCGAACGGCGAGGTCGTGCCCGCATGGCCGCCTGCGCCCGCGGCCACGAGGATCAGGCCGTCCACGCCCGCTTCGAGCGCCTTTGCGGCGTGGCGCAGGTTGATGACGTCGTGCAGCACGATGCCGCCGTAGCTGTGCACGGCGTCGAGCAGTTCTCGCGGCGGCGCGCGCAGGCTCGTGATGAAGATCGGCACGTGGTGCTCGACGCACACGCGCACGTCGTGCTCGAGCCGCGCATTCGACTGATGAACGATCTGGTTGACGGCGACCGGCCCGATGACGGCTTCGGGGTTCGCGGCCTTGTGCGCGGTGAGTTCCTCCCGGATCTGCGTGAGCCAGACACCCAGTTCCTCGGCGGGGCGCGCGTTCAGCGCCGGAAACGACCCGACGATGCCCGCCTTGCACTGCGCGAGCACCAGCTCCGGGTAGCTGACGATGAACATCGGCGAGCCCACGACGGGCAGCGAGAGGTTTTGCAGGACGGCGGGCAGTGCCATGGGGGAGGTCTCCTTGCGGCGCTTCGATAGATGGCGGGACGCTCGCACTCGAATGCGGTGCCGATGTCGACTGAGTTCGTTTTAGCTTGATCAGGCGCATTCGCACACGAAATCGCGACGTGATCCGATCGCGCAAACGGCCGTCCGATTATAGGCTTGGGGTCGTTCGGGCATCCCTCGCGCGCCATTCGAGGGAGTGCTCGGTTTCTACCGTTGTGGGACCAAAAGCACGTTTTGGAGTCGCGCTCGCCTCATACAATGACCGCAGACCAACAAACACAAGAGACTAGCCCCATGCCCTTCGACGGATTTCAGCCTTTCACCGTTCGCACTGCGGGCGGCGTAGACATCTGCGGCGTGAAGGGCGGCGACGGACCGCCGCTATTGTTGCTCCACGGCCATCCGCAGACTCACATGATCTGGCATCGGTGCGCCACCGCGCTCGCACAGCATTTCACCGTCATCGCGACGGATCTGCGCGGCTACGGCGCCTCCTCGAAGCCGGCCAGCGACGACACCCACGCCGCCTATTCGAAACGCGCGATGGCGGCCGACCAGGTCGAGGTCATGCGCCATTTCGGCCACGAGCGCTTTCTCGTCTGCGCGCACGACCGCGGCGCGCGCGTCGCGCACCGCATGGCGCTCGACCACCCGGACGCCGTCGAGCGGCTCATGCTGCTCGACATCGCGCCGACGCTCGCTATGTACGAGCAAACCGACCGCGAATTCGCCACGCTCTATTTCCACTGGTTCTTCCTGATCCAGCCCGAGCCGTTGCCGGAAACGCTGATCGAAGCGAACCCCGACGTCTATATCGAGCGCGTCATGGGCAGCCGCCACGCGGGTCTCGCACCCTTCGCGCCGAAGGCGCTCGACGCCTACCGCGCGGCGCTGCGCCAGCCGGGCGCGGTGCACGCGATGTGCGAGGACTACCGCGCCTCCGCGACCATCGACCTGGAGCACGACCGCGCCGATCTCGAGCGCGGCAACAAGGTGGCGTGTCCGCTGCGGGTGCTGTGGGGCGCGGAAGGCGTGATCGAGCGCTGCTTCGATCCGCTCGCCGAATGGCGCAAAGTGGCGCGCGACGTGAGCGGGCGCGCGCTGCCGTGCGGCCATTACATTCCCGAGGAGGCGAGCGAGGCGCTGGTCGAGGAAATGCTGGCGTTCTTCGAGACCACGGAGCAATGAGTGGCGGCGGCGCCTGGCCGCCGCGCCTGAGCGTCAGCGCAGCGGCGGCAGGCGGCGCGGCACCGGTGTGGACTTGACGATGGCCGTGCTGGTTTCGGCGCGCTCGGTGACTTTCGCGAGAATTTCGTCGAGTTGTTCGATCGAATGCAGATAAAGCCGGGCGATGAAGCAGTCATCGCCCGTGACCTTGTCGCACTCCACGAATTCGGGAATGCGCCGCAGCACCTCTTCCACCAGATGCAATTGCCCGGGAAGCGGCTTCACGCGCACGATGGCCTGCAGCGTGTAGCCGAGCGCGCGCGGATCGATCTGCACCGTATAGCCGCCGATCACGCCTTGCGCTTCGAGCCGGCGCAGCCGCTCGGACGTGCTCGGCGCCGAAAGCCCCACATGTTTGGCCAGTTCGGCGACGCTCGCCCGGGCGTCCTCGGCGAGCGCCGCGAGCAGCATGCGGTCGATGTCGTCGAGCGGGGCGGCAGCGGGCATTGGATTGGGACGTCGGTTCATGATCGCGTGGGTACTCCGCCAGATTGGCCTTTCAATCGAAGGCAAGTGTTGCCTCTCGCCTAAGTTTAGCCATGTATTCCCCGCCTTGCAGCCGATAAACTGGCGTGCAGATGCGAAGGGCTACGCGCCCTTCGTCCGCCATACAGAGGATGCAAGCCCATGTCTTCCACCACTCCTGAAATTCGCCGCGGCGCGGCCGAGATGATCGTCGCGATGCTGATGTCCGGCACGATCGGCTGGCTCGTGGTCGCCTCGCGGCAGGCGCCGATCAATATCGCCTTTTTGCGCTGTGTGCTCGGCGGCGCGACGCTCACGCTCGTGTGCGCCGCGCTTGGCCTCCTGCGCCGCAAGCACCTGCCGCCGCGCACGCTTGCGCTCGCCGTGCTGGGGGGCGCGGCCATTGTCGCGAACTGGGTGCTGCTGTTCGCCGCGTATTCGCGCGCTTCGATCTCCATGGCCACGGCCGTCTACAACACGCAGCCCTTCATGCTGGTCGGCCTCGGCGTGGTCATTCTGCGCGAGCGCGTGAGCGCCTCGACGCTCGCGTGGCTCGCAGTGGCCTTCCTCGGGCTCGTGTGCGTGGTCGAGGTGCAGCCCGCCGTGCTCGCAGTGCCCGGCCAATATCTGCAAGGCGTGGCCTACGCGGCGGGCGCGGCCTTTCTCTACGCGATCTCGTCGATCATCACGCGGCACCTGAAGGGCACGCCGCCCCACCTCATCGCGCTCGTGCAGCTCGCCTTCGGCGCGCTCGCGCTCGCGCCGTTCATCCACTACGGCACGCTGCCGGCCACCCCGCTGCACTGGGCGCAGCTCGTCACGCTCGGCATCGTGCACACGGGCATCATGTACGTGCTGCTCTACGGCGCGATCCAGAAGCTGCCCACGGCGATGACGGGCGCGCTCTCGTTCATCTACCCCGTGGTCGCGATCCTCGTGGACTGGTTCGCGTTCGGCCAGCGCCTCGCCTGGATCCAGGTGGTGGGCGCCGCGCTCATCCTGGTCGCGGCGGCGGGCGTGAACCTCGGCTGGCGGATCGTGCCGCAGCGGCGCGGCACGCGTTCGGCGTGACCGGCGCCTGAGGGGCGATTCGCGCCACTGGGCGCCCCTGCGCTTCGTCATGCGGGGTGGCCGCATAATGTCGCGGTTCGAACCCGCGACCTTTTCCCCGCATGACGCAACCTCACGCCAGCCAGGACGAAGCCGAACTCGCGCGCGCCAAACGCCGCGCGCTGCGGTTGCTGCTGGGTGCGGCGGCCGTGTTCGTCGGCACGGCGCTGTCGCCGCCCGGCATCGTGATCGATGGCGTGAAGGCCGTGAGCGAAGCCGCCATGGTCGGCGCGCTGGCCGACTGGTTCGCCGTAGTCGCGCTGTTTCGCCGCGTGCCGATTCCGTTCGTTTCGGCGCGCACGGGCGTGATTCCGCGCAACAAGGACCGCATTGCCGACGAACTCGCCAACTTCGTGCGCGACAAATTTCTCGACGTGGGCTCGCTCGTCGGTCTGATCCGCCGCCACGATCCGGTCGAGCGGCTTGCCACGTGGCTGAGCGCGCCGCACAACGCGCAGCGCCTGGGCGATTACGCGGTGCGCATGATGTCGGGCGTGCTCGGCCTCACCGACGACGCGCGCATCCAGAACTTCATCCGCGAGGGTCTGCATGCGGCGCTCGAGCGCGTCGATCTCTCGAAGTCGGCGGGCGCCATTCTCGACACGCTCACCAAAGACGGCCGCCATCAGGAACTGCTCGACCAGATGCTCGATCAGCTCAGCGCGCTGCTGCGCGTCGAGGGCACGCGCGCATTCGTGGCGGGGCGCATCGTCGACGGCCTCAAGGGCGAGTTTCCGATGACCGAGAAGTTTCTGCCTTCGGAATGGATTGGCGAGAGCGGCGCGCGGGTGCTTGAGAGCGCGGTGAACCGGCTGCTGCTGCAGGTGAGCGAGGATCGCGAGCATCATCTGCGTCGGAAGTTCGACGAAGTGGTGGAAAAGCTGATCGTGCAGCTAAAGAGCGATCCGGTCTTCCTGCGCAAAGGTGAGGAATTGAAGGCGAGCCTGCGCGAGGGCAGCGCGCTCAACGAGTACACGCGCGCACTGTGGGACAGCCTGCGCGCGTGGCTGCGCGACGATCTCGCGCGGGAGGACTCCGAACTGCACGCGAAGGTGGCCGCAACGGGCCGGTGGCTGGGCGAGACGCTCGCCGCGGACGCCGAGCTGCGCGCCTCGCTCAACGGTCACCTCGAAGACGCCGCGCGCGCCATGGCGCCGGACTTCGCGCGCTACCTCACGCATCACATTCGCGACACCGTGCAGAACTGGGACACGCGCGAGACGGCACGGCTCATCGAGCTAAAAATAGGCAAGGATTTGCAGGAAATTCGCGTGAACGGCACGGTGATTGGCGGCGCGATTGGCTTGGGGCTCTATCTGTGCTCGCATCTGTTCGAGCTCGTGCGGCTGAAGATGGGCTACTGATTCGATTTGATTCGCATTCCAGATCAATAGTCGATGCAGCGGTACGCAGGGCCACGCACGTAGGTCATCTGTAGGGAAATCACCGATGCTTCGGGAATCCTGGCGCGAGTAATATGCCCTTGACAGTTTGATCACGTCAGAGCTAATTCCAACGCTCGTCCGGAAACGGACGAGCGTTTTTTTTTCGCGCTTCTTTTATGCAGCCCGGCTAGAGCGCAGCCGCCGGGGCTTCAAGGCGTTCGCCGTTCACGACCAGCGCGCCGCTCTTCGCCAAGTCCCCAGCCAGTTCGCGCAGCAGCGCCGGCCACGCGCTACGCGGGGCGAGCTGCTGCGCAGCGGCGCGCAGTGATGCGGCGCTGTCGAGCATCGCCACGAGCGAGCCGAAAGTCATCGCGCGCAATTCCAGCAGCTTGAACACGATGAGCACCTTGAGCGCGTTCTTCGCGTTGCGCGCGGGGTCGGCGCGCAGCCACGCGAGGCGCGAAAACGCCCGCTCCAGCGCTGCCTCGACGTTAGCGAACGGCTTGCCGTGGCCGGGAATGACCGTGCGCACGTCGAGCTTCGCAATGGCTTCCAGCACCGCTTGCTGCTCGGCGAAGCCGCTTTCGCCGTCGAGCTCGGGAAAAATCACGCCGAAGCCGTGCTCCCAAAGCGCATCAGCGCTGATGAGCAGGCGCGGCTCGGCAGCATAGAGCATCACCGAGTCAGGGTCGTGCCCCGGCGCCCCGATCACCTCCCATTCGAAGCCGCCTAGCGTGAGCCGTTCGCCCGCCGCGAGCGTGCCTGTGAACGCGAATCGCTCGCAGGTCTGCCCGGTGGCGAGAAAGCTCAAACGCGCCTCGTCCCAGTCGCGCACGATCGCCGCGCTCGCGTCAGGGATCAGCGTCGCGCAGGGCCAGTGCGCCTGCAGCCGCGCGTTGCCGCCGCAATGGTCCGAATGCAGGTGCGTGTTGACGATCAGGTCGAGCACTCGCGGGCCCAGCGCGTTGCGCACGAGCGCCAGGGTTTGCTCGGCGTGCGTGGCGTAGCCGGTATCGACGAGTGCGGCGCGCGCCTCGTCGACGAGCAGCACGTTGTTCGACGAGAGCCAGCCGCGCTCGAATACGCGGATCGATTCAGGGAGTGCGCTCGCTGCACTCATGCCTGTGCGTGCTCGGGTTTCGGCATGACGAGGATCGTCGCACGGCCCACGACGAGCAGTTCACCTTTCTGGTTCACGGCCTCGCCCGCGAGCTTCACGAGATCGCCATTCAGGCTCGGTTTCCACCACGCTTGCTCGACGCGCCATTCGAACGTGATCGTGTCGTGCGCGTGGGCGGCGCGCTTGAGCTTCATGTCGAATTCGAGCCCGAGCGGCTGCGCGTACTGCGAGTAGTGCGTGGCGAGCAGCGCCATGAAATGCGCGGTGGGTTGCGTGCCCGAAGCGATCAGGCCGCCAAAGCGGCTTTGCGCGGCATAGGCTTCGTCATGGTGCAACGGGTTCAGGTCATTCACGAGCAGTCCGAATGATTTCACCGACTCGGGCGTGAGCTGAAGCGTCGAGCGGAACGTCTCGCCGGGCGTGACGACGCGAGCGGGCGCGTTCATTGTTTTTCTCCTTGCGTTCGCTCCTGTGATGCGAAGCGCTTCGCGATCCATTCGGCGTGCCGCGTGTCGATCGAGTCCCAGACGGCGCGCTTTTCTGCGTCGTCGAGCGTGGACCAACTGGCAATTTCGTCGATGGTGCGCAGGCACCCTTCGCACAAGCCGCTGCGCTTATCCATGCGGCAGATGTTGATGCAAGGCGAGGGCGGCGGCGTGACGCTGTCGTGAATCGCGGTCATGCTCAGGCGTCGCGCAGCGCGACGTCCACCACGGGCGCGCCGGTCAGCGCTTCCAGTTCCTGAGGCGAGAGGTTGAACACCGCATGCGGGTGGCCTGCGGCAGCCCACAGGCTTTCGAGTTCGAACAGATCGGCGTCGATCAGCGTGACGGGCGTCGTGGCGTGGCCGATCGGGCACACGCCGCCAATGGCGTAGCCGGTTTTCTCGCGCACGAACTTCGCGTCGGCGCGGCCGATGTCGCCCACGTGTGCAGCCACTTTCTTTTCGTCCACGCGATTAGCGCCGCTCGCGATCACGAGCACGGGCGCATCGTCTTCGCGGCGGCGGAACAGGATCGACTTGGCGATCTGCGCGACTTCGCAGCCAAGGCCCGCGGCGGCTTCGGCGGAAGTCTTGCCGGTTTCCGGCAGCATCACGACCGGCTTGGCGTGGCCGCGCTCGCGCAGCATCAGGGCGACACGGCGCGCGGAGTCGGGCAGGGCGTCGAGGTTGTCGAGAGTTTGCGTCATGGGTGAATTTCCTTCGTACTGCGATGCGATGGTTTGCGGTTCATGCGCAAGCGGCTTCGCTGCGCGCTTTCGCGAGCAACGCCTTGCCCGCGCGTGAAACGTTCGCCCGGCCGATGGCGTTCGAGATGAAGTCGCCCGCCGCCACAACCTGGTTCAGGTCGACGCCGGTGTGAATGCCAAGGCCGTTCATGAGGTACAGCACGTCTTCGGTCGCGACGTTGCCCGTGGCGCCCTTCGCATACGGGCAGCCGCCAAGACCCGCCACCGAGGCATGGAAAATGGCGATGCCTTCCTCGAGCGCCGCGTAGATGTTGGCGAGCGCCTGGCCGTAGGTGTCATGGAAGTGGCCCGAGAGCCGCTCGCGCGCAAACACCTTCGTCACCGCTTCGAACACTTCATGCACGCGCCTGGCCGTGCCCACGCCGATGGTGTCGGCGATGTCGATCTCGTCGCAGCCGAGCGCGGCGAAGCGCTCCACCACATCGACGACCGAAGCGACCGGCACTTCGCCCTGATACGGACAAGCGAGCGCGCACGACACACTGCCGCGAATCCGCACGCCGTGCTCCTTCGCGGCTTGTGCCACGGGCGCGAAGCGCTCGATGCTTTCCGCGATCGAGCAGTTGATGTTCTTCTGCGAGAACGCCTCGCTCGCGGCGCCGAAGATCACGATTTCGTCCGCACGCGCGGCGAGCGCGCCTTCGAAGCCGCGCAAATTAGGCGTGAGGACCGAGTAGATCGCGCCCGCGCGGCGCTCGATGCCCGCCATGACGTCGGCGCCGTCGGCCATCTGCGGGACCCACTTGGGCGAGACGAACGAAGCGGCTTCGATGTTCGGAAAGCCTGCTGCCGATAGCCGGTTGATGAGCTCGATCTTCGTTGCGGTGGCAACGAATTCTTTCTCGTTTTGCAGGCCGTCGCGCGGCCCAACTTCGACGATCTTCACTGCGGCGGGTAGTGCCATTGATGCCATTGCCTGTCTCCAACGAATATTTGAAATGCTTCGCGATGTTCCGATGCGATGTTCCGAGGTTCAGTAACCGCGTCCGACATGCACCACGCCGCTCACGGTTTCACCGCGAGCGAGCGCTCCGATCTTGTCGGCGACCTGCGAAATCGCTTCCTCGCGCAATGTGAGCGCCGAACTGTGCGGCGTGATCGTGATGCGCGGCTCGCGCCAGAAGAGGTGATCGGGCGGCAGCGGCTCTTCGCGGAACACGTCGAGCGTGGCCGCCGCGAGCGCGCCGTTGGCGAGCGCGTCGAGCAGGTCCTGTTCGTCCAGATGCGTGCCGCGCGCCACGTTCACGAGATACGCGCCGCGCGAGAGCTTGCCGAAGGTGCGCGCGTTGAGCACGCTTTCGGTGTCGGGCGTGGCGGGCAGCAGGTTCACGAGCACCTTGACGCCGTCGAGGAAGGCGTCGAACTGCTCGCCATGCAGCTCGCCCGAAAACGTTTCGATACCCTCGATCGTCTTCATGCTGCGCGAAAAGCCGCGCACCGGCACGCCGAGCGAGGCGACTGCGTGTGCGACCTGAGCGCCGAGCACGCCAAGGCCGAGCACGCCCACCGTGAAGGTCTCGTGCGGATGCGGCGCCAGCACGTGCCATTCACGGCGCGCTTGCGCGAGCGCGTATTCGTCGAAGCGGCGCAGGTAGCGCAGCACGGTGTGCTGCACGTACTCGCTCATTTGCCGGCCCATGCCCGAGTCTTCGAGCCGCACGAGCATGGCGGTGCCGGGCAGCGTGCCCGGCCTCTCGCGTTCGTGGGCGAGGATCGCGTCGACGCCCGCGCCCAGATTGAAGATGGCGCGAAGGCCCGGCACGCCGAAAAGCTCGCGTGGCGGATGCCAGACGACGGCGTAATCGGCGGGGGCGGTGTCGCCGGGCTGCCACTCGCGCAGCTCGGCGTCGGGCAGGGCGCGCGCGAGGCCGTGCAGCCACGTGGAGGCGTCGGTCTGCGGGAACCAGAAAATGATCTTCATGATGGGTGAACCTGTCCCTGGTATGCGGGTGTGGCTGGCGGCGGCTGGATCGCGCCACGTGCACCGGCACCATTCTACTTTTTCAGGCCCGCGGCCGCCGGGCAAATCGCGGCGCGCAGGCCACTGGCGCGTCTCGCGCCGGGCCGCACCGGGGGCGCCGAAAAGCTAAGCAAAAAAAATTGGTTCGGCGCGCGCGGCTTGCAAGCCACAATCGATTCACGCCGTGATCCAGCGAGGAAAAAATCATGCTTTCATGCGCGCAAATGCGTTGGCCGCCGCGCCTCGTCACCGTGCCGGGCCTGCACGGCAGCGACGGCGCTCACTGGCAGAGCTGGCTCGAACGCCAGTTCGCGCGCTCGCTGCGCGCGGAGCAGGACGACTGGGATGCGCCCGACCTCGCGGTCTGGGGCGCGGCGCTCGCGCGGCGGCTGAAGGGCGAGCGTGGGCCGTTCCTGCTGGCCGCGCACAGCTTCGGCTGCCTCGTGGCGGCGCATGCGCTGCATACGGGCGTGCTGGGTGAAAACGGAACCGACATTGCGGGCGTGTTGTTCGTCGCGCCCGCGAGTCCCGAGAAGTTCCGTTTTGCCGGCGCGTTCGAGGCGCGGCAGCTTCCCGTGCCGTCGATCCTCATCGGCAGCGAAACCGATCCGTGGATGCCGCTCGAAGGCGCCCGCACGCTCGCGCAGCAGTTGGGCAGCACGTTCGTGAATCTCGGCGATGCAGGACACATCAACACGGCGGCAGGCTTCGGTCCGTGGCCGCGCGCCAAGTATTTCGTCGATACGCTGGTGCATGGCGCAGCACCGGGGCGGCTGCGCGACGAGGCGTTCGACCAGAGCGGCCCGGCGTACGCCTGAGGAGAACGTCTGCGCCGCGCGGCTCAGCGTTCCTTGCGCCCGTGCGTGGAACGACTGAAGCCCGCTCAGCGCTTGAGCGCCGCCCGCAACAACCGCGCCGTATGGAGCGCGATCATGCCTTCTTCGTCGGTGCGCATCGCGAATACCGGCACGCGGCTTTCGCGCGCGCTCACCCGTTCATTGCCCTGACTGCTGCCCACCTCGTTGACTTGCGCGTCGAGCACGGTGCCGAAGACCGGCGCGAGCCGCTCGCACACCTGCGCGCGAATGGGCGCGGCATGCTCGCCGATGCCTGCCGTGAACACGAGGCCGTCGAGTCCGCCCAGCACCACCGCGAGCTTGCCCACCTCCTGCGCGATGCGATACGTATAGAAGTCGATCGCGAGTTTCGCCCGGTCGCTGCCGCTTGCGAGCAGCTCGCGCATATCGCTGCTCAGTCCCGACAGGCCCTTCAGGCCGGACTCCTGATACAGCGCCTTCTCGATGGCGTGGTAATCCATGCCTCTCGCCATCATCCAGAGCACGGCGCCCGCGTCGAGCGCGCCGCAGCGCGTGCCCATGGGCAGGCCGTCGAGCGCGGTGAGGCCCATGGTCGTCTCCACGCTTTTGCCGTCCTTCATCGCGCACAGGCTCGCGCCGTTGCCCAGGTGCGCGACGACGACGCGGCCGCGCGCGATGTCCGGCGCGACCTGATGCAGGTGCTTGGCGATGTATTCGTACGAGAGGCCGTGAAAGCCATAGCGCCGCACGCCCTCGCCGTAATAGCTGTAGGGCAGCGCGAAGAGCTGCGCGAGGATGTCGTTGCCCGCGTGGAACGCGGTGTCGAAGCACGCGACCTGTGGCAGTTCGGGCGCGGCCTGACGCACCGCGCGAATCGCGGCGAGATTGTGCGGCTGATGCAGCGGCGCGAGCGGCGTAAGCGCGTCCAGCTCCTCTATCACTTCGTCGTTGATGAGCACGGCGTCGGCGTAGCGCGCGCCGCCGTGCACCACGCGGTGACCGATCGCGGCGGGCGGCGTGTCGCGCAGGCCCACGGCGAGCACGAGGCGCAAGAGGCGAAACGCGGCGTCGTGATCGGCGACCTGGGCGACGGGAAACTTCTCGTCGACGATCAGGCGGCCGTCGGCCATATGCGCGACCACGCGCGGCGCGACGCCGATGCCCTCGATCTGTCCGCCCGCGCCATGCAGCGCGCGCGCACCGCCTTCCACGCGTTCGTCTTCGATCACGCGATACACCGAACACTTGATGCTCGACGAACCAGCGTTTACGACGAGCACGACATGGCCTTGATCGGCCGGCTGGGCTTGGACGCTGCTCACAGGATCTCCGTTGTTTTGCGCGCGCGCCGTGCGTGCGCGAGCAGCACAGCGATCGCGCAACTGCCGATGCGCGATCGCACGCTGTCGGCGCGGCTCGTGAGGACGATCGGCACGCGCGCGCCGAGGACGATGCCGGCCGCCCCCGCGCCGGCGAGGAAGGTGAGTTGCTTGGCCAGCATGTTGCCCGCTTCGAGGTCGGGCACGAGCAGGATGTCGGGGTCGCCGGCCACGGGCGAGGTGATGCCCTTGATGCGCGCGGCTTCTGCGTTGATCGCGTTGTCGAAGGCGAGCGGGCCGTCGAGCAGGGCGCCCGTGATCTGGCCGCGGTCGGCCATCTTGCAGAGCGCGGCGGCGTCGATGGTGGAAGGTATTTTTTCCGACACGGTTTCCACAGCGCTGAGAATGGCGACCTTGGGCAAGCCGATGCCCAGCGCCTGCACGAGCTCGATCGCGTTGCGCACGATGTCGGCCTTGTCGGCGAGCTTCGGGAAGATGTTGACGGCCGCGTCCGTGATGAAGAGCGGCTTGTGGTACGACGGCACGTCCATCGCGAACACGTGCGAGAGGCGGCGCTCGGTGCGCAGACCGTTCGCGCCGAGCGCGACTTCGTGAAGCAGTTCGTCGCTGTGCAGGCTGCCCTTCATGAGCAGTTCGGCCTCGCCTTCGCGCACGGCGCGCACCGCGAGCTCCGCGGAGGCGTGGCTGTGCGGCGCGTCGATGATGGTGATGCCGTCGAGGCGCAGGTCGGCTTCCTCGGCCACCGCGTGGATCTTCGCTTCGGGGCCAACCAGGATCGGCACGATCAAGCCGAGGTTGGCGGCGTCGAGCGCGCCCGTGAGCGAGGACACGTCACAGGGATGCGCCACGGCGGTGGGCACGGGCGCGAGGCCGCCGCAACGGGCGAGCAGAATCGAATACTTGTCGGGCGATGACGTCATGGCGGCCTCCACTAGGAGCTGCATTTGAACCATGCTGCGGCGCGCAAAGCCGTAACAGTTTAGACCAGCGCGAACGAGGCAGTCGGCCAGGTGCGCGCCAGCTTGCCGCGACATCGTGACACGCCATACGAAGGGTTGGCCGGAGCGCCTGTCACGCCTCGTTCACAGCGCGAGGTGATCATGGGGCAGGCACTTGTGGCCGCGGTGCGCCTTGACTTTCGGCATGCCGCCGCCTAATTTTTTAGATGCCGCAGTGCAGCATGATGTGGCTCTTTTCATGTCGCGGCCGCGCGGCGCAAGAAACGCGCACGCAGCCGCGAATATCTTTTGCCGGCCCCGTTGCCCGCAATGCCGCCCACGCGAGGGCGGCATTGCGGGCAGCGGTCAGGCCTTGCGCGCCATTCGTCGTGAAGGCGCGTGTCCACGGCCCGCGCCGGCCTGGCGTTTGTTTGCCGCGAGGCGAGCAGGCGCTCCCTTAAAGGAGATTCGTCTCGTGGCAGTTCCCACCTCCTCGCCGCAGCTTTCGTCGCCGTTTTCCTTTTTGCCCACGCTCGCATCGGGCGCGTCTTTCTGGCCCTTTGCGCCTTTCTGGCCCCTCGCGGGCGCGTCCGACGAGGAGTCATCGCCCCGCACGCCGCTGACCGTGGCGGCTTCGGCTGTGTCTTCGGTTGTGAGCCGGGCGATCGAATCGGCGCACGCCACGCCTCCCGCCGCGCAGCCGCTCTACGACTACCTCTACGACGCCTGGCAGCGCAGCGTGCTGTTCCTCGACGTCCTGCGCGAGCGCGGTAACGAGACCTATGTGCACGAGCAGGCCGGCATGCCGCCGGTGCTCGCGTTCGACTACGAAGTGATCGTCGATGGCCGCGAACTCGACGATCCCTGCAATTACGCACTCCTGCGCATCAAACCCGAAGAGGGCGCGCCGACTGACCCGCGCATGCGCCCGTTCGTCGTGATCGATCCGCGTGCGGGCCACGGCCCGGGTATTGCCGGGTTCAAGATGGACAGCGAAGTCGGCATCGCGCTGCGCAAGGGTCACCCGTGCTACTTCGTGACCTTCTTCCCGGTGCCGTGCGAAACGCAGACGATCCAGTCCGTCGCGCAGGCTGAAGCGGTGTTCGTGCAACGCGTGCGCGAACTGCATCCCGACGCGGACGGCCTGCCGTTCATCATCGGCAACTGCCAGGGCGGCTGGGCCGCAGCGCTGCTCGCGGCTTCCGCGCCCGCGCTGGTCGGCCCGCTCATGCTCGCGGGCTCGCCGCTGTCGTACTGGGCCGGCGTGCGCGGCAAGAACCCGATGCGCTATTCGGGCGGCATGCTGGGCGGCTCGTGGATGTCCTCGCTCGCCGCGGACCTGGGCGACGGCCGCTTCGACGGCGCGTACCTCGTGCAGAACTTCGAGTACCTGAATCCGGCCAACACGTACTGGGGCAAGCTCTACAACCTCTATTCACGAGTCGATTCCGAGCGCGAGCGCTTCCTCGAATTCGAGCGTTGGTGGGGCGGCCATTTCCAGTTGAACCGCGCCGAGATCGACTGGATCGTGCAGAACCTCTTCGTGGGCAATCACCTCACGCGCAACGAGGTGTTCGCGAAAAACGCGCGCTCGCCGGTGGACCTGCGCAACATCCGCACCCCGATCATCGTGCTCGCCTCCTGGGGCGACAACATCACGCCGCCGCAGCAGGCGCTCAACTGGATTCCAGACCTGTACGCGAGCGTCGACGAGATCGTCGCCAACGAGCAGGTGATCGTGTACTGCCTGCACGACAAGGTGGGGCACCTCGGCATCTTCGTTTCGGCGAGCGTGGCGAATAAGGAGCACACCGAACTATTCTCGGCGCTCGACCTGATCGATGTGCTGCCGCCGGGCCTTTACGAAGCGAAGATCACCGACTCGACGCCGGAAGCCGGGCGTCTCGAAGCGCTCGAAGGGCGCTACGAGATCCGCTTCGAGCGCCGCACCATCGACGACATTCTCGCGCTCGACGACGGCCGCGACGACGAGCAGCCCTTCGAGGTGGTGCGCCGTTTTGCGGAGCACAACCAGCGTCTCTACGACCTGTTCGTCTCGCCGTTCGTGCGTGCGTCGAGCAATGCGTTCACGGCGCACGCGCTGCGCGAGTCGCACCCGTCGCGCGTGGAGCGCAGCGTGATGAGCGACGCGAACCCGGCGCTGGGCGTGCTGCCCGCCGTGGCGGAAGCGGTGCGCGGGCACCGCCGGCCGGTCGCACCCGACAATCCGTTCACGCTGCTGGAAAAGCAGGCTTCGGCCACCATCGAGGCTTCGTGGGACGCGTACCGCGATGCGCGCGACACCTGGATCGAAAGCACGTTCTACAACGTCTACACCGCGCCGTGGGTGCAGGCCTGGGTCGGCGTGGCGCCGAACGAGCCGCTCGAGCCCATCGCGCCGCCGCTCATGGCGCTGCGCAAGGAGCTTGCGCAGTACCGCCTGCGCGCAGCGCGCGCGCATCTCACGAAGGGCACGCTCGTCGACGCGTTCATGCGCATTGCCGCGTACATCGTCGACGAAATGCATACCGTGCAGTACCGGCCGTTCCAGCGCATGCGTGAACTCGCGCGCGAGTATCTCGGCGATCGCCAGCCGAGTATCGCCGAACTCAAGGAAGCGGCGCGCCGCCAGGGCGCGATCGTGCAGCTCGACCCGCAAGCGGCGATCGAGGCTTTGCCCGAGATCGTGCCCGACATGAAGTTGCGCCGTGCGCTGCTCGCGGCCGTGTATCGCATCGCGACCGTGTCCGGGCCGCTCGAAGGCGAGCAGCGCGAGCGCTATCGCCACATTCAGCGTGCGCTGGGCGTCGAGCCGGGCAGCGAGAAGTCGGGCTTGCCGCCGCTCGATGACGGCGGGTCGTCGTCTGATGGCGGCGGTGTTTCGGGCGCTGGCGGCGGCGCGGCTGGCGGCGGCACGGAGCAGGGCGTCAAGGCATCCGCCGACGTACAGGCTGCGCAACCCGAAGCCCCGGCGGCTCCCGCGAAGGCGTCCCGCGCGAAGGCGGCCGCAGCGAGCGAAAGCGCCGCACCTACGAAACACATGCGTGCGGCGCGCGCCGGCGTGAAGGTGAAGGCCGCGGAACCGGCCGAAGCGAACAAGACGCCGGCTGCCGCCAAGACGGCGGCGCGCCGCTCGCGCGCGGCGTCTACGCCCACCGCTACGCGGGCCGCGGGCACGACGGCCACGCGCCGGCGCGCGACGCGGAGTGCGGGCGAGTAAAGGGGCGAACAAGGAAGTCCATTCGCGAGCCACCGTCGACGCGCCGCATCCCTGCCGATGCGGCGCGTCGTTTTGATGTCGACACATCGGCCGCCCGATCGGCAACTGCATCCGCGGCCATCACCGGCCGTCATCCACTGCGAGGTCAGCCATGCATACCCCTCCCGAACGGCCGCTTGCCGGCATGCGCGCGCTCGTCACCGGCATCGCGAACGCAGATTCAATCGCGTACGGCTGCGCGCGCGCGTTCGCCGATCTCGGCGCGCAACTCGCCATCACCTATCTCAACGACAAGGCCCGCCACTACGTCGAGCCGCTCGCCAACGAACTGGGCGCGCAATTGCTGTTGCCGTTGAACGTCGAGGAAGACGGGCAACTGGATGCCGTGTTCGATGCCGTGCGCGACACGTGGGGCGCGCTCGACATCGTGCTGCACTCCATCGCCTATGCGCCGAAGGAAGATCTGCAGGGCGGCCTGCTCGATTCGTCGGCGCAGGGCTTCGCCTATGCGATGGACGTGTCGTGCCACTCGTTCATCCGCATGGCGAAACGCGCCGCGCCGCTCATGCCGCACGGCGGCACGCTATTCGCAATGAGCTATGACGGCGCGAACCGCGTCGTGCCCAATTACAACCTCATGGGCCCGGTGAAGGCGGCGCTCGAAGCGTCGTGCCGCTATCTTGCGTTTGAGCTCGGGCCGCTTGGCATTCGCGTGCATGCCATCTCGCCGGGACCGCTCAAGACGCGCGCGGCCTCGGGCCTGCCCGACTTCGACCGGATGCTCGCGGAGGCCGTGGACCGCGCACCCCTTGGCGAACTCGTCGACATCATGGACGTGGGTTACGCAACCGCGTATCTGGCCACGCGCTACGCGCGCCGCATGAGCGGCAACACCGTGTACATCGACGGCGGCGCGCACATCATGGCGTAAAAGCGCGCTTAGCACGAAAGCCGAATAGCAAAGCTCGCATCGATATAAGCCGTGCGCCCCGGCTCGCTAGAATCGAGCGTTCGGCCTGCTTACGAAAATCATGCAGGCAGGCCGAAACGCCTTTCAACGACAGACGGGGATCACCATGGCAGGTTTGGGACGCACGGCGCGCTGGCTCGGCGCGGGCATCATCGCATTGAGTGCAGTGGCGGCGCATGCCGAAACGTCGCTGCTGAACGTCTCGTATGACGTGACGCGCGAACTGTACAAGGACATCAACGCGAGCTTTATCGCCGACTACCAGAAGAAGACCGGCGAGACCCTGTCGATCAAGCAGTCGCACGGCGCTTCGAGCGCGCAGGCGCTTTCGGTGCTGCAAGGCCTGCAGGCCGACGTCGTGACGATGAACCAGCCCAACGACATCGACCTGCTCGCGCAGCAGGGCCATCTCGTGCCCGCCAACTGGCGCACGCGTCTGCCTGACGCGAGCGCGCCCTATACGACGACGATGGTGTTCCTCGTGCGCAAGGGCAATCCCAAACACATCAAGGACTGGGACGATCTCGCGAAGCCTGGCGTGCAGGTCGTGATCGCGAACCCGAAGACCTCGGGCAATGGCCGCTATGCGTATCTGGCCGCGTGGGGCTACCGCAAGCAGCAAGGCGCAAGCGACGCGCAGGCGCTCGACTTCGAACGCGCGCTGCTGAAGAACGTACCGGTGCTCGACGCGGGCGGCCGCGGAGCGACGACGACGTTCACGCAACGCGACATCGGTGACGTGATCGTGACCTTCGAAAACGAAGTGGCGCTCATCGATACGGGCGTGGGTGCGAAGGACTTCGAAGCAGTCTATCCGTCGGTGAGCTTGCTGGCGGAGCCGCCGGTGACGATCGTCGACAAGGTCGTGGACAAGCGCGGCACGCGCAAGACCGCGCAGGCGTATCTCGACTATCTGTATTCGCCCGCCGCGCAGGAGATCATCGCGCAGCACCATCTGCGTCCGCGCGATGCCGCCGTACTCGCGAAGCACGCAAACGAGTTCAAGCCGATCAAGACTTTCACGGTCGAGCAGGTATTCGGCAGCTGGCAGAACGCGCAGGCCACGCATTTCGCCGATGGCGGCACGTTCGATCAGATCGTCGCGGGCCGCAAGTAACACGCGTGCAGCAGCGCATAGAAAAACGCCTCGCAAATCTTCTGCGAGGCGTTTTCGTTTGCGGCGCCGTTTGCGGCGCTAAACCGGCTTAGTACCAGCCGCGATGACCGTACCATTCGCGGCGGCCGTACCAGCGATGGCCGTCCCAGTAGCGGTCGCCGTGCCAGCCGACCACGACAGCCGGCGCGTAGGCCACCCGCACGGGCGGCGCGACGTAGACCGGACGCGGCGCGACATAAACGGGCTGCGGCGCGACATACACCGGCGCGGGCGCAACATAAACCGGAGCGGGCACGCCGACGTTCAAGCCGACTACCACACCGGCCATCGCGGTTTGCGAGGCGGCCAGGACGAGCGCTCCAGCACCCAGCGCGGCAAAGAGTTTGGTTTTCATTTTGAGCCCCTTCGGTTGAAGATTCGATGGCTTCAATGTATCCAGGCGCTCGCCCGCTTGAGTTACCAAATTGCAACAAACTGCGCGCGAATTTTACCGGCGGTAATGGGAGGAAAGGGCACTCGGCCGCCTGTGGCGGGGCTCTCGCCTGTTTCGCACGTGCGGCGGTGTTTCAATTCGTGATCGTCAGGGCAGGTCTGTAAACGTGCCGGGCGCGAAACGCCCGGCAAGCACTTGCGGTTACTGCACCGAGACGCTCGCGAAGTTCTGGCGTCCGAACGGGCTCACCTGATAGCCGCTCACGTTCGTACGCGTGATCGCGGCGGCGGTCGGGTAGCCAAGCGGAATCCACAGCGCCTGGTCGTGGATGATCTGCTGAGCGGCTTCGTAGAGCTTCACGCGCTTGGCTTGATCCGCGGTGGCCTTGCCGTCGGCGATCAGCTTGTCGAGCTGCGGATCGCAAAAGCGCGCGAAGTTGATGCCCGACTGCACCGCATTGCAGCTAAAGAGCGGCGAGAGATAGTTGTCGGGGTCGCCGTTGTCGCCGGCCCAGCCCATGAAGAGCGTGTCGTGCTGGCCCTGCTTCGCTTCCTTGATCAGCTCGCCCCACTCGATCACCTTGATCTCGGCCTTCACGCCGACCTTCGCGAAATCGGCCTGCAGCAACTCGGCGCCCGCGCGCGGGTTCGGATTCAGCACGCTGCCGTTCGGGCGCACCCAGATCGTAGTCGAGAAGCCGTTGGCGTAACCGGCGTCGGCGAGCAGTTGCTTCGCCTTCGCTGGGTCATACGGATACGGCTGGATCGACTTGTCGTAGCCCCAGGTGATGGGCGGCCAGGGGTTCGCAGCAGGCGTCGCCGTGTTGTCGAAAATCGCCTTCAGGTACGTCGTGCGGTCGAACGCCATGTTCAGCGCCTGGCGCACTTTCTGGTTGTCTAGCGGTTTCTTCTGCGTGTTGAGCGCGACGAACGCCGTCATGTACGCGGGCGTCTCCACCACCTTGAGCGACTTGTCGTCCTTCGCCGCGGCCACGTCCTGGGGCTTGGGCGAGAGCGCGATCTGGCATTCGCCGGCCTTCACCTTCTGCGCGCGCACGGCGGCGTCGGGCGTGATCGCGTAGATCAGGCGGTCCACCTTCGGCTTCGGCCCCCAGTAGGCCGGGTTCACGTCGTAGCGGATCAGCGCGTCCTTCGTGTAGCTCTTGAGCGCGAACGGGCCCGTGCCCACCGGCTTCGCGTTGAGGTCGACCTGCTTGCCGGCCTTGAGCAACTGGTCGGCGTACTCGGACGAATAGATCGACGCGAAGCCCATCGTGAGGATCGAGAGGAACGTGGCATTCGGCTCGTTGAGCTCGAACTTCACCGTGTTCGCATCGACTTTCGTGACCGACTTCACGAGCTTCACGAGGCCCATCGACTGCGCGTGCGGGAAGCCGCTCGCGCCTGCCACCTTGTGCCACGGATTGTTCGCGTCGAGCATGCGATCGAACGTGAAGACCACGTCGTCGGCGTTGAGCGTGCGCGCGGGCTTGAACCATTCGGTCGTCTGGAACGCCACGTTGGGCCGCAGATGGAACGTGTAGGTCAGGCCGTCGGCGCTCACATCCCACTTGTCCGCGAGCGAGGGCACGACCTTCTTTTGCGCTTCGTCGTAGGCCACGAGCGAATTGAAGATGACGTCGGCGGATGCGTTGGTCGTGACGAGCGAATTGAACTGCACGACGTCGAAGCCATCGGGGCTCGACTCGGTGCAGACCGTCAGCGGTTTGGCGAGCGCGGGCGTGGCCGCGAACGCGCAAGCGGCGCCAAGCGCGGTCGCGAGCACAAGTCCAGGTACGCCAGATACAAGCGCGCGCGCGGTGGGCGAGGTGAAGCGCATGGGATCTCCGTGGTTCTTCGGTGGCGGGGGGCGCCCCGTTTTGTTGGCGGTTTTGTTCGATGCGGGAGAAGCAGAGAGGCCAGGAAGGGCGCCCTGACGAGCCAAGCTTATCGAAGGGAAATTGCCGAGACAACAATTTAATCCACATACCCATATGGCATGCGGTCGTGGCGTGCGGCTTCGGGACAGTCCGCACACCACGCTGGAGGGCCTCAGTGGCTCGCCGTGCGCGGCTTGCGCGGCGCCTTTTCGAACACGCGGTCGTAGACCCAGCGCGGCAGCGCGCGCAGCATAGTGGCGGCCACGCGCATCGGCCAGGGGAACACCGCGAACGCGGTGCCGCGCGCGATGGCTTGCGCGGCCTTCGCCGCGAACTGGTCCGCGTCCATCAGGAACGGCATGCGGTAGGGGTTCTTCGCCGTCATGGGCGTGCGGATATAGCCGGGCGCGATCGTGACCACGGGCACGCCGAACGGGCGCATTTCCACGCGCAGCGCTTCGAGATAGGCGAGCGCCGCGGCCTTCGAGGCGCTGTAGGCGCCCGAGCCCGGCAGCCCGCGAACGCCCGCCACGCTCGCAATGCCCACGAGCGTGCCACGTTTCGCTTGCGCCATTGCCGAGGCGAACGGCTCGAAGGTGGCGACCATGCCGAAGTAGTTGGTGTCCATCACGTCGCGGAACGTGGCGAGGTCGCCTTCGCCCGTCAGCACGCCGCGGCTCACGCCCGCATTGGCGATGACGATGTCGGGCATGCCGTGCTGGGCGATGAAGTCGCGCGCGGCGGCGGCGAGCGCATCGGCGTCGCGCACGTCGGCGGGATAGATGGAGATGGGGTGGTTGGGGTGGGACTGCCGGAAGCCGGCAAGGGCCTCGCCGCGGCGCGCGACGAGCCCGAGAACGGCGCCCTGCCGCGCGTATTCGGCGGCGAGCGCGGCGCCAATGCCGCTCGACGCGCCGGTGATGAAGACCTTCAGTGGCGCGTCTTGCATGGCACTGTGCATTACATCTTCTTCGAGCGGATCTGCGAGACGATGAAGTCCATCACCTGCAGCGTGCCCGGCAGCGCCTTGTCTTCCGGACCCTGGACCATGGCCGGGCCGGTTTCGTACTTGCCCTGGATGGCGATGGTCGGCACGCCGTCGATCTTGTAGGAATCGAGCAGGGCCTTGTCACGCTGCAGCGCGCTCTGCGTCGAGAACGAGTTGTACGCTTCCATGTACTTCTTCGGATCGACGCCCTGCGTGGCGAGGAACTTCGCCTGATCTTCCGGCGTGAGCAGGTAGTTCTTGTTCACGTGGATTTCGTGGAACACCACCGGCGTGAGCTTCTGGGCGAGGCCGAGCGCGTCGAGCGCGTAGTACATCTTCGAATGCGGGATGAAATCGTCACGGAATGCCACCGGCACGCGCTTGAACACGACGTCCTGACCTTGCTTCTTGATCCACCCTTCGAGAAACGGGTCGAACGCGTTGCAGTGCGGGCAGCCGTACCAGAAGAACTCGATCACCTCGATCTTGCCCGCGGGCACGTCGAGCGCCTGGGGCGTCTTCAGGACCGTGTAGTCCTTGCCGGCCACGGGGGCGTCGGCGGAGGCGTGAGCCACACCGGCGATCAGCGAAAACGAGAGAAAAAGCGTACCGAGAAGTCGTTTCATGGCGTAGGAATCCACTGTTCTTGGACCGGCCGCGGCCGGTTGTTTGCCGCAGGACGCCGCTCGCGCGAACCGGGCGCGCGCGGCTGCTGCGCGGGTGTTGCATGGGTGATGCTCGTTGAGGGCGCCGCGCCGCGGGGTGCGCGGCGCGCACGGCGATTACTGCTTCGTGAAGCGGATGACGGCGGTATCGATACCGGCATCGGACAGGCGCTGACGCGTCGAGTTCATGTCGTCGAACTTCGTGAACGGACCGATGCGCACGCGATAGTACGTCACACCGCCGGCGTCGCGCTGCGTGACCTTCGACTCGAACCCCTGGAACGCAAGGCGCGCGCGTTGCTGCTCGGCGTCGCCCGAGGTCTTGTACGCACCCACCTGCAGGAAGTAGCCGGTGTTGGCGTCGCCCGGTGCGGGCGTGGCGCTGCCGGGCTTGGCGGCCGGGGGCGTCGGCACCGCGTTGGCAGGCTTTTGCGGCTGGTTGCCCGCGAGGATCTGCGCCGGGTTGGTCGCGTTGTTCGAGTTGCCGGCCGATTGCGGCTTCTTCGCGATAGCCGTGCCGCCCGTGACGGTTTCTCCCGTCGACGGTTGCGGCGCGACCGCGACGCCGTTGGCGTTGTTGTTCGAACCCGAGGGCGGCACTTCGACGATCTGCGGCTCTTCGAGCATGCCCGAGGACTGCGTCTGGTTCGTGGTCTGGCCCGGCGCCGTGTTGGGCGGCGTGCTTTGCGCGGCCTGCGGCACCGGCTGGCCCGGCGACTTGCCTTGCAGCGCGCGGTTCGGGTCGACCTGCTCGTTGTTCTGGCTGACGTCGGAGGCGGCCGGCGGCGCGACCTTCGAGACGAACGGCGTGGGCGCGCGCGTGATGTAGAGCGCCACCACCACCGCGATCGCAAGGCCGACGATCAGGCCCAGCACGATGCCGAGAAAGGTTCCCCCGGACTGCTTCGACTGCTGTTTTGTAGTGCGGCGCGGTTTTGCCATCGTCTGAATCACCTGCAAACAAGAGAATCCTGGAATGGCCGTCCGCGCGAGGCGGCGGCCCCAAACATGCTGCTGCGCGCGGGTCTCGCGCGTCTCGTTACATGCGCTCCGGCGCGGACACGCCGATCACGGCCAGGCCGTTCGCGAGCACCCGGCGCGTGGCCGCGAGAAGGGCGACGCGGGCGTCGCGCTCGGCGACGTCGTCGACGAGAACGCGTTCGGCATTGTAGAACGAGTGAAACTCAGCGGCGAGTTCGCGCAGGTAGAACGCCACCGCGTGCGGCGCGAGTTCGCTGGCAGCATGCGTGAGCATGTCGGGGAATTCGCCGAGTTTCGCGATGAGCGCGAGCGCGCGTTCGCTCGACAGCGGCGCGAGATCGACCTTGGGCAGCGCGGCCAGATTGCCGCCGAACTTGCCCTGCCAGTCGCCGAGGATCGACGAGATGCGCGCGTGTGCGTATTGCACGTAATACACCGGGTTTTCGTCGTTTTCCTTCAGCGCGAGGTCGATGTCGAATACGAATTCGGTGTCAGCCTTGCGCGAGATGAGGAAAAAGCGCACGGCGTCGCGGCCGCGGCGGATGGTGGCCTCGTCGAGCAGGTCGGGCGAGACTTCGCTGCCCGGCTTCGCGCCGCCCGACCATTCGATCAGATCGCGCACCGTCACGTAGCTGCCTGCGCGCTTGGAGATCTTCACCTCCTGGCCGTCACGCATCACCGTCACCATCTTGTGCAGCACGTAGTCGGGATAGCCCTTCGGGATACCGACGCCAAGCGCCTGCAGACCCGCGCGCACGCGGGCAATGGTGCCGTGGTGGTCGGAGCCCTGGATATTGATGACCTTCGTGAAGCCGCGCTCCCACTTGGTGACGTGGTAGGCGACGTCGGGCAGGAAGTAGGTGTAGGTGCCGTCGGACTTGCGCATCACGCGGTCCTTGTCGTCGCCGTAGTCCGTGGTCTTGAGCCACAGCGCACCTTCCTGCTCGTAGGTTTGGCCCGAAGCGACCAGCGCCTCGACGGTCTTCTCGACACGGCCTTCCGTGTATAGCGAAGACTCGAGGTAATAGCGATCGAACTTCACGCCGAACGCCTGCAAATCGAGGTCCTGCTCGTGGCGCAGATAGGCCACGGCGAAGCGGCGGATCGCTTCGAGGTTCTCCGGATCCTTCTCACCCGTGACGGGCGCGCCGTCCTTGGCCGCGACGGTCTCGCCCGCGAGATAGTCGCGTGCGATGTCGGCGATGTATTCGCCGTTGTAGGCGGCCTCGGGCCACTCGGCGTCGCCGGGCTTGAAGCCGCGTGCGCGCGCCTGGGTGGAGACAGCGAGGTTGCCGATCTGCACGCCCGCGTCGTTGTAGTAGAACTCGCGGTGCACGTCATAGCCTTGCGAGCCGAGCACGTTCGAGATGGCGTCGCCGAGCGCGGCCTGACGTCCGTGGCCCACGTGCAGCGGACCCGTGGGATTGGCCGAGACGAACTCGACGAGCACGCGCTTGCCGGCTTCGCGTTGCGAACGGCCGAATGCCTCGCCTTCTTCGAACACGGCGCCGATCACGGCGCGCTTTGCGTTCGCGGTCAGACGCAGGTTGATGAAGCCGGGGCCGGCTACTTCGGCCGCCTCGACGAGGCCTGCGGCCTCGGGCTGGGCGAGCACGGCGTCGACGATCTGCTGGGCGAGCTGGCGCGGGTTCGCGCGCATGGGCTTGGCGAGCTGCATCGCGACGTTGCAGGCGACGTCGCCGTGCGCGGCGACCTTCGGGCGCTCGAGCGTGATCGCGGGCACGACGAATGCGGCTTCGCTCGCGCCTTCGGTGGCCTTCGCCACCTGGGCGACGGCTTGCGCGAGCAGGGTCTCCAGGGTGTGTTTCTGTGCGGGCAGCATGCTGGTTGCAAATCCTGTGCGGGTAATGGGATGCGGGGCCGGCGCCAAGGGTGTGGCCTCTGGCTGCCGGCGCGGACCGCCGAATACGGGTGAGGGCGCGCCAGCCTTGCGGCAGGCCGCCTACCATGCGCCAATGCGCGGGCGGCCTCGTTGCGGCAGGCGGCGTGGCGGCGTCCTTGACGCCAGAACGTCCGGGCGCCGCGCCCTGCGGGTAATTCCGTCCTGACGGATTTTAGCAGGTGCTAATATGTGAAATGAGGTAGCGCGACTTGGGCTGCGTTGGCCCGTCTGGCTTCGCAGGCCGGAGCGTCGCGCGCAGATCCGAAAAAATCATAAAGGGAACAGACATGCTGGTTACTTTTAAATGCCACGCGGCGCCCGACGTCACGATGCTGGAGAACCTCGCACAATACCTTCTCGGCATCATCGGCAAGCGGCTCGGCCCGCGCGGGGTGATTACCCACGACGAACTCGACACCGCCATCACCAAGCTTGAAGCGGCGATCGCCACGGACAAGAAAGAGCGTCACGAGCAGGAAGGCCACTTTCACGAAGGCGAGGAGGACCGCGCCCATCACGAACTGCCGGTCGGCCTCGCGCAACGCGCCTTTCCGTTCCTCGACATGCTGCGTGCCGCGAAGAAGGAAGACAACGACGTTTTGTGGGGCATTTGAGGTTCGTGTTCGAGGTGTGAGCGGCGCAGGGCGTGGTCGCGCTGCGTCCAATACACGCAGCGGCCAGCTTGTCACGGCCGCCTGGGCGGCCCCGCCTGATCCGTGTTCCAAAAGCGAAGAGCCCGCACTGTGCGGGCTCTTTGCTTTTGTCGACCTGCGGCGCACGTTACTCGCTGGCGGCCGCCGGCTCGGCAGCGGAAGCCGCCGACTTTTTCGCCTTGGTTTTCTTCGGCTTCTTCACGTGCTTTTCGGTGGGCGCCGAATACGACGTCGCCGGGCTCGCCTGCTCCGGCGCGGCCGGCTGGGCGAACGACGGCTGCGCAAGCGCTGCGACGCCGAAGGCGGTCAACATCAACATCAGCTTCTTCATACGATTTCTCCGTCGAGGTTGCTTCGATTTTGCGTTTTAAGGATTTGCTGATGATCGAGCCGGCGCGGCGTTGCCGCGTGTGGCCGGGCGTCATGCAGGTGCTGCCTGGGTCTTGCCGGGCCATCTTACAAAGCCGAAAAATTGCGCGCGCGTAATTTTCACCTTGCCGGATCGCGTATGTCGGGCGGTGACAACGGGAGTAGCACAGCGGGAGGAAGCGCGCCGCACGAAGCGGCGCGCAGTACGCCTGAGAAAAGTGACTTGATCGGCGCCTTAAAGCAGCGCCTTAAAGCAGCGCCTTAAAGCAGCGCCTTAAAGCAGCGCCGTAAAGCAGCGCCGTAAAGCAGCGGTTTAAAGCTGCGGCGCGAGCGCGCGGCGGGCGTCCTCGTCGGAGAGCGACATGCGGCGCGCGTAATCGGCGAGCTGGTCCTGGCCGATCTTGCCCACCGAGAAGTACGTGCTGTCCGGGTGCGCCAGGTAGAAGCCCGAAACGCTCGCGGCCGGCAGCATGGCGAGCGATTCCGTCACGCTCATGCCGACTTCGCCCGCTTGCAGGAAGTCGAACATGTCGCGCTTCACGAGGTGGTCCGGGCAGGCCGGGTAGCCCGGAGCCGGGCGAATGCCCGCGTACTTCTCGGCGATCAGCGCGTCGTTGTCGAGCGTTTCGCTGGCCGCATAGCCCCACAGGTCGCGGCGCACGCGCGCGTGCAAAGCTTCGGCGAACGCTTCCGCGAAGCGGTCCGCGAGTGCCTTGAGCATGATCGCGCTGTAGTCGTCGTGGTCCTTCTCGAACTGCGCTTCTTTCACGTCCACGCCAATACCCGCCGTGACCGCGAACATGCCGATATAGTCGGCCACGCCCGAGTCCTTCGGCGCGATGAAGTCGGCAAGCGAGCGGTTCGGGCGCATCACGCCGTCCACCACGGGGCGCACCGACTGCTGGCGCAGATTGCGCCACGTGAGCGCGACTTCGCTGCGCGATTCGTCGGTGTAGATCTCGATGTCGTCGTCGTTGACGGTATTGGCGGGCAACAGCGCGATCACGCCGTTGGCCTGCAGCCAGCGGCCCTGGATCAGGCGCGACAGCATCGACTTCGCGTCGGAAAACACGCGGCGCGCCGACTCGCCCACGATCTCGTCGTTGAGGATCTGCGGATAGGGGCCCGCGAGATCCCACGTCTGGAAGAACGGACCCCAGTCGATGTAATTCGCGAGTTCGTTCAAGTCGAAGTTCTTGAACACGCGGCGGCCGATGAACTTCGGCTTCACGGGCTGGAAGTTCGCCCAGTCGACCTTCGTCTTGTTCGCGCGCGCCTCTTCGAGTGTCACGAGGGGCTGAGCCTTCTTGTTGGCGTGCTGATCGCGAATGCGGTCGTAGTCGGTCTTGAGATCGTCGATGAACTTCGTTGCGCCCTCATCCGAAAGCAGGCTCGAGGCGACCGAAACCGAACGCGACGCGTCCGGCACGTACACGACCGGACCTTCGTAGTGCGGCGCGATCTTCACTGCGGTATGCACGCGCGACGTCGTCGCGCCGCCGATGAGCAGCGGAATCTTCTTGATGCGGAAGTAGTCGTCGCGTTGCATTTCGCTCGCAACGTAGGCCATTTCCTCGAGCGAGGGCGTAATGAGCCCCGAGAGGCCGACGATATCCGCGCCTTCGACCTTCGCCTTCGCGAGAATCTCGTTGCACGGGACCATCACGCCCATGTTGACCACTTCGAAGTTATTGCACTGGAGCACGACGGACACGATGTTCTTGCCGATGTCATGCACGTCGCCCTTCACGGTCGCGATGACGATCTTGCCCTTCGCGCGCACGTCGGCGCCCGATTCGGCGAGCAGGCGCTTTTCTTCCTCGATGAACGGAATCAGGTGCGCCACGGCCTGCTTCATCACGCGCGCCGACTTCACAACCTGCGGCAGGAACATCTTGCCCTGGCCGAACAGGTCGCCGACGATGTTCATGCCGTCCATGAGCGGGCCTTCGATCACGTTGATCGGCCGGCCGCCCGCGCCCATGATCTTCACGCGTGCTTCTTCGGTGTCCTCGACAATGAAGTTCGTAATGCCGAGCACGAGTGCGTGCGCGAGACGCTTTTCCACGTCCTGGTTGCGCCACTCGAGGTTATCTTCCTTCTTCGCGGCGCCCGTCTTGAACTTGTCTGCGATTTCGAGCAGACGGTCAGTTGCGTCGGCGCGGCGGTTGAGCACCACGTCTTCCACACGCTCACGCAACTCGGCGTCGAGGTCGGCGTACACGCCGAGCTGGCCCGCGTTCACGATGCCCATGTCCATGCCCGCCTGAATGGCGTAGTAGAGGAACACGGTGTGGATCGCCTCGCGCACCGGGTCGTTGCCGCGGAACGAGAACGACACGTTCGACACGCCGCCGCTGATCTTCGCGTAGGGCAGGTTCTGCTTGATCCAGCGCGTGGCTTCGATGAAGTCCACCGCATAGTTGTTGTGCTCTTCGATGCCTGTGGCTACCGCGAAGATGTTCGGGTCGAAGATGATGTCCTCGGGCGGGAAGCCCACTTCGTTCACGAGGATGTCGTAGGAGCGCTTGCAGATCTGGGTCTTGCGCGCGAACGTGTCGGCCTGGCCCTGCTCGTCGAACGCCATCACCACGCTCGCCGCGCCGTAGCGGCGAATGAGCTTCGCGTGATGCACGAACTGCTCCTTGCCTTCCTTGAGCGAGATCGAGTTGACGATGGCCTTGCCCTGCACGCACTGCAGGCCCGCCTCGATCACGTCCCACTTCGACGAGTCGATCATGATCGGCACGCGCGCGATGTCGGGCTCGGAGGCGATGAGGTTCATGAAGCGCACCATCGCCGCCTTCGAGTCGAGCATGGCTTCGTCCATGTTGACGTCGATGACCTGCGCGCCGTTTTCGACCTGCTGGCGCGCAACCGCGAGCGCCTCGTCGAACTGGCCGTTGAGGATCATCCGCGCGAAGGCCTTCGAGCCGGTCACGTTGGTGCGCTCGCCCACGTTGATGAACAGCGTGCCTTCGGTCACGTTGAAGGGTTCGAGGCCGGAAAGGCGCAGGGTATGGTCAGTCATGGCGTAGGACCGGATCGTATGTTGTTGGAGCGGGACTCGTAAAGCAGCGATCGAACGTGTCGTCAGGCGGCGTCGCGGTACTGGCCGGGCCAGCGGCGCGGCTTGATTTCAGCGAGTGCCTTTGCGATGGCCGCGATGTGCTCGGGCGTCGTGCCGCAGCAGCCGCCCGCCACGTTCACGAGACCCGCGCTCGCGAATTCCTTGAGCAGTGCCGATGTATCGGCGGGCCTTTCATCGAAGCCCGTGTCGCTCATCGGATTGGGCAGGCCCGCGTTCGGATAGCACGAGACGTACGTGTCGCACAGCTTCGCAAGCTCGGCGATGTACGGGCGCATGAGCGCCGCACCCAGTGCGCAGTTCAGGCCGAACGTGAGCGGCTTCGCGTGGCGCAGCGAGTTCCAGAACGCCTCGACGGTCTGGCCCGAGAGAATGCGGCCCGAGGCGTCGGTCACGGTGCCCGAGATCATGATCGGCAGATTCTCGCCCGTGTCTTCGAAGAGCTGGTCGAGCGCGAAGAGCGCGGCCTTGGCGTTGAGCGTGTCGAAGATCGTCTCGACGAGGAAGAGGTCGCAGCCGCCGTCCATGAGCGCCTTCGCCTGTTCATAGTACGCACGGCGAAGCTCTTCGAACGTGACGTTGCGCGCACCCGGATCGTTCACGTCGGGCGAGATGCTCGCCGTTTTCGGCGTCGGCCCGATTGCGCCCGCGGCGAAGCGCGGCTTGTCCGGCGTCGAATACTTGTCGCACGCGGCGCGCGCGAGCTTCGCCGACTCCACGTTCATCTCGATGGCGAGCTCGCCCATGCCGTAGTCGTCCTGGGCCACCGTGGTCGCGCCGAACGTGTTGGTCTCGATGATGTCCGCGCCCGCCGCGAGATACTGCTCGTGAATCTCGCTGATGATCTGCGGCTGCGTGAGCGAGAGCAGTTCGTTGTTGCCCTTGATATCGCGCGGGTAGTCCTTGAAGCGCTCGCCCCGGTAGGCAGCTTCGTCGAGCTTGTAGCGCTGGATCATCGTGCCCATCGCGCCGTCGAGGATCACGATACGCGAGGCGAGCAGCGCGGGAAGCGCTGCGCCGCGCGTGTATTTGGCGTCCCCGGCGGGGCGCGAGGCAAGGGCTGCGGGCTGGTTCATGGATCGCGGGCGGGCGTGGTGCCGGTTGAACTGGGAAACCTCACATTGTAGCCGCTGCGGCAACCGGCCGCTGCCCGCGGCGTCGCGCGCAGGCAACCGCGGTGGCGTGCGCTGGACGGCCAAAAGAAAACCCCGCCCGGGGAGCCGGACGGGGTTTCGTGTGAAGGGCGCTGCGCGTTGAGTGCCGCGGGGTGCGCTAGCGTCAGTGAAGCACGACGGGTTGCTGCATGAGGCTGTCGAACTGTCCGAGGAATTCGTCGACTTCGTCGAGCGACTGGTCTTCGTCCATCAGCTTTTGCACGTCTTCGCGAAAACGTGCCGCCATCACGCCGTCGATGAAGATCTCGCGGCGCGCGTTTTTGTCGACGATCTCATAGCCTCCTGCGCGCATGGCGCTGTGGCCGTCCTGCGGTGGGAACTCGACGACGCAATAGTTGGGACTGTTGTAGATCATTTGCATGGCGACACTCCTTTTTCCTGTGCTCCCTGACCTTCTGGGTCAATACATGGAGCGTTCGTTCTGGAATTCAAGGGGTGGGTCCCGCATCACCTCTTATGTGGACTGCTCTCCCTTTTTATACTTCACTTCTCAACTGCGTCTGCTGTCACTGCCATGATGCTTTTACTTCGAACTACTTAGACCAACTGCTTGAGAAACGTTTCGAGCAACGCTGTGAAACGGTGAGACTCCTCTACCGGGGCCAGATGCGCCGCATCGAGCACCACGAAATGCGACCCTTCTATCGCTCTTGCAAGGGCTTGTGTCATGGCCATCGGCGTGCCGTTGTCGTGGCGGCCCGCGACAGCGAGCGTCGGCACGCGCAACTGCGCGAGCCTGTTTTCCACGTCGAAATCGCGTAGCGCCTCACAGGCCATCGCGTAGCCTTCTGAAGGGGTCCGTAATAAAACGTCACAAATTCGCTCGACAGTTGGCGCATGCGTGTGCCGGAAGTCGGCGGTGAACCAGCGTGCCATTGTCGCGTCGACGAGCGCCCCGAGACCGTCGCTGCGCACCGTGGCGGCGCGCTCGTTCCATGTTTCGCGCGCTTGTGACGGCGTATGGCTAGCCGTGTCGCAAAGCGTGAGCGTCGCCACGCGTTCAGGATAATCGAGCGCGAACTGCTGCGCGATCATGCCGCCCATCGACATGCCAACGAGATGTGCATGCTCGATGCCGGTTGCGTCGAAAAGTGCATCGAGGTCCTCGGCGAGTTCTGCGAAGCCAAAGGACTCGCGTGCAACAGCGCTCGCGCCATGCCCGCGCACGTCATAGCGCAGCACGCTGTGGCGATGGCGGAAATGTCCGGCGAGCGTGTCCCACACGCCAAGGTCGCCGCCCAGTTGATGAATGAACGCCAGCGCTGGCCCACCGCTCCTGTCGTCGAAGACATAGTGCGTATCGATGCCGTTGACAGTCACTTGCATGGGTTCCTCCTTCGCCTTCCAGGCTGGGAGTCAAGCCGTTTGCGAGGTACTGCATGCACGCGATGCTGGTGGAGCAATCCGCGCGCCTGGGGCACGCGGACGATGCGCGATGCGATGTTCGTTAGCTTGTGTGTCGCGTCCCTGTTTGCTGCGTTATTTATTGTGTCGTGCCGATTTTTTCCGTCTTTTGCAGCGTGTATCGGTTTGCTGGTCCTGGTCGGTTCGCTGTTTCGCTATTTGCGCGCGGTGTCGTATTGCCGTATTTCGTCTGCTTGTTTTTGGCCCTTCATGCTGCGCGCGAAGCCTTGCGATCCTCGACGCATGGCTCGATTCCAGTATGCGCTATTTCACGGGTTTGTGTCGTGAGGCGGGCCGGTTGGATCGCGCGATTCGTGCGCTTGCGCGCTCAGGGATGTTCGGGCGCCGCGCCCGGCGAGACGGGAGAGGGTTCGTCATCCGCGGACGGTTGCGGCGGTGATTCTGTCTGCGCACTGGGCATATTGGCGGGTGGTGCCGGTTGCGCAGGCGATTGCGGTTCGGGCGCAGGGGCTGGCGCAGCTTGCGGCGCAGTTTCCGGCGCAGTTTCCGGTGTTGCGGATTGTGCCGATGTTGTGTCGGGTGCGGCGTTGGGCGTCGTGGCGGTCGCGGCCGTTGCCGAGTCGGGCGTCGGCGCGCTCGCGTTCGGAGCACTTGGCACCGTGAGCGCGCCGCGCCACACCAGTTCGAACTGGTTGCCATTCGGCTCGGTCTGCACGAGGCGCACGGGCAACCAGCCGAGCGTTGGCGCGAGCCACACGTCGATGCGCCGCTTGTCGCCCTCGCGGCGCGGCAGACGCATGAAGTGGCGTGCCGTGACGTAGCCGTGATCCGTGCTCACGGTTTCGTCGCCGATCGTGGTGATGGGCCAGGTTTCGCCGCTGTCGTTGTCGGCGACATAGAACTCGCGCGTGACGCCCGGTTTGTACGCGTCGGGGTCGCCGCGCACGAGGCTCGCGAGTTGCATCACCATGCTGAAGCGGTCCTGCGCGCCATCGGCCAGCGCGAGCGAGTTGGGCGTGCGCGTGAATACGATCTGCTTGTCGGTGCGGTTGAAAATCGTCACATCCGAAGGTCGATGGCCGCGCTTTTCGATGTACTGATCGGGCGCGAGGCCGAAGGCGTCCACGCGGCCCTTGCTCGTCCAGCTGAACTCGCCGACGAAGGGAAGGGGCACGCGCACGACCATTTCGTAACGTTGACCGTCGCTTGACCAGTGGATCGTGCCGGGCTGATTGCGCACGCCGTTATAGAACGTGTCGTATTGCAGTTCGCCCGATGGCGGCACCGAAAACTTCAGCCCATGCGAAGCCTGCGTGGCTTGCGCCGAAGGCTGCTTGCCGTTGCCGGGCGCTGCGCTTGCCGTGCCGCTTGTACCACTCGAGCCGGCTGCGACCTGCGAAGCCGCTGCGGGCGCCAACGCCGCTTGTGTATCCGTCGGCGCGGCAGGTGCTTTGGGGTGCGGTTTTGGCGGCGCGACTGCATGCAGCGTATGCGGCTCGGCCGGCTTCGGCGCGGGTTTGGGCTCGGCATGCGCGGGCGCCGCCGCGGGGCCCGCGGGCCGTGCCTCGCGTTCGATGCGCTCCGGCTTGAGGAGCGCCACCTGCACCGGCACTCGCACGTGCGCGACGGGGGACGGCGCGCCGTGATGCCGCTCGAACCATTCGGCCGCGAGCCAATGGAGCGCCGTGACCGCGACGAACACACCGACCCAGCGCCACGCGCGCGTGCGCGGTGGCCTGCGTGAGTCGGTGTCGAGGCGGCGTGCCTCGCGCGGGGCGGCGGGTGTGGACATCGGCGGTTCGTGGGTCGGTATCGGTCGTACGTTACTGTGACACAACCCGCCTCTGGCGCGCAGAAACCCAGACGCCGCGCGTGGGCGGGGTCACATGCCTGCCGGCCCGCGCGTACAGCGCTCAGCGCGGCGTCGGACTGTACCCCAATTCGTACGACAGTTTTTCGGCGCACGCGCGCAACGCGGTGTCCACGGCGCCGTTCCAGTCGATATCGAATGCACCTTCGTGACCGAGCGCGATGATCCCGAGCGCAAGCTCTCCGCTCGCGTCGAACACGGGTGTGCAGAACGCGTGGATGGTCGGCAGCAGCATGCCTTCCACGCGGGCGGCGCCATGCTCGCGAACTTCCGCGAGTGCGCGTTCGAGCGCCTCTGCCGTGCGCGGCGTGGAGCCGTATGAGTAGTGCTGCGCGCCAGCGAGTTCGCGCTCGATCATCGGAGCGGTCTTGCTGCGCGGCAGGTAGGCGGCGAATAGCAGGCCCGTGGCGGAACTGAGCATCGGCATGACGTCGCCGAGCTTGAGCGACGCTTTCGCCGGGTGGCTCGACTCCAGCCAGTGCACGACGGTCGGCCCCTGGTTGCCCCACACGGCGATGCCCACGGTGATGTCGAGCGCGTCGCGCAATTCGGTGAGTGCGATGCGCGCGAGTTTGACGCCGTCGACGCGTGCAAGACGCGCGAGGCCAAGCTGCAATGCGAAGCCGCCCAGTTCGTAGCGGCCCGAGAGCGGGTCCTGCGCAACGACGCCGAGGCGCATGAAGCTCACGAGATAGCGATGCGCCTTCGCCGGGCTCATGCCCGCACGCTGCGCGAGGTCGCGCAGCATCATCGCGCGCGGCTCGCTGGTGAGCACTTCGAGCAGGCGAAAGCCCACTTCGATCGACTGGATGCCGGAGCGCAGCTTTTCTTCACCGGCTTCGGCGCCTTCCGAGGCGTCGGCGGTGTCGAGGGCGTCGGCGAGATCTTCGGCGTTCGTGGCGTCTGTGGCGCTCGCGCGTGGCGAGGCGGATCGGACGGTAGGCGGCATGGAGGCGTTGTGGTGTGCAAACGTACGGCAACTGAGGAAATGCGGCGCGCCTGCTTGGGGGCCGCCGATTCACCATCGTAGAATACATTTCCCTTATCGTCACTCACGTCTGATTCCATGAAACTTGCCACGCTGAAGGACGGCACCCGCGACGGGCAACTGATCGTCGTTTCCCGCGACCTGCGCAGCGCCGCCATCGCCGACACGATCGCGCCCACGCTGCAGCGCGTGCTCGACGACTGGCGCTTCTACGCGCCGCAGCTCGCCGAGCTGTATGACGCGCTGAACTACGGGCGCGCGCGCAATGCGTTCAGCTTCGATGCGCGCAACTGCATGGCGCCGCTGCCGCGTGCGTACCAATGGGCGGATGGATCGTCGTACGTGAATCACGTCGAACTCGTGCGTCGCGCGCGCGGCGCCGAGATGCCCGCCGAATTCTGGACCGACCCGCTCATGTACCAGGGCGGCAGCGACGACTTCATCGGGCCGTGCGATGACATCGTGTGCGCATCCGAGGCGTTCGGCATCGACTTCGAGGCCGAAGTCGCCGTCGTGACCGGCGACGTGCCGATGGGCGCGAGCCCGGACGAAGCGCTCAGGGCCGTGCGGCTCGTCACACTCGTCAACGACGTCTCGCTGCGCAACCTCATTCCCGCGGAACTCGCGAAGGGCTTCGGCTTTTTCCAGAGCAAGCCGGCCAGCGCGTTCGCGCCGGTGATGGTGACGCCCGACGAACTCGGCGAACACTGGCGCGAAGGGCGCGTGCATCTGCCGCTCATCGTGCACTGGAACGGCAAGAAGGTCGGCCAGCCCGATGCGGGCACGGACATGGTGTTCCACTTCGGCCAGTTGATCGCTCACGCTGCGAAAACGCGCAATCTGCGCGCGGGCGCCGTCGTGGGTTCGGGCACGGTCTCGAACAAGGACACCAAACGCGGCTACTGCTGCATCGCCGAGAAGCGCTGCCTCGAGATGATCGAAAGCGGACAGGCGAGCACCGAGTTCATGAAGTTCGGCGACAGCGTGAAGATCGAAATGCTCGACGAAGCCGGCAAGTCGATTTTCGGCGCGATCGATCAGGCCGTGGCGTCACTGCACGGCGAGCAGTGACGCGCTAGCGACACGCAAGCGCTGAAGGGTTTCGCCGGATGCCGCGCGCCACGCGTGCGGCTACACTGGCGAACGCCCTTTTTTCCTCGAGGGGAAATCGCGGCGACCATTAAAAGTACGAGCCGTAGAAGCACGCAGCATCCGTATGCAGAAAAAACGCAAAACGAACGCATAACGACAAGGAGACACCGTGAACGCTTCTCGCCCCAGCCGTCTTGCTGTTTGCCTCTCCCTGCTTTTCAGTCTCTGTGCGCCCACGCTAGCGCTCGCGCAGGTCAAGATCGGCCTCGTGCTTTCGCTCACGGGCCCGGCTGCCTCGCTCGGCATTCCCGCGCGCGACACCGCCGCGATGTTCCCCACCGAGATCGCTGGTCAGAAAGTCCAGTACATCGTGCTCGACGACGCCTCCGACACGACCCAGGCCGTGCAGGACACGAAGAAGCTCATCGACGAACAGCATGTCGATGCGATCATCGGCTCGTCGATCACGCCGAATTCGCTCGCGATGCTCGACGTGGTCGCGCAGGGCGAGACGCCTACGATCTCGCTCGCTTCGTCGGCGAAGATCATTGAGCCCGTTGATGACAAGCGTCACTGGATGTTCAAGACGCCGCAAACCGACGCGATGATGGCCGGTGCGATCATGGAGCATGCCGCCGCGCATAACGTGAAAACGCTCGCCTATATCGGCCAGGCCGACGCGCTCGGCGAGACGTTCTACGCTGAAATCGCGAAGGCCGCGCAACAGCGCAACATCAAGCTCGTCGCGAACGAGCGCTTCAATCGCACCGATCCGAGCGTGACGGGGCAGGTGCTCAAGATCGTGGCGGCGCATCCGGACGCCGTCGTGGTGGGTGCAGCCGGCACGCCTGCCGCGCTGCCTCCCAAGGCGCTCAAGGAGCGCGGCTACAAGGGCGTCATCTATCACAACCACGGCGTCGGCAACCGCGACTTCCTGCGCGTGTGCGGCGCCGACTGCAACGGCACGTTCCTGCCCGCGAGCCCGGTGCTCGTGGCCGCGCAACTGCCCGAGGACGCGCCTGGCCGGCGCCTCGCGCTCGACTATATTTCGCGCTACGAAGCACGCAATGGCGCTGGCACGGTGTCGGCGTTCGGCGCTTACACCTGGGACGCAGGCCTCTTGCTCCAGAACGCGATACCCGTTGCGCTCAAGTCGGCTGCGCCCGGCACGCCCGAGTTTCGCCACGCGCTGCGCGACGCGCTCGAAGCTACGCACGGGCTGCATGACACCAATGGCGTCGTCAACATGAGCGCCACCGATCACCTCGGCCTCGACGCGCGAGCGCGCGTGATGGTCGAGATCCGCGATGGCAAGTGGGTGTATCAGCCGCATTGACGCGCCGCACTGCCATCGCATTCACGTAATCAGCAATCCGAAGCATAGGAGGTCCGCCCATGAACGATCCTTTTTACGCCCGCTATCAGGCTCTGCGCGTGCGGCGGCACGAGCACGGCATCGTCGAGATCGTGATGAGCGGCGAGGGCACGAACAAGAGCGGCCTCGCGACTGCCGACGCCAACATGCACCGCGAACTCGCCGAGATCTGGCGCGACGTGGACCGCGATCCCGACGCGCGCGTCGCCGTGATTCGCGGCGAGGGCAAGGGCTTTTCGGCGGGCGGCGATCTGCAACTCGTCGAGGACATGGCCACGCATTTCGACGTGCGCGCGCGCGTGTGGCGCGAGGCGCGCGACCTCGTCTACAACGTGATCAACTGCGGCAAGCCGATCGTCTCGGCCATGCATGGCCCGGCAGTGGGCGCGGGGCTCGTCGCGGGACTGCTGGCCGACATTTCCATCGCGACGAAAACGGCGCGCATCATCGACGGGCATACGCGCCTGGGCGTCGCGGCGGGCGATCATGCGGCGATCGTGTGGCCGCTTCTGTGCGGCATGGCGAAGGCGAAATACTACCTGCTGCTGTGCGAGCCGGTGAGCGGCGAGGAAGCGGAGCGCATCGGCCTCGTCTCGCTTGCCGTGGACGAGAACGACCTGCTGCCGAAGGCGTTCGAAGTGGCGAAGCGTCTCGCTAACGGTTCGCAAACCGCGGTGCGCTGGACCAAGTACGCGCTCAACAACTGGCTGCGCATGGCGGGGCCGACCTTCGACACGTCGCTCGCCCTCGAATTCATGGGTTTTGCGGGACCCGACGTGCGCGAAGGCGTACAGTCGCTGCGCGAGCGGCGCGCGCCGGATTTTCCGGGCGGCGATCCGTTCTGATTCGCGCTTTCTGCCGATTTCTACTATTGCGCGCGCTATTATCGAAGAGATCGTTTTGTGCCGCCCACGCGCGCGCATTTCACCACCCATCTATGCGAGGGAGATCCGCATGACCGACCCAGCAGGCAACATGCCGCCGTTCCCGGGCTTTCCCGGCTTTCCGCCCGCCGAAATGCTCGACCGCATGTGGGGGATGATGCGCCTCACGCCGTTCGGCGGCGCATTCCCGGGTACTGAACCGGGCGTGGCGCAAGCCTTCGGCCCGTCGCTTTCGATGATGTCCGACATGATGACGCCGCTCACCAACGTCGAGGAGCTCGACAAGCGCATCACCGACCTGCGCGCCGTCGAGCAGTGGCTCAAGCTCAATCTCGGCATGCTGCAGTCCGCGATCCAGGCGCTCGAAGTGCAACGCGCGACGCTTACCACGCTGCGCGCGTTCGGCGCGTTCGCGCAGGCGCAGATGACGCCGACGCACGCCGAGTCCGAAGCGCCGAGAGCGGGCGCCAAGCGCGCCGAGCCTGAAGCCGCGAGCGCCGACGATGCGGCCGAGGGCGCGGCGTCCGCGCAGCCGGGCTTCGACGCGGGTTCGTGGTGGAATCTCGTGCAGGCGCAGTTCAACCAGCTCGCGCAGTTTGCGATGGCGCAGCCGGCCGCTGCGGCCGAGGCGGCGCAAGCCGCCGCCGAAGCGGTGAGCGAGGCGCAGGCGAAGACCGAAGCCTCGACGGCCAAACGCAGCAGCACCGCCAAACGTGCTAGCAGCACCAGCAATGGCGCCGGCAGCGGCGCGGGCCGCAGCGCGCCGCGCGGCGCGAAGAAGGCGCCGGCACAGCCGGAATAAGGCGCGCGGCGTCACGTCACGAAGAACCGTCCCGCAGGACGCAACAGAAGGGCAACTGCGGGACAAAAGCAGGACAACAGAAGGACAAAGGCAGGAAAACTGCGGGGAGCGTCGGCATCATGCGGCTTGCGCTCGTGATGATGGGCGGCGGCGCGCGTGCGGCTTACCAGGCCGGCGCATTGCGCGCGCTCGCCGAACTGGCCAGCCACGCCGAGCCGGCGCGCCGCGCCATGCCCTTCACGGTCATCTGCGGCACTTCGGCGGGCGCGATCAACGCCACCTCGATCGCGAGTCACGCCGACCAGTTCGCGCAGGGCGCGGCGCGCCTCGTCGAGGTCTGGTCGGACATGCGCGCAAGCCACATCTATCGCACCGACTGGCCGGGCGTTGCGGCCGCGGGCGCGCGCTGGCTCGCCGCGCTCGCGTTCGGCTGGGCCGCCTCCAGCGTGGGCGCGCGTGCCGCGCCGCGCACCTTGTTCGACAGCACGCCGCTTGCGCGGATGCTCCCGCACGCGCTCAGCTTCCACCGCATCGAGCAGATGCTCGACGAGCGGCGGCTCTATGCGCTCGCCGTCACGGCGCTCAGTTATTCGTCGGGGCGGCACGTCACGTTCTACCAGGCCTGCGAGCCGATCACCGCGTGGCGGCGCGCGCAGCGCACTGCGCGCATGGTCGCGCTCACGCCCGCTCATCTGCTTGCATCGGCGGCGATTCCGTTCCTGTTTCCGGCTGTGCGCCTCGAACTCGACGGCCGCCACGAATATTTCGGTGACGGCTCGATCCGGCAGATCGCGCCGCTCTCGCCCGCCATCCACTTCGGCGCGCAGCGCATCGTCGTGCTCGGCGCGGCCGCGCCCACGCCGGAGGTGCCCGCGGCGCGAGCCGACATCGACGCGTATCCGACGCTCGCGCAGATCGGCCAGCAGGTGCTCGCGAGTGTGTTCCTCGACTCGCTCGGCGCCGATATCGAGCGCATCGAGCACGTGAATCGCATGGTGCTGCAACTGCCGCACACGGTGGAGCCGGAAAGCGGCTGGCGGCATGTCGAGGTGCTCGCCATCGCGCCGAGCGAGCGCATCGAGTTGATCGCCGCGCGTCATTTGCAGCAGTTGCCGCGCTCGGTGCGCATGCTGCTGGGGGCGATGGGCGGCAACCGCGCATCAGGCGCGGCATTTGCGAGCTATTTGCTGTTTGAGCGTGAATTTACGCGCGAGCTGATCGAGTTGGGTTACCGCGACACGCTAGCTCAAAGTGATGTTCTTTTGACTTGGCTCAAAGCTCCAACTGACGGCGCGATCACGGATTTTGCGGTGCGGCGGAACTGAAACATCGGCATGCTATTATTGTGTAAGGTTTTTCTGGTCATTTGTGGGAATTGCGGGCGGCGATGCGCTGCTTCGCCGCGCAGGTTTCACGGCCATGACGGGCGGGATGTTTGCCCATTGGAAAATCAGCCGGCAAGGTGTGGCGAAAGGACGTCGGGCGCGGGGCGCTGGAGTGCGGCATTGTGTCGCATCGGCCCGTGACGATGGTTCGCGCGCCTCGCGGGTATCGGTAGTGATCAGCGGTATCAGGCGGCCGGGTTCGAGGCACGGAGCAGCTACCCAGAATCCACGACGGCGCCTTCATTCCGGTTGGCTGGATTGTCGTGGGGCAACGCGTGTTGGGTTGCCCGGTCCACGATTGCGTCCAGAGGGCCGGATACCGCGTAAAATTAAATGCTTTTTGCCTGCGCGGCCGCGTTTTATGCGGGCACGCGGCACGCTACGAATTCGTCATGCGCGCGTTTTGCGCAGATCAGGGGCGGGACTATGAACACGATGCTTTATCCGGAACTTTACAAATCGCTCGAATCGGTCCGTTGGGACATGGAAAAGGACATTCCCTGGGACAAGTTCGATGCGTCGCTCCTTACCGATGAGCAGGCCGCGACCATCAAGATGAACGCGATCACCGAATGGTCGGCGCTGCCGGCCACGGAAATGTTCCTGCGCGACAACCACCACGACAGCGACTTTTCGGCGTTCATGAGCGTGTGGTTTTTCGAGGAGCAAAAGCACTCGCTCGTGCTCATGGAATACCTGCGCCGCTTCAAGCCGGAAATGGTGCCGACCGAAGAAGAGCTGCACGCCGTGCGCTTCGAGTTCGATCCGGCGCCGCCGCTTGAAACGCTCATGCTGCACTTCTGCGGCGAAATCCGCCTGAACCACTGGTACCGCCGCGCTGCCGAATGGCACACGGAGCCGGTCATCAAGGCCATCTACGAAACGATTTCGCGCGACGAAGCCCGCCATGGCGGCGCGTATCTGCGCTACATGAAGAAGGCGCTCAACAATTTCGGCGACGTCGCGCGCGCGGCGTTCGCGAAGATCGGCGTGCTGATGGCATCGGCGCGCCGCACCGAAAAGCCGCTGCACCCCACGAACCTGCACGTGAACCAGGCGCTGTTCCCGCGCGACACCGTGCAGTCGCGCCTGCCCGACCCGGAATGGCTCGAGCGCTGGCTCGACGAGCAGATCCGCTTCGACGACGGCTGGGAAAAGAAGGTGATCGAGCGCATTCTGCACAACCTCTCGATCCTGTTCGAGCGCACGTTCAACACGGCGCAGGAACTGAACCGCTATCGCAAGGAAGTGGTGCAGCGCCTGCAGGCCGAGCAAGGCACGCAGCAGCCGGCCTGACGCGCCGGGACATCTCGCGTGCACGCCTTCGCGGCGCGCCGCGATCGGGACGGCCCGAAGCGCTTTCCGCGTGACGGGCCGTTTTCATTGGCGCGCTCATCCATGGCTTTGCCTGATTCGATCCGCGCCCATTTTCTTATCCGAGCCTCATTCCATGCCCGCTTCCTTCGAACGCAAGATCACGACCCGCGACGCGCTCGCGCAACTGCGCGCTTCGCTGCCCGGCCCCGTGGTGTTCACCAACGGCGTCTTCGACATCCTGCATCGCGGACACGTCACCTACCTCGCCGATGCGAAGGCGCTGGGCGCGACGCTGATCGTCGGCGTGAATAGCGATGCTTCGGTGAAGATGCTCGGCAAGGGCGACGACCGCCCCATCAACAACGAGAACGACCGCATGGCGCTGCTCGCGGCGCTGGAGAGCGTGGACTGGGTGGTGCAGTTCGGTGAGCAAACGCCTGTCGAGCTGATTGAGGCGGTGCGTCCGGACATCCTCGTGAAGGGCGGCGACTACGACATGGACGCGCTGCCGGAGTCGGCGCTGGTGCGCGGCTGGGGCGGGCGGGCGCTCGCGATCGCCTTCGAGCACGACCGCTCCACGACGAAGCTGCTGCAGAAAGTGCGCGCGCAGGAAGGATCGAAGTAGATTCTGGCATCCGCCCGCAGGCTCACACCGTGCGGGCGGACGATGCAAAACCGGCCGGAGGCCGGGCCGCCCGAGGCTTGGGCGCGCCCGGCCTCCGGCCGGTTGCGTTTGAAGCGCCGCTTACTGCGTCAGGGTCGACGCCTGCACCGCCGGGTCCGCCACCGGGCCGCCGACGGTCGGCACGTCGGCCGATTCGGACGGCCGGATAGCCTTCACCACGAGCCGTTCGGGGTGAATCTGCCGGTTCAGGTGCTGGGTTTCGCGCGTACCCGACGAGGGCGTCGGGCCGAACACGCCGCCAATGGCCGCAAAAGCCAGCCCGTTGGCGAGAATCAGAATGGCGATCAGCCAGCGCAGCATCGTGTGAAGCTCCTTCGAAATCGTTCGTTCAGTTTCAGACCCGGGTACGGGACGCGCGCGCCTCAGCGCTGCGCGGCGATGAGCGCCAGGCCCGCAAGCACCAGTGCATCGTGGCGAGTATGCGGCACCTTGAGCGCCGCCGTCACTTCGGCCGCGGCGCCGCCGCTCACCACGAGCCGCACCGGGATTCTCCACGCGTCCTGTAAATCGGCCAAGGCGCGCTCGATGAGCGCCGCCTGCGCGAGCGCACAGCCCGCCGAGATCGAGCTTCGCGTGTCGGTGGCGAAGGCAATGCCCGGTTGGGCAGCATTCGCCATGCCGCCGGCGACCACGGGCAGTTGCGCGGTGTGCTCGCCGAGCGAGCGCATCATGAGCGTGAAGCCCGGCGCGATCATGCCGCCCACGAATGTGCCGTCGGCGCGCAGGGCTTCGAGCGTGGTAGCCGTGCCGAATGTCGCGATCAGGAGGGGTTCGCCCGGATACGCAGCGTGTGCGCCGATCATGCCGGCCCAGCGGTCGCTGCCGAGCGCGTCGGACGTGGCATAGCTGTTCGTCACGCCGCATTGCTGCGCGCAGGCCCGCACGACTGTGGGGGCAAGGCCCGGCCAGTGCGCCTCGACCAGCGCGTCGAGCCGCGCTCCGACCGCCGCGCCCGCGACGTTCGAGATCCATACGCCCGCAGGCCGGGGCAGCGCCGCCCATTCCTCGCAACCGGCTTCACGCGTGGCGGGCGCGGATTGCGCGCCGTCATCGCGCACATGATCCATCGTGCCTGCATGCAGGCGCGACCCGTCCGGCGCGACGAGCGCCCATTTGATCCGGCTGTTGCCTGCGTCGATCAGAAGGAAGGGGCCGCGGCTCATGCGCCGCCGTCCGCGAGCCGCAGCGACACGTCGCCGGCCGTGACGGTTTCGCGCCCGTTCGGCGTATCGACGAGCAGCTGGCCGCGCTCGTCGACGCCGGCCGCCGTGCCGCGCAGCAGCTCCTTACCTTGCTCGTAGATGGCGACCTCGCGGCCCGCGTACGCGTGGCACGCGTTCCAGCGCGCCTGGAAAGGCGCAAAGCCCGCGGCCCCGAAGCGCTGCAGCGCGGCTTCGAGCGCGTTGAGTTCGGCGGCGAGCGTGTCGGTGAGATTGGCGTTCGGCCACGCACGCGAGAGCGCCGTGGGCGTCGTGCCGGGCACGACCGCCGCGCTGCCGCCGGCGGCGTTGAGCGCCTCGACCTTGGCGGCGAGGGCGTCTTCGCCACGCACGTTCGTGCCGATGCCGATCACGACCGCCGTGGCGTCAGCGGTCGTCCACGCGGTCTCCACGAGAATCCCCACCAGTTTGTCGCCTTCGAGCAGTACGTCATTGGGCCACTTGAGCGCGATTTGCCCCGGCGCCGTCACGGGCAGCGTGCGCAGGCCGTCCACCAGCGCCGAGCCGATGGCGAGGCTCAAGCCTGCAAGCCCTTCGATGGGGCGCGGCAGCACGCAGCCGATCGAGAACAGCAGCGCGTCGCCGGGCTGGGCGACCCAGGTGCGGCCGCGCCGGCCACGGCCGGCCGTTTGCAGATAGGCCACGCGTACGATCGGGCGCGCGAGCGCGTCGCGCTTTTGCGGCAGCGCCTTCAGGCGCGCCATGAGGTCGGCGTTGGTCGAGCCGGTTTCCTCGACGATCTCGATGGGCCAGTCGTGCGCGGCCGGGCCGAACAGCGTGATCGCGCGGTTGCGGTCGATGCGCCAGTCGCCGGCGCTCGGAGTCTCGGGGGTGGGGGGCGTCGCATTCATGTCTCATATTGTAGTGGCTGGGGCGTGAACAGCAGGACGCGACGCCCGCTTCGTCCCGGAATGTGAGGTATCCACAAGCCGCCCACAGCCGGCCCACAGGTTATCCACGGAATCATCCACAGGGCCTACAGTGTCCGAAGATGACTGTCGCCCTGCCGATTTCCGCGCAATTTGCTTAATTTTTAGGCAATTCACAGGCCGCCCACAGGCAGTCCACAAGTTATCCAGAGAGTTACCCACAGTTCGCCTCGTGTCTGAATGCCGGCCGTGCGCTTTCGGACCGACGAAACGGGGCGCGTTCGCTACAATGTTTGCTCACCCTGCCCGTCGAGTGCTTACCCTTGGATCAAGAGACGCCGCCCGGCCTTGAAGTCTCGGCCGGCACCCACGGAAAGACCGTGCGCCTGTCCGGCCAGTGGACGGCGCTCGCGCTCGCGCGCGACCGCGACCAGGGCGGCGCGGCGGTGCGTCTGCGCGCGCTCGCCGACGAGCGCGTAGGCGCTTGGGATCTCTCGCGCGTGGAGCGCATGGACCACGTGGGCGGTCAGGCGCTCTGGCGCGCGTGGGGCCACAAGCTGCCCGCCGATCTCGTCGACCTCACGCAAACGCAGCGCGACATCTTCGAGCGCATCGCGCTGCTCGATTCCGTGCGCGAACCGGCGGAGCGCGTCGTGCGCATCGACCCGATCACGCAACTCGGCGTCGCGATCTTCTCGTTCTTCGACCACCTGTACGGCGGGATCGCCATGTTCGGGCGCGTGATCCTCGACTTGCTGCTCGTGCTGCGCAAGCCCAAGGTCACGCCGTGGATCGAGATTTCGGCGAATATCTACAACGCCGGCGCGCGCGCGCTGCCGATCACGGCGCTCGTGGCGTTTCTGATCGGCATCGTGCTGTCGTACCTCTCGGCGCAGCAATTGCGCCTCTTCGGCGCGAACCAGTTCATCGTCAACATTCTGGGTCTCGCCGTGATCCGCGAACTCGGGCCCGTGCTCTCGGCGATTCTCGTGGCGGGGCGCTCGGGCTCGGCCATCACCGCGCAGATCGGCGTGATGCGCGTGACCGAAGAACTCGACGCCATGCGCGTGATGGGCATCTCGCATGGCCTGCGGCTCATCCTGCCGCGCGTCATCGCGCTCGGCGTCGCCATGCCGCTGCTCGTGATCTGGACCGACATCATTGCGTTGCTAGGCGGCGCAATCGCGGCGAAGATCGTGCTGGGCATCGACATTTCGTGGTTCATGCGCTCGATGCCAAGCGTCGTGCCGATCGCCAACGTGTGGATCGGCCTCGGCAAAGGGGTGGCGTTCGGCATGCTGGTGGCGATCGTGGGCTGTCACTTCGGCTTTCGCATCAAGGCGAACTCGCAGAGCCTGGGCGAGGGCACGACCACGTCGGTCGTCACGTCGATCACGATCGTGATCCTCGCTGACGCCGTGTTTGCGATCCTGTTCCAGAACGTGGGGCTTTCATGAGCACGACTGGCACGACGGTAACGACGTTCGAGACGAAAACGACCGGCACGATCACCACGCCGCTCAGGGAGGTCGCGCAGGACCTGCCGCTGCCGACCATCGGCGAGCCGGTGATCGAGGTCAACAATCTCTCGAAGCGCTACGGGCGCAACATCGTCCATCAGCATCTGAACCTCGAAATTCGCCGCGGCGAGATCGTCACGCTCGTGGGCGGCTCGGGCTCCGGCAAGACCACGCTCGTGCGCCAGATCCTCGGGCTCGAAAAGCCGACCTCGGGCACCATCAAGATGTTCGGCGAAAACATTACGACCATCGACGCCGAGCACGCCCGCCTCATGCGCACGCGCACCGGCATGCTGTTCCAGCAAGGCGCGCTGTTCTCGTCGCTCACGGTGTTCGACAACATCGCCCAGCCGGTGCGCGAGCTTGGCAAGGTGCCTGCCGCGCTGCTGCGCGACATCGTGATGCTTAAGCTCGAAATGGTCGGGCTGCCGTGCAAGCACGCCTCGAAAATGCCGGCCGCGCTCTCGGGCGGCATGATCAAGCGCGTCGGCCTTGCGCGCGCAATCGTGCTGGAGCCGGAGCTGCTCTTTCTCGACGAGCCCACGGCCGGGCTCGACCCCCGCTCATCCGACGAAGTGGTGGAGCTCATCAGCACGCTGCATCGTGCGCTTGGGCTCACCGTCGTGCTCGTCACGCACGACCTCGACGCCATGGTCGCGCTCTCTACGCGCGTAGCGGTGCTCGCCGAGCGCCGCGTGCTCGTGGCCGCGCCCGTGGAGGAGGCGGCGAGCGTCGATCATCCGTTTATCCGCGAGTACTTCCTCGGCATGCGCGGTCGCCGCGCGCTCCAGGCGCTGCCGCCCGATCGGCGCGCGAAGCTGCCGCCGGCGGCGCTCGCTCCCGCAGCCGTGGGGTACAAGCCGTGGTAGGGCCCGCGCACGCCTGTCTCCGGCTTGACCGGCTCAATCGGCTTAACCAGCGCCTGGCGGCCGCCAAAGAAGGAATCTGAAGATGGAAAACAAACCGCATGCGTTCTGGGCGGGCATGTTCACGATAGGCCTGCTCATCGTGATCGCGCTTGTCGTCATCTTCTTCAGCGCTGACCACACCGTGCGCGTGCCGTTCGACCTCATCTCGCGCTCGAGTGTGACGGGCCTCTATCCGGATGCGGCGGTGCGCTTTCGCGGCATCGATGTGGGCAAGGTGCAGTCGATCAAGTTCGATACCCAGCATCCAGGCCAGATCCGCATTCGCATTCTCGTCGACCAGAAGGCGCCGATGACGCGCTCCACGTTCGGTTCGCTTGCGCTGCAGGGCGTGACGGGCATCGCCTTCGTGCAACTCGACGACAACGGCCTCGACCTCTCGCCGCTGCATTCGACCGCGGCGCATGTGGCCGAGCTGCCGCTGCGGCCGGGCCTGCTCGACCAGCTTCAGCGCCGCGGCGACGCGCTCCTGCGCAAGCTCGACAACATCGCCGGCGACATCGACGAAATGCTCTCCGAAGACAACCGCAAGCAGGTGATGCAGGCCGTGAGCAGCCTGCAGCAGGCCGCGAGCAGCGTGAACGTGCTCGCCCAGCAGCTCCAGCCCACCACGAAGCAACTTCCCGGCGCGGTGACCGAACTGCAGCGCACGCTGCAGTCGACCAACGCGCTCGTCACGAGCATGAACCGTCCGGATGGCCCGTTCCAGACCAACCTGAACAAGGCCGGCACGGCGGCGGCTCAGGCGGGCGCGGCGCTCTCCTCGATCGATGTGTCGATTCAGGACCTCTCGGCGCGCGTCGGCTATGACACGCTGCCACGTGTCGATTCGCTCACCGACGACGTGCGCTCGGCCATGCGCGCCGTGGACCGCGCGGCGGGCACCTTCAGCGAGAGCCCGCGCAGCGTGCTGTTCGGCGGCGCGCCTCAGCCCGCGCCCGGGCCCGGCGAGCCGGGCTTTGCGTGGCCGTCCGCTGCGGGGACGAAGTAGGCCGCGCCGCGGGCTCAAGGCCTGACGCGGCACCATTCGATGCACTCCGCGCGGCGCATTCGCCGCGCGCCAAAGAAGGAAACGCAATGTCACGCACATCACGCCTGCCACGATCGATGCAACGCGCCGCGGCGGCCAGCTCGGCCTGGCTGGCGGCGCTCGCGCTCGGTGCGCTCCTGGCCGCCTGCGCGGGCAATCCGGGTTCGATCAACGATATTCGCTACGACCTTGGGCTGCAGTCGTCGCAGGAGGCGCAGGGCGCGCAGGGTGCTCAGGCCGCCCCCGCTGCGCCCGGAGCCAGACCGCTCCTGAAGGTGCTGGCGGTCAACGCGCCCCCGCCGCTCGACAACGACGGCATCCTCTACCGGATGAGTTTCGACTCCCAGCGCACGGCGCGCTACGCGAACAGCCGCTGGACGATGTCGCCCGCGAGGCTGCTCACGGAACGCCTGCGCACGTCGCTTGGCGCCTATGCGACGGTGCTCGCGGGCGGGGACGCCGTGCAGGCGCCGATGCTCAAGGTCGAACTGTATGAGTTCGAACAGGTGTTCGAGAGCCCGACGCAAAGCGCGGGCGTACTGGCTGCGCGCGCAACGCTCATGCAGGGCGGCAAGGTGCTGGCGCAGCGCTCGTTTGCTACGCGCGCGCCGGCGGCCACGCCGGACGCCGCTGGAGGCGTGCATGCGCTGCAGGCGGCCAGCGACGATTTCGCGAACCAGCTGGGCGCGTGGCTGAGCACGCAGTCTTTGGCGGGCACGCCTTGATGGGCGCATCGAGGGGCGCATACCGGCGTTGCGCGATGGCGGCGCGCGGCACGGCATTGGGGGCAAGGGCAGGATAGCGGCATGATCGAAGCGCGACGGCTCCGGCTGCACGCTCCGCATGGCGGGCGGCACGCGACGGACGGCGACGAGGGTGGCCAGAACAGTGGTCAGAGCGCAGGCGACGAGCGCGGCGCGATCGCCAGCGGCGACGCGCCCGCGCCGCACGCTGCTACGCCCGCGCCCGCGACACCATCGCCATCCCCACTGCCGGCCGCCACCGGCGAGCCCCTGCCGCGCCAGGCCTCGACGCTCTCGCGTCAGTCGCTCGCGCTTTACACGGCGCTGATCGTCTATGGCTCGTGGTATCCGTTCTCCGGCTGGCGCTCGCTCGGCCTGAGTCCCTTCGCCTATCTCGGCGATCCGTGGCCGCGCTACTGGACGGTTTTCGACATCGTCACCAACGTGCTCGGCTACATGCCGTTCGGCGCGCTCGCGGTGCTCGCGGCGTGGCCGCGCTGGCGAGGCTTTCGTGCCGTGCTGCTGGCCGCGGTTGCGGGCACGCTGCTCTCGGGCGTGATGGAGGCCGTGCAGACCTGGCTGCCCACGCGCGTGGCGTCCAATCTCGATCTCGCCTCCAATGCACTCGGCGCATTGCTCGGCGCGCTCGTGGCGGCGCCCGCCACCGGCGCGCTGCTCGAGCGCGGCTTCCTGCGCCGCCTGCGCTTTCGCTGGTTCGAGCGCGATGCGGCCGTGTTGATGGTGCTCGCGGCGCTCTGGCCGTTCGCAACGATGTACCCCACGCCGCGCCTCTTCGGCCTCGGCGAGTGGGCGCGCGCGCTGTGGCAGCGCCTCGACGGCTCGATGCAGGACGCCGTGCTCGCCTGGACGCCCGCCGCATGGCATCTGCGCTCGCTGCCCGACATGCTCGCCGCGCGCCTGCCCGACAGCGGCTGGGAGGCGATCGTCACAACGCTCAATCTGTTCGGCGCGGCGGCGTTCGCAACGCTCCCCATGCGAGCGCGCGCGCCGCGTGCGCGGCTCGTCATCGCGCTCATTGCGGTCACGCTCATCGTCAAGGTGGGCGCGACCTTTCTGCAGTCGCAAAGCGGGCTCATCTTCGATTGGGCGACGCCGGGGGCGCTTGCGGGCCTCGTGTGGGGCACGTTGCTCGCGTTTCTTGCATTGCGTCTGCCGCGCGCCGTGCGCGCTGCGGCGGCGACGCTTGCGCTCGCTGTGGCCCTCGTGTTCGTGAACGTGCTGCCCGTGAACCCGTATTTCGATGTCGTGCTCGCGGATTGGCGGCAGGGCCGCTACCTGCACTTCAACGGCCTCGCGCGCTGGCTCGCATGGACGTGGCCCTGGGCCGCGCTCGCGTGGACGGCGTTCTCGCTCGAACGCGCGTGGCTCGTGCGGCGCGCGCGCCGGGCCGCGAAGCGCGCTCGCCACGACGCGTGAGGGCGCGCGGCGCTCGCCGGAGCGTTCACGCCGCGCTCGTTATAATCGTCCGGATCGCCGCGCAGCCACGCCCGCGCCCACGCAATGCAATGCATGCAATGCCTCGGGCGGGCCACACGCTTTCAGCAAGCCTGCGCTCACTGCACGATACTCACCGGTGCCCCATGCCATGACCGATTCGTTCTACAAGTACCACGTCTTTTTCTGCCTGAACCAGCGCGACCCCGGCGCGGACCGCCCGAGCTGCGCGAATTGCAATGCGCAAGCCATGCAGGAGTACGCGAAAAAGCGCGTGAAGCAGCTTGGTCTGGCAGGGCCGGGCCAGGTGCGCATCAACAAGGCGGGTTGCCTCGACCGCTGCGAGGAAGGACCGACCGTCGTCGTGTATCCGGAAGGCACGTGGTACACGTATATCGACGAGAGCGACATCGACGAGATCGTCGTCTCGCATCTGCAGAACGGGCAGGTGGTCGAGCGCCTGAAAATCGATCGCTGATCGACCCCATGCATGGCCAATCAGTACCCGTAAGGACTGCCGGACGATGAACGCCCAGACACAAAAATTCCAGATCGACGGTCCCGTCGGCAAGATCGAATGCGCGCTCGACGTGCCCGACGCAGGCACCACGCCGCGCGGCATTGCGCTCGTCGCGCATCCGCATCCGCTCTTTGGCGGCACGATGGACAACAAGGTCGCGCAAACGCTCGCACGCACGCTGGTGCAACTCGGCTACACGACCTATCGCTCGAATTTTCGCGGCGTCGGTGAAACGGCGGGCACGCACGACAACGGCATCGGCGAACAGGACGATCTGCTCGAACTGCTCGCGTACATGCGCGCGCAACCGGGCCAAGCCGACGTGCCGCTCGTGCTCGCGGGCTTTTCGTTCGGCACCTTCGTGCTTTCGCACGTCGCGAAGCGCTATCTGGAAGCCGGCGGCGCGATCGAGCGCATGGTGTTCGTCGGCACCGCTGCAAGCCGTTGGGAAGTCGCGCCGGTGCGCGACGACACGCTCGTGATCCACGGCGAACTCGACGACACCGTGCCCATTCTCTCGGTGTACGAATGGGCGCGCCCGCAGGAATTGCCGATCGTCGTGATTCCGGGGGCAGAACACTTCCTGCATCGCAAGCTGCATATCCTCAAGCGCATCATCGTTGAAGCGTGGCGCTGACATTTCGTTTGCATCGGGCCGCGATGTTTAGGGGCCCGATGCAAGCCGTTCGTCACCTGGCGTATCACGAGAGAAATGCGTGAAAAATGCACGACAGGTATGCGTAAACGTGTGACATCGCGAAAATTCGCCACGACGCGGCGCGTATAATGTTCGCCAATTTTGTGCTTGCTGCGCTGCGATCGGCGCGTGCACAGCACCCGCATTCCGGCTTTCTCCGACCGTGCGCCGCATGGCGCGCTACGTTCATCCCGTCCCAATTCAGCCCGACCTGAACCTATGCGTTTTCTCTCCTCCGGCCAACCGTCTTCTTTCGTTCCTTCTTCCATCGTTCGTAATGTCACACTCGCAGCGCTCTTGCCCGCCACGCTTTTCGTGAGCGCGGATGCACTTGCCCGTACGCCCGCTCACACTGCGGGCGTGAAAGTGCAGGCGCAGCCGCAAACGGAGGTGGCTGTCGGCACCCCCGCAGACAACGTGCTCGGCGGGCTGCCGCCTCCCGGCGTGAATGCGCGCTCGTGGGTCCTCGTCGACGCCACCGCGAACCAGGTGCTCGCCTCCGGCAATGCCAATGAGCGCGTCGAGCCCGCGTCGCTCACGAAGCTCATGACCGCATACCTCGTGTTCGAGGCGCTGCAGAGCAAGAAAATCACGATGGATCAGATCGTCACGCCGAGCGAAGCCGTGCGCCGCGTGAAGAACGACGAGTCGCGCATGTTCATCGAAGCGAACAAGCCGGTCTCGGTGCACGACCTCGTGTACGGCATGATCATCCAGTCGGGCAACGATGCGGCCATCGCGCTTGCCGAACTGGTCGGCGGCAGCGAAGCGAACTTCGTCAACATGATGAACGCCGAAGCGCAGAAGCTCGGCATGACGCACACGCACTTCGCCGACGTGAACGGCATGCCCGACCCGAATCACTACACGTCGGCCGGCGACCTCGCCACGCTTTCCGCGCGCCTGATCCGCGACTATCCCGAGTACTACGACATCTTCTCGGTCAAGGAATTCAAGTACAACAACATCAAGCAGCCGAACCGCAACCGCTTGCTGTGGATCGACCCGACGGTCGATGGCCTGAAGACCGGCCACACGCAAGCCGCGGGCTACTGCCTGATCGCGTCGGCGAAGCGTCCGCTCGCGGGTGGCGGCAACCGCCGTCTCGTCTCGGTGATGATGGGCGAGGAGAAGGAACACGACCGCGTGCAGGACAGCATGAAGATGCTGAACTACGGCTATAGCGCGTACGACACGACGCGCATCTATCAGGCGAATCAGGCAGTGGCTACGCCGCGCGTCTACAAGGGCACGCTCGACGCCGTGAAGGTCGGCGTGCAGAAGGACCAGTACGTGACGCTGCCCAAGGGCGCCGCCGACAAGGCCAAGCCGCAGGTCGAACTCAACAGCCCGCTGATCGCTCCGTTCACGGTCGGCCAGCAAGTCGGCACGGCGAAGTTCGTGGGCGCGGACGGCAAGGTGCTCGCACAGGTTCCGCTCGTCGCGCTCGAAGCCGTGCCGCAAGCCGGTATCGTGGGCCGTGTGTGGGATTCGCTCATGCTGATGGTCAACAAGAAGAAGTGATGACGGGTACCTCAGCGCCGCAAGCCGCCGAGCCGCTCGTCTGGCTCAACGGTGAGCTCACGCCGCTTTCCGAAGCACGCATTCCTGTGCTCGATCGCGGCTTCATCTTCGGCGATGGCATTTACGAGGTCGTGCCCGTTTATGCGCTCAACGCGGCCGGCGGTGAAGGCAAAGTGCGCGTGCCGTTTCGCATGGCGCAGCATCTCGCGCGGCTCAAGCGCTCGCTCGAGAAGGTCGGCATTGCGAATCCGTTCGACGAAGCGGGCTGGCGCGCGCTCGTCGAGCGCCTGATCGCGGCGAACGAAGTGGCGGGCGCGCTCGCGCGGGATGCTCACGCCAACTTCTACGTGCAGGTCACGCGCGGCGTCGCGCCGCGCGGCCACGCGTTCCCGGCGGCGGCCACGCCCACCGTGTTCGCGATGGTCAATCCGCTCAAACTGCCTGGCAAGGCGCAGCGCGAGCACGGCGTGCGCTGCGTGAGCGCTGAAGACAAGCGCTGGCTGAATTGCGACATCAAGTCGACCTCGCTGCTCGGCAACGTGCTGATGGCGCAGCACGCAGCGGAAAACGACGCGTTCGAGACGATCCAGTTGCGCGACGGCTGGCTGACCGAGGCATCGTCGTCGAACGTGTGGGTCGTGAAGGGGGGCGCGCTCTTCGCGCCGCCGCGCAGCAACCGCATTCTCGAAGGCATCCGGTACGGGCTGATCGAGGAACTAGCCGAGGAATGCGGCGTGCGCTTCGAGGCGCGTGAAGTGGCCGAAGCCGAACTGCGCGAAGCGGACGAGATTCTCGTGACCTCGGCAACGAAGGAAGTGCTGGCGGTCGTCGCGCTCGACGGCAAGCCAGTGGGCGGCGGCAAGCCGGGCCCGGTGTACGCGGCGCTTTACGCTGCGTATCAGCGCGCGAAGCAACGCGAGGCAGAGGCTGTGCGAGCATCGGCCGCCGAGCTACAGGAAGTGGAGAAATGAACGTGACACAACAGGCAGGCAACCCCGAAGCGAAAGAATCGCTGATCGAATTCCCCTGCGACTTCCCGATCAAGGTGATGGGCAAGACGCATCCGGAATTCCAGGACACCATCGTGACGGTGCTGCGCGAATTCGACGGCGGCTTCGATGCCACGACCATCGAAATGCGCCCATCGAGCGGCGGCAACTACACGGGCCTCACCGTGACCGTGCGCGCCACGAGCCAGGCGCATCTCGACGACATCTATCGTGCCCTCACCGGGCATCCGATGGTGAAGATCGTGCTGTAAGCGCTAGTGCTTCGCCGAGTGTGATTCGAACGACGAGGGCCGCCATGTGCGGCCCTCGTTGCTTCTGCGGCTTGCGTTTCAGGGCACGTCGCCCACGCGCGCGCGTTGAGCCGCCGCGGCGGCGGTCATCAGCGGACCGGCTTCGCAAGCGTCCTCATAAAGGCGCCGAAAGCGCGCGACCTCGTCGAACACCCAGTCGCGGAAGGCCTGCACGCGCTCGGTCTGCATGCGTTGCGGCTGGCAGATGAAGTAGTAGCGCCACGGGCTCGGCCCGTCGACGTCCTTGAAGAGGCGCACGAGACGCCCGAGCGTGATCTCGTGCGTGGCGAGCGAGCGGCGCACGAGCGCGATGCCCTGGCCGTCCATGGCCGCCTGCAGCAGGTTCGATGAGTCCTGGTAGAGCACGCCGCGCTTCGGTTCGGGCAGGTCCTGGAGGCCCGCGGCGTCGAACCAGGGGCGCCAGAGTTCGTCGTCCGAGCGCAGTAGCGGCAGTTTCGCGAGTTCGCGCGGGTCGGTGGGCAGCTTGCCGCCGTTGAAATCCGGCGAGCATGCCGGAAAGAAGATCTCGTCGAGCAGCAGTTCGGCGTGCAGCCCCGGATAGTGCCCGTAGCCGAAGCGGATGGCGACATCGACATCGTCGCGCGCGAAGTCGGTGAGCGAATTCGTGGATTGCAGCTCGACGTCCCACTGCGGATGCGCCTCGATGAAGCGGCCGATGCGCGGCGTGACCCAGCGCGCCGCGAACGACGACAGCATCGACACCACGAGCCGCCGGTCCCGGTCCCCGGCGCGAATTTCCTGGGTGGCGTGCGCGAGTTGGTTGAGCGCGTCGCGCACCTGGCCGGCGTAGCGGCGGCCGGTATCGGTCACGCGCACGCGCTTGCCGTCGCGCGCGAAGAGCGCCACGCCCAACTCCGCCTCGAGCGCGCGGATCTGGTGGCTCACAGCGCCGTGCGTGACGAAGAGTTCATCGGCGGCACGCGAGAAGCTTTCGTGGCGGGCGGCGGCTTCGAAGGCCTTGAGCGCATTCAGCGCGGGTAGCTGGCGCAGATCCATATCGTATTTTTTCTCACATAGCCGTGAAAATTGATCGTTTTGCTCGATCCCTTATGGCATCTACGATTGTAGCCATCGGAGCAGGTCATTCGGAGTCGAAAATGAGAGAAATTTCTTCGGATATCACGTTTGAAGTGGCGGCCGATCAAACGGCGTCGGTGCGCGTCACCCGCAGCACGCGGCTGACCGTGAAGTGCGGCACCGTCTGGGTCACACGCAGCGACGACACCGCCGACTACTGGCTGGAACCCGGCCACACGCTGCGGCTGCGCCGCGGCGAGCGCCTGTGGATCGGCGCAGAAGGCGGCGTGCCCGCCTGGGTGGGGTTCGCGGCGCCGGCGCGCCTGAGCGAGCGCGTGGTCGATCTCGCCGCACGCGCCGCACAGCGCGCGGGTGTTCACATCGGCGACGGCTGGCGCACGGTTTGATCCAGGCGAGGCGGCGATGGGAGGGCAACCCATCGCCGCCGTTATCCGCAGCATGCCCGGCGCGCTTGTCCCGAATTCGGTAAACTTGCGCAATCATGTGCGCCACCCCGGTTTCACCCTCGCAAATTCCTTCGGACCCCGGCGCAGCCGCGGCCGATTCCCAAACGGCAAGTTCGCCCATCGTCGTGCGCTGGCGCGGCAACGAGGCTTATCAAACGAGCTTCGATGCCATGCGCGCGTTCACGGCTGCCCGTGACGCGAATACGTCCGACGAAATCTGGCTCGTCGAGCATCCGCCTGTGTTCACGCTTGGCCAGGCTGGCAAGCCCGAGCATCTGCTGGTCGCCAACAGCGGCATCCCGCTCGTGCAGATCGATCGCGGCGGGCAGATCACGTATCACGGGCCGGGCCAGGTGGTGGCCTACCTGCTGCTCGACTTGCGGCGCCGGAAGCTGATGGTGCGTGAGCTCGTCACGCTCATCGAGGACGCAGTGATCGAAACACTGGCGGCGTATAATCTCGCGGGCGAGCGCAAGGCCGGCGCGCCTGGCATTTACGTGCCGCAAGACGCCAGCGGCGCGAGCGCCGCGCATACGGGCGCGAAAGTCGCCGCCCTCGGGCTGAAGATCCGCAACGGCTGCAGCTATCACGGCGTGAGCCTGAACGTGTCGATGGATCTGAACCCATTTCTCGCGATCAATCCGTGTGGATACGCCGGTCTCGAAACCGTCGACATGGCCACGCTGGGTGTGGCCGTGAGTTGGCGCGATGTCGCCGCCACGCTGGCGGCGCGGCTCGAGGCGAATCTCGCGGCGCACGCAGCATCACTTCTAACGGTAGCCGAAGCGGCTGCCACAGACCCTTCAGCCGAAGCGGCTGCAGTGGACCCGGCCGCCCATGCGGCCCCAGGCGGGCAACCGCCGCAACCGCAGGCTGGCGTTGCACCGGCGGCCTGACTGGATCGAAAGCATGACTGACGTAACTGCGAACCCCGCTGCGAACCCCGTTGGCACGAACGCCGACGCCGTTCCCTACGACGCCACCGCAAAACAGAAGGCGCAGGCCAAGACCTCGCGCATTCCGATCAAGGTCATTCCCATCGAGAAGCTCAAGAAGCCCGACTGGATCCGCGTGAAGGCGGCCACGGGCAACTCGCGCTTCTACGAAATCAAGAACATCCTGCGCGAGCACAACCTGCACACGGTGTGCGAGGAAGCGAGCTGCCCGAACATCGGCGAATGCTTCGGCAAGGGCACCGCGACGTTCATGATCATGGGCGACAAGTGCACGCGCCGCTGCCCGTTCTGCGACGTGGGCCACGGCCGCCCCGATCCGCTCGACGCGGACGAACCGGCGAACCTCGCGCGCACCATCGGCGCGCTCAAGCTCAAGTACGTCGTGATCACGAGCGTGGACCGCGACGATCTGCGTGACGGCGGCGCCGGCCACTTCGTGGAGTGCATCCGCCAGGTGCGCGAGCAGTCGCCGGAAACGCGTATCGAGATTCTCACGCCGGACTTCCGCGGGCGTCTCGATCGCGCGCTGCAGATCCTCAACGCCGCGCCGCCCGACGTGATGAACCACAACCTCGAAACGGTGCCGCGCCTCTACAAGGAAGCGCGCCCGGGTTCGGACTACGCGCACTCGCTCAAGCTGCTCAAGGACTTCAAGGCGCTGCATCCCGAAGTCGCGACGAAGTCGGGCCTGATGGTGGGCCTTGGCGAAACCGAAGAGGAAATTCTTCAGGTGATGCGCGACCTGCGTGCGCACGATGTCGACATGCTGACGATCGGCCAGTACCTCCAGCCTTCTGAGCATCACCTGCCGGTGCGTTCGTACGTGCATCCCGATACGTTCAAGATGTACGAGGAAGAGGCGTACAAGATGGGCTTCACGCACGCGGCCGTTGGCGCGATGGTGCGTTCGAGCTATCACGCCGATCTGCAGGCGCATGGGGCAGGGGTGGTTTAAGGTTTAAACAAGCCACCGCTTACTGCAAGCACGCAATCGAAAAGCCCGCTGAAAAGCGGGCTTTTTGTTATGCGCCGCGCTCGAACAGCGCGTGTCATGCAGCCATCCCGCCACCATCCATTCAAGCGCGAAAAGCAATGCTTCAGCAGCGTCATTAGCTAACGCGGATAAGTTAGAACCACCCGTCGCCAGACTCCCTATAGTCGGAACCTTCATTCACTCGAACGTCGTTCCGCCGGAGTCTCTCGATGAACCCACGCGCTCTCCCTGCATTCGCACGCCGCCCGCACATCGCCGCCGTTGCATTCGCCGTTGCCTGCCTCGCAGCCACTTTCGGCGCGCCGCGCGCGCATGCCGAAACGCGCGAGGTCGTGATCGCGTATCAGGACATGGTGGTGCCGTGGCGCTACGCGCAGGCGACGGGCGAAGTCGAGAAGGAAACGGGCTACAAGGTCACCTACCGCAAGCTCGCGAGCGGCGCCGACGTGATCCGCGCGCTCGCCTCGGGCTCGGTGCAGCTCGGCGAAGCGGGTTCGAGCCCGATCGCGGCGGGCCTTTCGCAGGGCGTGGATCTCTCGCTCTTCTGGATTCTCGACAACATCAACGACGCCGAGGCGCTCGTCGTACGCGACGGTTCGGGCGTGACGAGCATTGCGGGCCTCAAGGGCAAGACGATCGGTGTGCCGTATGTCTCGACTTCGCACTTTCACGCGCTCGTCGCGCTGCAGAACGCGGGTGTGAATCCCGCCGATGTGAAGATCGTCAACCTGCGTCCGCCCGAAGTCGCGGCCGCCTGGCAGCGCGGCAACATCGATGCGACCTACATCTGGGACCCCGTGCTCGCGCAGGTGAAGAAGAACGGCAAGGTGCTGATTACGTCGGGCCAGGTGGCGAAGGCCACGGGCAAGGCGACCTTCGATGGCTTCGTCGCGGACAAGCGCTTCGCGAAGGACAACGCGGATTTCGTCGCGAAGTTCGTCAAGGTGCTGGCCGCCGCCGATGCCGATTACAGTGCGCATCGCAGCGCCTGGAACGCGGCTTCGCCGCAGGTGCAGGCAGTTGCGAAGGAGTCGGGCGCGAATGCCGCCGAAGTGCCCGCGAGCCTCGCGCTCTACGCCTTCCCCACGCCGGCCGAGCAGGCATCGAAGCAATGGCTGGGCGGCGGGGCGCAGTCGGGTGCGGCGCAGTCGCTGCTCGCCACGGCGACCTTCCTCAAGGAGCAGGGCACGATCCAGAACGTGCTGCCCGACTACTCGGTGGGCGTCGACCCGCAGTACGTGCAGCGCGCCGCTGCGCACTGAACGCAAGGAGCAACCGATGAGCGCGCTCGCGATCCGCGATCTCACCGTCATTTATGAGGGCGCACAACGCGGTGCGCCACCGAACGTCGCACTCGCAAACGTGAATCTCGAAGTGGCGAGCGGCGAGTTCGTCGTGGCGCTCGGCGCTTCGGGCTGCGGCAAGACCACGTTGCTCAACTGCATCGCGGGCTTCATCGAACCCGCGCAAGGAGAGGTGCGCGTGAACGGCGCGCGGGTGGAGGGCCCGGGCGCTGAGCGTGGCGTGGTGTTCCAGAAGCATGCGCTGCTGCCGTGGCTCGACGTGCTGGATAACGTCGCGCTCGGCTTGCGTTTTCGGCGCGTGCCGAAGGCGCAGCGCGAGCGCGCCGCGCGCGAGCAGCTTGCACTCGTGGGGCTTGAAGCGCAGGCGCGAGAACGCGTGTATGCGCTCTCGGGCGGCATGCAGCAGCGCGTGGGCATTGCGCGGGCGCTTGCGAGCGACCCGCAGATCTTGCTGATGGACGAGCCGATGGGCGCGCTCGACGCCATGACGCGCGAGCAGGTGCAAACGCTCGTGCTCGACGTCTGGGCGCGCACGCAGAAGACGGTGTTCTTCATCACGCACAGCGTGGAGGAGGCGCTTTTTCTCGCAACGCGCATCGTGGTCATGACGCCGGGTCCGGGCCGGATCGAGCGCGAGTACGAAGTGCCGTTCGCGCGCCAGTACCTTGCCACGCGCGATGCGCGCGCGGTGAAATCGTCGCCGGAATTCATCGCGTGGCGCGAGCGGTTGGTGGATTTGCTGCACGCGGACGCGCTCGCACACGAGGAGCCGGTATGAGCGTGCCGCAGGAATCGTTGAGAGAAGTCGGGCTGAAGGCGCGTCGCGCGCTGCCCCACGCAGGCGAGGCGCGTGAGGTCCAAGCCGCCCGCTCGAAAGTCTGGCGCATGCCCGGCGAAGGCCCGACCGCTGCGCTGAGCGCGGCCTCGGTGGCGGCACTCGCGCTGCTCTGGTGGCTCGCTACGCACCTGCACTGGCTGCCGCCGCTCTTCCTGCCGACGCCCGAAGCGGTCTGGCAAGCCTTCACCGACGCCTGGCATGGCCGCATCCAGGGCGGCTTGCCGCTCTCCGAGCATCTGTTCTGGAGCGCGCTGCGCGTGTTCGGCGCGTTCCTGCTCGCGGTGGTGACGGCCGTTCCCGTCGGCATTCTGATGGGCGTGTCGCGCATCGCGCGCGGCCTGCTCGATCCGCCGCTCGAGTTCTACCGGCCGCTGCCGCCGCTCGCTTACCTGCCGCTCGTGGTGATCTGGTTCGGCATCGACGAGACGGCCAAGATCGTCGTCATCTGGCTCGCCTGCTTCGCGCCCATCGCGATGGCCGCGCGCGCCGGTGCAAAGAGCGCGAGCGTCGAGCAGATCCGCGCGGCGGCGTCGCTGGGCGGCGGCTTCGCGCAGATCGTGCGCTTCGTCGTGCTGCCCGCCGCGCTGCCGGAGATCCTCACGGGCCTGCGCATCGCCATCGGCTTTGGCTGGACCACGCTCGTGGCCGCCGAGATGGTCGCCGCGACGGCGGGCCTGGGCCAGATGGTGCTCAACGCGTCGAGCTTTCTACGCACGGATGTCGTGGTGATGGGCATCGTGCTGATCGGGCTCATCGCCTGGGGCTTCGACCTGGGCATGCGCGCGCTCGAAAAGCGCCTCGTGCCGTGGAAGGGGCGGGGCTGACGCGGCGCCCCCGCCGTTTCTGGAAATCCAAACAGCCATATGGCGTGATTCTGGAAAACCAGATTCACGCCTTTGCTCGTTCGATAAAAGTCCTTATAAATCAACGGCATGAGCGTTTATGCTCGCTGGCATTCTCCTTGCAATTAAGAACACGCGGCCAACCAGGCCGCGACAAAAAAACAGTAAGGAGACAGCCGATGTCCGATCCCATCTTCCGGTTTCGCTGATCCCCCAGTTTCGTCCTGTCGCGGCCCGAACCAGCTTCGTTCGGCCATTGGCTTAACTCATTTGCGGGAACCATCGTGAAGAAACCTCTCCACAAAGTCCTCTACGTCCAGGTGATCGTGGCGATCGCCATCGGCGTGATCCTTGGCCATTACTGGCCCGCCCTCGGCATCGACATGAAGCCGCTCGGCGACGCCTTCATCAAGCTCATCAAGATGGTGATCGGACCGATCATCTTCTGTACCGTCGTGACCGGCATTGCCGGCATGGAGGACATGAAGAAGGTGGGCCGCGTGGGCGGCAAGGCGCTGCTCTACTTCGAGATCGTCTCGACCTTCGCGCTCGTGCTCGGCCTCATCGCCACGCACGTGCTCAAGCCCGGCGCGGGCTTCAACGTCGACGTCCACACGCTCGACGCCAAGGCCGTGGCCAGCTACGCCGAAAAGGCGCACGGCCAGAGCAGCGTCGACTTCCTGATGCACATCATTCCCGATACGCTCACTTCGGCGTTCGCACAAGGCGAGATCCTGCAGATCCTGCTGATCGCGCTTCTGTTCGGCGCCGTGCTCACGCAACTGGGCGAGCGCGGCCGCGTGGTGACCGAGTTCATCGACGGCATCTCGGGCGTGCTGTTCGGCGTCGTGAAGATCGTCACGAAGCTCGCACCGATCGGCGCGTTCGGCGCGATGGCGTTCACCATCGGCAAGTACGGCGTGGGCTCGCTCATCCCGATGCTCAAGCTCATCGGCACGTTCTACCTCACGTCGATCGTGTTCGTGCTCGTCGTGCTCGGCGCGATCGCTCGCTTCACGGGCTTTTCGATCATCCGCTTCGTTTCCTACATCAAGGAAGAGCTGCTGATCGTGCTCGGCACGAGCTCGTCGGAATCGGCGCTGCCGCAACTGATGCAGAAGCTCGAGCGCCTGGGCTGCTCGCGCTCGGTGGTGGGCCTCGTGGTGCCGACCGGCTACTCGTTCAACCTCGACGGCACCAACATCTACATGACGATGGCGGTGCTCTTCATCGCCCAGGCGACCAACACGGACCTCACGTGGACCCAGCAGCTCACGCTGCTCGCCGTGACGATGCTCACCTCGAAGGGCGCGAGCGGCGTGACCGGCGCGGGCTTTATCACCCTCGCGGCGACGCTGGCCGTGGTGCCGACCATTCCGCTCTCGGGCATGGTGCTGATTCTGGGCATCGACCGCTTCATGAGCGAATGCCGTGCGCTCACCAACATCGTCGGCAACGGCGTGGCGACGGTCGTGGTCTCGGCATGGGAAAAGGAGCTCGACCGCAACAAGCTGCGCGCCGTGCTCTCTGGCCAGACCGAAGAAATGAAGGAAAGCGCGGGCGCGTAAGCCGCGCCGGGTGGCCGCGCGCAGGCCATGAGGCGCGCGCCGCCCGCCGATGTTGCTTCTCTCGTTGTTTCGCGGCCATAGCCGCTGGGCGGCGCAAGCGTTTCCCCTGCGTGAGCGCCGCCCGTTTTTGCTGTTCCCGTCTGACCTGACCGCACGTTGATCAGTGCGTCCGAAGCCCGCTGTCCGCCCCGGACGCCCCAGCGCGGCCGTGTGCCACAATCTCCCTCATCCCCTTGACCGTCTGGAAGCCGCTCACGTGACGCGCCGCCTCATCATCTTCTTCGCGCTCGCAGCCGGTCTCGTCGCGGTCTGCGCGCTGACGTGGGCGCTCACGTGGCAGGCCGGCATCGACGCGCTGCGCCGCAATGCCGCCGTGCGCGGCGACCGCACCGCGGCTTCGCTCAAGAGCACGCTCGAGCGCTACGACTCGCTGCCGTATATCGTCGGCGAGCATCCGCTCGTGCAGGACGTGCTCGTCGATCCGCGGCCCGAGTGGGTGGCCGCCGCGAACCGCTATCTCGAAGACGTGAACCGGCACGCGCGCGCGACGACGACCTACATCATCCGCGCCGACGGCATGAGCATCGCGGCCAGCAACTGGCGCGACCCTGACAGCTTCGTCGGCGTGGATTACCGCTTCCGGCCGTATTTCATCGACGCGATGCAGGGCGGCGTGGGCCGCTTCTTTGGCATCGGCACGATCTCGCACGATCCCGGCTACTACGTGTCGCAGCCGGTGCGGCGCGACGGCAAGATCGTTGGCGTGGCCGTGGTGAAGCTCAATCTCGAATGGTTTCCGGGCACCGATGCCTCGGAGCCGCTGCTTGTGACCGACGATCACGGCGTGATCTTTCTCTCCTCGGTGCCCGCGTGGAAGTACCGCACGGTGCGCCCGCTGCCGCCGGCTGTCGTGGCCTCGATCGATGCCACGCGCCAGTACGCGAGCGAGCCGATCGCGCCGCTGCCGGCAAGCGTCGAGCGCGTGTTGCCGGGCGACGCCGACATCGTGCGCATGGGGGCGGGCCTACGCGCGCCGCGCTACCTCGAAACGCGCCGCTCGCTCGGCGAGCCCGACTGGCATCTCGTCACCATGTCGTCGATCGACCCCGTGCTCGACGCCTCGCGCAACGCGACCATCATGACGGGCTTCGGCTACGTCTCGCTGTGCCTCTTTGGTTTCTACTGGCGCATGCGGCGCGCGCGCGTGAAGGAGGTGATGCGCAGCCGCGCGATGCTGCAAAAGGCCTACGCGATGCTCAACGAGCGCGTGGCCGAACGTACCGCCGATCTCTCGCAGGCGAACGAGCGTCTGCAGCGCGAAGTGGCGGAGCGCACGCGCGCTGAAGGCGTACTGCGCGCGACCCAGGACGAGCTGATCCAGGCGAGCAAGCTGGCGGCGCTCGGCCAGATGGCGGCGGGCATCACGCACGAGCTGAACCAGCCGCTTGCGGCGCTGCGCAGCTTCTCGGACAACACGCGCGTGTTTCTCGAGCGCGGCCAGTACGCGGCGGCCACCGAAAACCTGGAGGCGATCGGCTCGCTCACCGAGCGCATGGGCAAGATCGTGAACCAGCTCAAGCTGTTCGTCGGGCGTGCGCGGCCAAGGAGCGCGCGCGCGCCGGTTGCCCGCGCGCTGCGTAACTCGCTCGCGTTGCTCGGCAAGCGGCTCGACGGCGTGCGCGTGGATCTCACGTTGACGGAAGACGGTGCGGCGCCCGTGCCGCTCGATCTGGACGCCGAGTACCAGGATCTGAGCGCACAGAGCGACGACTTGCGGCTCGAACAAGTGCTCATCAACGTGCTCGGCAATGCGCTCGACGCCGTGGCGGGCTTGCCGTCGCCGCACATTGCGATCGACGTTCAGGCGAGCGCGGCAACGCTCGCCATCGCGGTGAGCGACAATGGGCCGGGCATTCCCGACGATGTGTTGCCGCGCCTCTTCGAGCCGTTTTTCACGACGAAGGAAATGGGGCAGGGGCTCGGCCTCGGCCTCGCGATTTCCTCGTCGATTGCGCGTGATTGCGGCGGCTCGCTCACGGCGAGCAACGCACCGGAAGGCGGCGCGCGCTTCGTGCTGACGCTGCGCCGCGCGCGTGCGGATGCCGCGAGTGCGGCGCGTGCGGCGGGATTGTGATGAAGCGCTCTGACGCACGCTAATGAATCAGGATGACGAACGAACATGGTGAACACGACGCCCGGCCGGGTGCTTTACGTAGAGGATGACGAACTCGTGCGCCGCGCGGGCGTGCAAAGCCTGCAGCTCGCTGGCTTCGACGCCGCCGGTTTCGCCAACGCGGAAGGCGCTCTGCCGCTCATCGACGCCGACTTTGCGGGCGTCGTGGTGAGCGATATTCGTCTGCCGGGCATGAGCGGGCTCGATCTGCTCGCGCAGTGCCACGAGCGCGCGCCCGAGGTGCCCATCATCCTCGTGACGGGCCACGGCGATATCTCGATGGCCGTGCAGGCCATGCGCGACGGCGCGTACGACTTCATCGAGAAGCCATTCGCCTCCGAGCGCCTGATCGAAACGGTGCGGCGCGCGCTGGAGCGGCGCCTGCTCGTGCTCGAAAACCTCGCGCTGCGCCGCGAACTGGCGGGGCAGAACGAACTCGCACCGCGCATCATCGGCAAGAGTCCGGCCATCGAGCAGGTGCGCAAGCTCATCGCGAACGTCGCGCCCACGGACGCTTCCGTGCTCATCAACGGCGACACCGGCGCGGGCAAGGAGCTGATCGCGCGCAGCCTTCACGAGCTTTCGCCGCGCCATGACAAACCGTTCGTCGCCGTGAACTGCGGCGCGCTGCCCGAGCCGATGTTCGAGTCGGAGATGTTCGGCTACGAGGCGGGCGCGTTCACGGGCGCGGCCAAACGCCGGATCGGCAAGCTCGAGCATGCGAGCGGCGGCACGCTCTTTCTCGACGAGATCGAGAGCATGCCGCTCTCGCTTCAGGTGAAGCTGCTGCGCGTGCTGCAGGACGGCGTGCTGGAGCGCCTCGGCTCGAACCAGCCGGTGCGCGCCGACCTGCGCGTGGTCGCGGCGGCCAAGGGCGACATGAGCGAGCACGTCGCGGCGGGGACCTTCCGGCGCGACTTGCTGTACCGGCTGAACGTCGTGACGATCGCGCTGCCGCCGCTCGCCGAACGCCGCGAGGACATCGTGCCTTTGTTCGAGCATTTTCTGCTCGACTCGGCGGTGCGTTACCAGCGGCCCGCGCCGCTCCTCACCGAGCGCGACCGCATGCGCCTCGCACAGCGCGACTGGCCGGGCAACGTGCGCGAACTGCGCAACGCGGCGGACCGGCGGGTGCTCGGGATTCCCGACGATCTTTCGGCAGGCGCGGCGGCCGGCGACGACGACGCGCTGCCGCTCAAGGAACGCGTGGAGCAATACGAACGCGCGCTGATCGCCGACGCGCTTGCGCAGAGCAATGGGGCGGTCGCCCAGGCCGCCGAGCGGCTGCAGATGGCGAAGGCCACGCTGTATGAGAAGATTCGCCGCTATGGGCTGGTGGCGCGCGGCGAGGGTTAGCTTCGATTCGCGCCGCGTTGCGAGGCGTGCAGGCGTAAAAAAAGCAGCGGGGTTTCCGCTGCTTTTTTGTTGACTGTCGACCGTCTGTCAGGTCGACAGCGCCTTTTGAAGAATCTGGTCGAGTTCCGCGAACTGCGGCTCGCCCACGTAGCGCTTGAGAATCTTGCCGTCGCGGCCGATCACGAAGGTGGTGGGCGTGAGCTGGACATTGCCGAACTGCTTCGCGGCCGATCCGTCATCCATCGCCACCTTGAACGGCAGCTGACGCGTTTGCGCGTAGTTGGCCACGTACATCGGCGCGTCGTAGTTCATCGCTACCGCGACGAACTCGAGGCCTTCGCCCTTGAAGCGGTTATAGGTCTGGACCATCTTCGGCATTTCCGCCATGCAGGTGGTGCAGCTCGTCGCCCAGAAGTTGACGAGGTAGACCTTGCCCTTCAGGTCGTTCGTGGAGACCTTCTGGCCGGACAGGAGCGTGAAGGTGGCGTCGGGTACGCGCTGCTGGCTGCCGAAGAAGGCGAAATAGCCGGCCACGGCGATCGCGACGACGACCACCGCCGCGCCAATGCGCATGAGCGCGCCGGAGCGCGGCTTCGAAGAATTCGGGGATGCAGCGGTCATGAGCCTTGCCTTGTGCGCCGAAGGACGCGGGTGTTTAGCCAAAACATTGTAGCGCTGAATTTCCCGGCATAGCGGTTGCGAGACAACATCCGGGTATGCGCCGACGGATAATGTCGCGCACCTTTCACTCCTGTGACGAACCGCGCCCCATGGTCCTGGACATCCTTCGCCGCGCCCGCCTACCGTTAAACCTGTCGATGCGCACCTTCGTTCCTGCCCGCGTGGCGGCGCTTGGCATACTCGCTGCGGCGCTCGCGCTGGCTGCCTGCTCGCCCACCTACGACTGGCGCACGATTTCGAACGACGCGAGCGGCTACTCGATCGACCTGCCGGCCAAGCCGGACAAGGACGAACGCCGCATCGACGTGAACGGCACGCCGATGCGCATGCGCGTGCAGACGACCGAAGTCGCCGGCGACGTGTTCGTGGTCGGCACACTCGATCTGCCCGACGCGCAACCCGCGACGCAGCAAAAGGCGCTCGACTTCCTGCGCGCAGGCCTTGCGCGCAACGTGGGCGCGCCGGCCGACGCGCACGCGGTGGCGGTGCCGCTCGCGACGGGCGGCTCAGTCGAGGGCGTGGAAATGCGCATGGCCGGCAAGGCGGGCGCGGGCGGCGAGTCGCGCACGATCCACGCGCGGCTCGTCGCGAAGGGCGCGCGCGCCTACCAGGTGGCGATCGTCGGACGCACCGAGCCGCCGGTCGAGCAGAGCGACCAGTTCTTCGGATCTTTCAAGCTGTACTGAGCTTTGGGACTCCACAGCACTCCTCGCGTAGCGAAGTTTCGCTCACGCTGCGGCGGGCGTTTGCCGGCCGAAGTGAAAGTTGCGCTGCAGGTAAACACGCTAATTATCGGATTTGATTGAGGGTTTACCGGTTACCCACAGGAGCTGTGGGTAACTTTGTGGAAAACAACGCCGAGTTGGCTGGAAAGGGCCGTCCTGTGGGCTTTCTGTTAGTTTTTGCCGCTTTTCTGTAGAACCAGAAAATTAGAAGAATCAATGAGTTAGCAAACCGGCCCCAGCGTAATGCGAACCATGAACAAATCCGGGGACGACGCGACGAAATGTGCATAAGTCAAGTCTTGACTTCGATTTATTGGCGCTATTGACATTCCCCGGCGGCACAAACGCGACGGCGTTGTCCTGCGAAACCCGCGCTGTGCACGGCTAACGCTCCGCAAACACGCGCCGGTACTGCACGGCCTCCGCCACGTGGGCGGCGTCGGGCATGGGCGCACCGGCGAGATCGGCAATCGTGCGCGCGACCTTGAGCACCCGGTAGTGCGCGCGCGCCGACCAGCCGAAGCGCTCGCCCGCTTCGCGCAGCAGCGCCTCACCTGCGGTGTCCGGCTGGCAGACCGCGTCGGTTTCCCGGCCGCTCAATTCGCGATTGGTCTTGCCCTGGCGCGCCAACTGGCGCTCGCGCGCCGCCTGCACGCGCTCGGCGATCGCGGCGCTAGGTTCGGCACTCGTGCTGGCGCGGGCGGCCAGTTCGGCGGGCGGCAGCGCGGGAATCTCGATCTGGATGTCGATGCGGTCGAGAAGCGGCCCCGAGAGCTTGCGCAAATAGCGTGCGGCGCTTTCGGGCGTACAGCGGCAGCGCCCTGCGGGGTCGCCGCGCCAGCCGCACGGACAGGGGTTCATCGCGGCAACCAGCTGACACGCGGCTGGGAAGTCGGTTTGCCACGCGGCGCGCGAAATCGTGATCGAACCCACTTCGAGCGGTTCGCGCAGCGTTTCGAGCACGTGGCGGTCGAATTCGGGCAGCTCATCGAGAAAAAGGACACCTAAGTGCGCGAGCGTGATCTCGCCCGGTTGCGGCGGATTGCGCCCGCCGATCAGCGCGGCTGCGCTCGACGAGTGATGCGGCGCGCGAAACGGCCGCTGCCGCCACTGCTGCGGCGTGAAGCCGATCGCGCTGGCCGAGAGCAGGGCGGCGGAGGCCAGCGCTTCGTCGTCGGTCATGAGGGGCAGGAGTCCGGGCAGGCGCGCGGCGAGCATCGACTTGCCAGCGCCCGGCGGCCCGACCATCAACAGATGATGCCCGCCCGCCGCAGCGACTTCGAGCGCACGGCGCGCGCCGCGCTGGCCTACCACGTCGGCCATATCGAGGGGGGCGGCGGTGGGCGCGGCGTCGACGGCGCTCGCACGCACGGGGGCGAGGCGCGCTTCGGGATTGGGGCCCGCAAGGTGCGCGCAGAGCGAGCGCAGGTCTGCCACGCCATACACCGCGACACCCGGCACGAGCGCCGCTTCGACGGCGTTTTGTGCAGGCAGATAAAGCTCGGGCATGGCTGAGCGCTCGCGCGGCGCATGGGCGAGCGCGAGCGTTGCTTCGTCAGCCTCAGTATCAGGAATCCGAAGGATGCCGCTTTCCACTATGGCTTCGCGGTTGGACATTGCCGCGCCGTCAGCACGTGCTGCGCGCTCGGCGCGGGCGGTGCCGCATGCCATGGCGAACGCACCGCGCATCGGCCGCAAGGCGCCGGTGAGCGAAAGCTCGCCCGCGAACTCGCGGTGTGCGAGCGCCGCAGCCGGAAGCTGCCCGCTCGCCGCGAGAATGCCGAGCGCGATCGGCAGATCGAAGCGGCCTGATTCCTTGGGCAAATCGGCGGGCGCGAGGTTGACGGTAATTCGCCTCACCGGAAAATCGAAGCCGCAGTTCGAGAGCGCGGCGCGCACGCGCTCGCGGCTTTCGCGCACTTCGAGATCGGGCAGCCCAACGATGGAAAACGACGGCAGCCCGTTGGCGAGATGGACTTCTACGGTGACTTCGGGCGCGCGGCCAGCAGCCGGCGCGCGGCTGCGCACCACGGCAAGCGACATGGGATTCTCCGGAAGGCTCGCATGCAGAAGTGGCGCGCGCGTTGTACTTCACTGCGTACGGACTTCGCGCGCCGCGCATGCGCCAGGCTGGTGAGGCGTATGCCCCTTTACGGTTCCATTGCGACTACGCTACGGATCGCTTGCGGTGGTGCTGCACTTAATTGCGCACAGGAATGCGCAAAGAAATGATCAGGAGGACTGGCTAGTCACCGGCAGCTTTTGCTCGAGTTCGGCCACACGGCGTTCGAGTTCTTCGAGGCGCTGGCGCGTGCGCACGAGCACCTGCGTTTGCGCGTCGAATTCCTCGCGCGTGACGAGGTCCAGCTTCGAAAAGCCTTGCGACAACATTGCGCGCACATTGCGTTCGACATCGCGCGCCGGCGAGTTCTTGAGCAGATCGCTCACGCGTGACTGCAGATCATTGAATACATCGTTTGGTTGCTTCATTCGATTCCCCTTCGCTGCACAAAAAATGTGCAAGTTTTGTTTCGCTTGTGCCCCGCGACGAACCGTGATCGATCTTGGTGCGAACTCGCAGGGCAACGGCCAAGTGTGCGCGCAACTGGTGCGCTCCGCCGGCCAGTGTGCTTCGCGCCGTGGCGCGGCGGGCCACTTCCAGCCGCTATGCGGCTCCCAGCGCGGCAGCGATGCCTGAGAACACTGTAGCAACGTTCCCCCCGCCACGCCACCGCGCGCGCCTCATGCTGGCCGTTCGGCCAGGGCCTTGCGCGCCGCGCCCCTCAAGGCGCGGACCGGCATTGTCCACGGCTTTGGGCGCGCTTGCATCGAAGTCCATCACATCGGCTTTGCAGACGGGGTGCAGCGAATTGGCACGGGTGTTGCTAATACTGCCCCGCGCACCGAACGACGGTTGGCTCACGGTGCGCCAGCGGGGCGGTTACGCATCATGCGCCGCTCGCAAGGCGCCCGTTGCAGAAGCAAACAAAGGAATGAAGCAAACCACAGCGAGGACTACATGAAACTGATTACAGCAATCATCAAGCCCTTCAAGCTCGATGAGGCGCGCGAAGCCCTTTCGGCGATCGGCGTTTCGGGGATCACGGTGACAGAGGTGAAAGGCTTCGGTCGCCAGAAGGGGCACACCGAGCTGTATCGCGGCGCGGAGTATGTCGTCGACTTCCTGCCGAAGGTGAAGATCGAAGCCGCCGTGGCCGACGACATCGTCGAGCAGGCCATCGAGGCGGTCGAACGCGCGGCACGCACCGGCAAGATCGGCGACGGCAAGATTTTCGTCACACCGATCGAACAAGTGATCCGCATCCGCACCGGCGAGACCGGCGCCGACGCGCTGTAAAGCCCGCAGTAAGGCCTAAAGAGACCGAGACAAGAGGAAAGAGGAAACCGAGATGCGCAAACTTTTGATGTCCCTGATGATGGCTGGCTCGCTGCTGGCCGGCGGCGTCGGCGCCGCGCTGGCGGACGACGCATCCGCGCCCGCCGCGGCTTCCGCGCCGGCCACCACGGCTTCGGCACCCGACGCTTCGGCGGCCGCACCGGCTTCGGCCCCCGCGGCTGACGCCAACGCAAGCGCCCCGGCTGCCGCTGCCGCAAGCGCCCCTGCCGACGCATCGGCTGCTGCCGCAGCCGCCGCACCCGCCGCACCGACCGCGCCGTTCTCGGTCGATTCGTCGAAGATCAACTCGGGCGACACCGCGTGGATGCTGACCTCCACCGCGCTCGTGCTGTTCATGACGATTCCGGGCCTCGCGCTCTTCTACGGCGGCATGGTCCGCAAGAAGAACGTGCTCGCCACGCTCATGCAGAGCTTCGCGATCACCTGCGTGGTCACGGTGATCTGGACGGTGGTCGGCTACTCGATCGCGTTCACGCCGGGCGGCTCGTTCATAGGCGGCTTCTCGCGCATCTTCCTTGAGGGTATGAACTACATCAAGGGCGACAAGGCGACGACGCTCACCGTGAGCCACCTCGCGCCGACCATCCCCGAGACCGTGTACTTCGTCTATCAGATGACGTTCGCGATCATCACGCCGGCGCTCATCACCGGTGCGTTTGCCGACCGCATGAAGTTCTCGGCGATGCTCGTCTTCATGTCGCTGTGGTCGATCATCGTCTACTCGCCGATCGCGCACATGGTCTGGGAACCGACCGGCTGGCTCGCCAGCGCCGGCATCCTCGACTTCGCGGGCGGCACGGTCGTGCATATCAACGCCGGTATCGCGGGTCTGGTGTGCTGCCTCGTGCTCGGCAAGCGGGTTGGCTACGGCCGCGAAGTGATGGCTCCGCACAACCTCACGCTCACGCTGATGGGCGCGGCCATGCTGTGGGTGGGCTGGTTCGGCTTCAACGCGGGTTCGGCAGTCGCGGCTGATGGCCGTGCGGGCTTCGCGATGCTCACGACGCAAGTCGCCACCGCCTGCGCCGCGCTCGGCTGGATGTTCGCGGAGTGGATCGCCAAGGGCAAGCCGTCGGTGCTCGGCATCGCTTCGGGTGCAGTGGCAGGTCTCGTGGCAATTACGCCGGCATCGGGCTTCGTCGGTGTGCTCGGCGCGATCGTGATCGGCGTGGTGGCGGGCGTGGTCTGCTTCTGGTCGGCTACGTGGCTCAAGCACAAGTTCAACTACGACGACTCGCTCGACGCGTTCGGTGTGCACGGCATCGGCGGCATCATCGGTGCGCTTCTGACCGGCGTGTTCGCGGTGAAAGACATCGGCGGCGCGGATGGCAGCCTCATCCTGCAAGCCAAGGGCGTGCTCACGACCCTCATTTACAGCGGCGTGGTGAGCTACGTCCTGCTGAAGGTGATCGACATGGTGATGGGCCTGCGCGTTTCGGAGGAAGCCGAGCGCGAAGGTCTCGACGTGGTTCTGCATGGCGAGCGCGTGGAATAAGCGCGCCGTTCTCGATGGTTTGATCTAGCAGGGCAGCAAGCAGCGACCTGGGCCCGCCATTTCGGCGGGCCCTTTTCTTTGTGTGCCGAGCATGTGCAACAGCTTGGGGGTGGAAGTCCCCTGCCCAGCCTGATGGTGGCGAAGGGCTAGCGAAACGCAAGGGCGTCGTCGTGAGGCGGGGTCTGAAGGAAGCGTGTGGCAAAGCCACGACCTGACGAACAGAAATCAGATATGAGGCCGCCCCAGTTGGACGAGCGAGCAAAGGATCGCGAAGTCCACAACCATCAAGGACTGGTGCGGTAAATCTGGCAGGTGTGTGGCGAAGGCGGTTGTGCTTACCTCGGGAGGCCTGCCCGGTGTCCTGGAACCAGGACTGGGCAACTCGCAAGGGTTGCTGATCGCCGTGCAGGAGTCAGCAGCGGGCATATTAGGGCGGCGACGCCTGAAGGCCCAAACGGAGAGGAGCGGCGAGTAAGCCGGAGAACTCGACATGGGAGCGCAGCAGAAAACGCATCGCGTCCTTGATAGCGGAAGAAGGGGTGAAGCCCCGACGGCGGCTGATCGAGGGGCTGAACCTATGGCGGCGAACCCCGAGCCTGAAAGCCCGTCGGCTTGTGACCGGCTGATGGAAGAAGTCTGCGAAAGGGAGAACCTGCAGCAGGCGTTGAAACGTGTGAAGGCGAACAAGGGTGCACCGGGTGTGGACGGCATGACGGTTCAGACATTACCGGCGTACCTGCGGGAGCATTGGCCGTCGATAAGGGAAACGCTGCTGAACGGCACGTACAAGCCCCAACCTGTGAGACGGGTCGAGATACCCAAGCCGGACGGAGGTGGCGTGCGCAAGCTCGGTATCCCCTCTGCGCTCGACCGGCTCGTTCAGCAGGCGGTATTGCAGGTGCTGCAAAGGCAGTGGGACCCGACGTTCTCGGAATCCAGTTATGGCTTCCGTCCGGGACGTTCGGCGCATCAGGCGGTGGCGAAGGCACAAAGCTATATCCAGGCGGGACATCGCTGGGTCGTAGATTTGGATTTGGAGAAATTCTTCGATCGCGTGAGCCACGATATCCTGATGAGCCGGGTGGCAAAGCGGGTGAGCGACAGACGCGTTCTGAAGCTGATTCGCTCCTTCCTGACGGCAGGTGTGCTGGAGAACGGGCTGGTTGGTGCAACGGCAGAGGGTACGCCGCAGGGCGGCCCGTTGTCTCCGTTGTTATCCAATCTGCTGCTCGACGATCTCGACAAGCTGCTTGAGCAACGCGGGCTGCGATTCGTGAGGTACGCAGACGATTGCAACGTCTACGTGCGCAGTGAACGCGCAGGTCAGCGGGTGATGGCCGGGCTGAAGGCCTTCCTCACCAACAAGCTGAAGTTGAAGGTCAACGAGGCGAAGAGCGCCGTCGCACGGCCTCACACGCGGAAGTTTCTGGGATTTACCTTCCTGGGGCGAAAGCAGGTCAGAAGGCGCATTGCGCCCAATGCTCTGGTTCGCTTCAAGGATCGGGTCCGGGAATTGACGCAACGCTCGCGCGGGATCAGCGTTCGCCAGATGATCGGCGCGCTGAAGCGATATCTGACGGGCTGGCGTGGCTACTTTGGTTTCTGCGAAACGCCCAGTGTGCTCAGGCAACTGGATGCATGGATCCGACGCCGCCTGCGCTGCTTCTTGTGGAAGCAGTGGAAGCAAGGCCGGACCCGGTTTCGGCAGCTGGTTGCGCGCGGCGTGGGGCACGACCTTGCCGCACAAACGGCGGGTTCGCCCCACGGCGCCTGGCGCCTAAGCAATAGCCCTGCGCTAAGTAAGGCGCTGTCGAATCGTTACTTCCTCTCATTGGGCCTTCCATCGCTAGGCCCTACGCCGATTAACTGATCCGAACCGCCGTGTACGGACCCGTACGCACGGTGGTGCGGGAGGGGTCGCGCCGCGAGGCCTGCCCCTATCCCAATTTGTCGCCTTGCGCGCGGGTCGCAACAACATGGACGGACGGGAATAAGCGCTTCGCCCGCGCGTTCGCATAGTGCCCCTTCAGACCGTGTGCCCAATTGCCCCCGGTGGCGCGCTCGGTCCAGAATAGATATCCGGCGTGAATATCCGCGCGGATGGAACCGGCGATTGACCCTACGGTTCTTGAGGGAATGCAAGCGGGAATTCAAGTGGGGATTCATGAGGGCAATCCCGTCTTGCAACTGGCGCAATCGTCCCCAGATAAACGACCGGTTTCCCTACAATCAAAGCATTTCGTCTGCGAGTCACCCCTTATGGTCCCGCATCTGGTTACGGCGTTGAATGGCCCGCTCCTCGAACTGGAGCAGCGCATCCTCGACGCGACGCCGGCCATCGAGCGTTGGTTCCGCCTCGAATGGCAGGAACACACGCCGCCGTTCTACTGCTCGGTCGACTTGCGCAACGCCGGTTTCAAGCTCGCGCCCGTCGACACCAACCTTTTTCCCGGCGCCTTCCACTGCCTGCCGCAGGAAGTGCTGCCGCTCGCCGTGCAGGCGGCCATGGCCGCGATCGAAAAGATCTGCCCGGACGCCAAGAACCTGCTCGTGATTCCGGAGATGCACACGCGCAACGCGTTCTATCTGGAGAATGTCGCGCGGCTCGCCACGATCATGCGCCAGGCCGGCCTGAACGTGCGCTTCGGCACGCTCGACGAAACCATCGCCGGGCCGGTGACGATTTCGCTCGCGGACGGCCAGAAGATCGTGCTCGAACCGCTCGAGCGTTCGCAGCGGCGCCTGGGTCTGAAGAACTTCGACCCGTGCTCGATCCTGCTGAACAATGATCTTTCGGGCGGCATTCCGCCGGTGCTCGAAAACCTGCATGAGCAGTACCTGCTGCCGCCGCTGCACGCGGGCTGGGCGGTGCGTCGCAAGTCCACGCACTTTTCCTGCTATGACGACGTGGCGAAGAAGTTCGCAAAGATGGTGGGCGTGGACCCGTGGATGATCAATCCGTACTTCGCGCACGTCGAAGGCGTGGACTTCGAGGCGCGCACGGGTGAGGAGCAGCTCGCCACCGCCATCGACGCCGTGCTCAAGAAGATCGCGAAGAAGTATCGCGAGTACGGCATCACCGAAAAGCCCTATGTCGTCATCAAGTCCGATGCCGGCACGGATGGCCGCGGTGTAATGACGGTGCACGACGCTTCGGAGGTCGCCGCGCTCACGAAGCGCGAACGTGCGAAGATGTCGGCCACGAAGGACGGGCTCGAAGTGCACGACGTGATCGTGCAGGAAGGCGTCTACACGTTCGAGCATATCGGCGACGAAGTGGCCGAGCCGGTCGTATACATGATCGACCGCTACGTGGTGGGCGGCTTCTACCGCGCGCACGGCAGCCGCGAGCGCGACCAGAACCTGAACGCGCCGGGCATGCATTTCGTGCCGCTCGGTTTCGAGCACACGGCGCTGCCCGACACGCGTGCGAAAGCGGGTGCGGCGCCGCCGAACCGTTTTTACATGTACGGCGTGGTGGCGCGGCTCGGGTTGCTGGCGGCTTCGGTCGAGCTGGAGAAGACCGACCCCGAGGCGATCCAGGTCTGATCCAGCCGTCATCATTCACACCATTGAACGCAGCGCCCGCCACCGTGCGGGCGTTGCCGTCATGAAAACAGGCACCACATCGGGCGCCATTTCAGGCGTCAAGCAGCGACAAGACAGGGACAAGGCAGAGACGATATGGACATTCTCTTCATCGCTGATCCGCTCGAGCGGTTCAAGATCTACAAGGACTCGACCTACGCGATGATGGCCGAGGCCGCGAAGCGCGGCCACAGGCTCTTTGCGTGCGAGCCGCAACATCTCGCATGGGTGAACGGCCAGGTCGAAGCCGACGTGCGGCGCTTTACGATCGTCGGCGATACGGCGGACCTGCATCGCGAAACGTGGTTCGAAGCCAGCGCCGATTCGCGCGCGCTCACGGGCTTCGACGCCGTCGTCATGCGCAAGGACCCGCCGTTCGACATGGAGTACGTGACGTCCACGTGGCTGCTGGAGATTGCCGAGCGCGCGGGCGCGAAGATCTTCAACAAGCCGCAGTCGATTCGCGATCATTCGGAAAAGCTCGCCATCGGTGAATTTCCGCAGTTCGTCGCGCCCACGCTCGTCACGCGCAGCGCGGCGCGCCTGCGCAAGTTCCACGAAGAGCATCAGGACGTGATCCTGAAGCCGCTCGACGGCATGGGCGGCATGGGCGTGTTCCGCGTGAAAGCGGACGGCATGAACCTCGGCTCGATCATCGAGATGCTGAGCCATGACGGCGCGCGCAGCGTGATGGCGCAGAAGTTCATCCCCGAGATCAAGGCCGGCGACAAGCGCATTCTGCTGATCGGCGGCGAGCCGGTGCCGTTTTCGCTCGCGCGCATTCCTCAGGGCAATGAAGTGCGCGGCAATCTGGCGGCGGGCGGACTTGGCGTCGCGCAGCCGCTCACGGCGCGCGATATGGAGATCGCGAAAGCGCTCGGCCCGACGCTCGCGGCACGCGGCCTGCTGCTCGTCGGGCTCGATGCCATCGGCGACTGGCTAACCGAGGTCAATGTCACGAGCCCGACGTGTTTCCGCGAAATCATGGAGCAAACGGGCTTCGATGTGGCCACCATGTTCATCGACGCGCTGGAGCGCGCGGCGGCCTGAATTGGATCGGCCGGTTTTTGCCCCGAATCACGGGCCGGGGCGCATTTGAAGCCCGCACCTGGAATGCGGACTTGAAAGCCGCATGTATGGCGGCATTTGCGAGCTGTGGGCGCCCTGCAGGGCGGCCGCGCCATCGAGACCTTGGCTGGCGGGCAGTTTCGGACCACGAAAGGTTGTGCACGCGCCCGGAGTCTGTGAATGGCGCGCGACATCTGTCGCCGCTGTGAGCAGAACCGCCTCGCGTGCGCGAAAATGACCCTGCTACAATGCCGCGAGCCCGCGTTCCGGGCTGGCAAGCCGGCGTCGTACAGACGATCTGGTTGCCGCGCGGCGCGTGTTCCGACCCTGCGAGCCCACGGCTGGCCGCAGGCTCGGCGCTGCAGGACGCGATCTACGTATCGTCCGGGCATCAACCTGAGCCGTTTTTTGCAGTCAAGCTGACATGGCAGGGATTCTGATCATTGCGCACGCACCGCTCGCTACCGCGCTACGCGAGTGCATCGCGCATATCTATGGCGGTTGTCCGGCGCGTATCGGCGCGCTCGACGTGCTCCCCGACAGCGACCCGGCTGAAGTGGTCGCCAAGGCACATTCGGAGATCGAGCGCTTGCGCGAGGACAACGGCGCGCTCGTGTTGACCGACATGTTCGGGGCCACGCCTTCGAACATCGCAGCACGCCTCGCCACGGTGCCCGAGGTGCGCGTGCTGGCCGGCGTGAATCTGCCGATGCTGGTGCGTGCCGTGTGCTACCGCGCGACGCCGCTCGACACGCTCGTCGAAAAGGCGCTCGCCGGCGCGAGCAAGGGCGTCCAGACCATCGGGCCGACCGTGCCGTCCGTTGCGGCCACGGCGAGCGAATGCGGCTGCCCGCCCACGCCCTGCACCGAAGGCGCTGCTGACGCGACGAAGCACACCGCAAGTCAGGCCGCAGGCGAGAGCGCCAGTCAGCCGGCCGCCGCAGCGCTGGGCGCGGCTTGCACAGGCGGTGTCGCGGCGGGCGTATTCAGGCCGGCTGGCACCACCTGAACCGGCGGCGCGGCACCGAAAGCCAAAAACAAGGCACATCGAAAGACCCCAGTCACACTTCCACACACAGCGTCCGGATCGACCTATGCTGCAACAAGAAACGACCATCGTGAACAAACTCGGCCTGCACGCGCGGGCATCGGCGAAGCTGACGCAGCTCGCAGGCAACTATCAGGCGGAAATCTGGATGAGCCGCAACGGCCGCCGCATCAACGCCAAGAGCATCATGGGGGTCATGATGCTGGCGGCAGGCATCGGCAGCACGGTGATGATCGAAACCGAAGGCCCAGACGAGGCTGACGCCATGAGCGCGCTGCTCAAGTTGATCGCCGACAAGTTTGGTGAAGGCCAGTAAGACGCGCGCGGTCGTTGCGCCTTGCACGGAACGCCGCGGTTTGCCGCGGCGTTTTCATTTGTGCGCCGGGGGCTGCTGCAGAAGGCCGCAGTAAGGCGCGAACACGCGCGCACGGCCACATTTGGCCGCGCTGGAATTTATAATCGTCGCCGGGGTCTGAGAGAGCGCATTGCAGCGGTTTGCCGCAGCATCAAATAACCAGAGGAGGTGCGCGTGCCGTTCACGCTGCATGGAATTCCCGTATCACGCGGTATAGCCATCGGGCGAGCGTATCTGATCGCCCCGGCTGCGCTCGACGTCGACCACTACATCATCGAGCCCGCGCAGATCGAAGACGAAATCGAGCGCTTTCGCGCGGCGCTTCAGGCCGTGGAGAAGGAACTCGACGCGCTGCGCGCCGACCTCGCCGCCGACGCCCCTTCCGAAATGGGCGCGTTCATCGGCGTTCACCTCATGATCCTGAACGACGTGATGCTCGTGCAGGAGACCATCGACCTCATCCGCACGCGCCGATTCAATGTGGAGTGGGCGCTTACCGAACAGCTGGAACGCCTCTCGCGCCACTTCGACGACGTGGAGGACGAATACCTGCGCGAGCGCAAGGCCGATATCGAACAGGTCGTGGAGCGCGTGCTGAAGTCGCTCGCGGGCGCCATGCCCCCCTCGCTGCACGGCGGCTGCGACGAGATGATCGTCGTCGCGCACGACATCGCGCCGGCCGACATGTTGCAGTTCAAGGGGCAAACCTTCCAGGGCTTCGTCACCGATCTGGGCGGGCGCACCTCGCACACGGCCATCGTGGCGCGCAGTCTGGGCATTCCGGCGGCCGTGGGCATGCAGCAGGCGAGTGCGCTGATCCGACAGGACGATCTCATCATCGTCGACGGCGACCATGGCGTCGTGATCGTCGATCCCGCGCCGATCGTGCTGGAGGAGTACACCTACCGGCAAAGCGAGATGGCGCTCGAGCGGCGCAAGCTCCAGCGCCTGAAGTTCTCGCCCACGCAAACGCTGTGCGGCGCGAAGATCCAGCTCTACGCGAACATTGAGCTGCCCGACGACGCGCAGGCCGCGCTCGACTCGGGTGCGACGGGCGTGGGTCTCTTCCGCACCGAGTTCCTGTTCATGAACCACAAGAACCAGTTGCCGGAGGAGGACGAGCAGTTCGCCGCCTACCGTCGCGCGGTCGAGCTCATGAACGGCCTGCCCGTGACGATCCGCACGATCGACGTGGGTGCGGACAAGCCGCTCGACTCGATGAGCAGCGGCGACGGCTACGAAACGGCCGCGAACCCCGCGCTCGGCCTGCGCGCGATCCGCTGGAGCCTCTCCGAGCCGCAGATGTTCCTCACGCAACTGCGCGCGATCCTGCGCGCCTCGGCGTTCGGTTCGGTCAAGATCCTGATTCCGATGCTCGCGCACGCGCAGCAGATCGACCAGACGCTCGACCTGATCCGCGAGGCGAAGCGCCAGCTCGACGACGCCGGTTACGCCTACGATCCCAACATCCAGGTCGGCGCGATGATCGAGATTCCGGCGGCGGTGCTCGCGCTGCCGATGTTCCTGCGGCGTCTGGACTTCCTCTCGATCGGCACCAACGACCTGATTCAGTACGCGCTCGCCATCGATCGGGCCGACAACGCGGTGGCCGACCTGTACGACCCGCTGCATCCGGCCGTGCTGCAGCTGATCGCACATACGCTGCGCGAGGCGAAGCGCGCGGGCGTGCCGGTTTCGGTGTGCGGGGAAATGGCGGGCGATCCGGCGTTCACGCGCTTGCTGCTCGGCATGGGGCTCACCGAGTTTTCGATGCATCCGAGCCAGTTGCTCGTGGTGAAGCAGGAGATCCTCCGCTCGCAGCTCAAGACGCTGGAAAAACCGGTGTCGGAAGTGCTGGCCGCTTACGAGCCCGAGGAGTTGCAGGTGGCGCTGCAACGTGTGATGCAGGCCTGACCCTCTTCACGCGCGCTCGCACGCAAATGCAAAAAGCCCCGGCATGTCCGGGGCTTTTTTTGTCCAGGCTTGCGCGCGCTTCAAGCGTGCCGGTGCCGCTCGCCGCACACCGGGCAATCCGGCTGCCGCGCCACGCGCATCGTGTTCCACTCCATGCGCAGCGAGTCGAGCATCATGAGCCGTCCGACGAGCGGCGCGCCGATGCCGCCAATCACGCGCAACGCCTCGGCCGCCTGCATCGCGCCGATGATGCCCACCGTGGGCGCGAACACTCCCATCGTCGAGCACGCCACTTCCTCGAAGGGTTGATCTTCGGGAAACACGCAGGCGTAGCAGGGCGAAGCGTCGTCGCGGAAGTCGAACGTGCTGATCTGCCCGTCAAAACGCAGCGCCGCGCCCGAGACGAGCGGCACGCCGTGCTTCACGCACGCGCGGTTGATGGCGTGGCGCGTGGCGAAATTGTCGGTGCAGTCGAGCACGACTGTTGCGCCCGGCACGTGCGCATCGAGCCACGCATCGTCGATGCGCGTTTGCAGCGCGTTCACCTTCACCTCGGGATTCAGGCGCGCGATGGCGTCGCGGCCCGACTCGACCTTCGCGCGGCCCACCGACGCCGTCTCGTGCATGATCTGCCGCTGCAGGTTCGTGAGGTCGACGGTGTCGTTGTCGACGAGCGTGAGCGTGCCCACGCCAGAGGCCGCGAGATACATCGCCGCCGGCGACCCGAGCCCTCCTGCGCCCACGACGATCGCGTGCGCGTCCAGAAAGCGCTGCTGCGCCTCGATGCCGATCTCGTCGACGAGGATATGGCGGGAATAGCGAAGGAGTTGGTCGTCGTTCATCGCGATGCGCTTGCTCGATGGCGCTGCGATGGACCTCGAGAGCCTGAGTGGCCCTGAATGGAGAAGCGCGCGCCGGGGAAATACAGTGCAGTTATTGTAACGACGCCAGCGGCTGGAGGAGGGGCGGCCTCGCGACCGGCGCACAAGACGCGCGGGTCGCGAGGCGGGTACAGCGTGTTACTTGGCCGGAGCCGAAGCCGGCGCGGCAGCAGAGCCCGGAGCCGGCGCCATGATGAGCGCGCCCGGCTTCACGGCGATCGGCGCGGAAGCCGAGGTCGGCGGCTTCTGCTGTGCGAGGCGGCGCTCCATCGGCGACTTCGACTCGGTCACCGGCTTGCCCTGGAGCTTGTTCAGCGCCTGCTGGAGCATGAAGTCGTCGGTGGAGCCGAATTCGACCGGCTTGCGCTCGCGATCCTTCTGGCGCTGCTCCGGCGTCTTCTTGTCGTTCTGCTCCTCGAGCTGGCGCAGCATGTCCATGCGCTCCTGCTCGCGCACATCCTGCTCCTTCTTCTCGTCCGGATCCTGCGTATTGGCGAGGTGGTTCTGGTAGTCCACTTCGCGCGTGACGAGTGCGTCATCCGGATCGCCGTCGGAATACTGGTCGACCGCGATGTCAGGACGGATGCCCTTGTTCTGGATCGAGCGGCCGCTCGGCGTGTAGTAGTACGCCGTGGTCAGGCGCAGCGCCGTGTCGGCCGTCATCGGGCGCACGGTCTGCACCGAGCCCTTGCCGAACGTCGTCTTGCCGACGATCAGCGCACGCTTGGAGTCCTGCAGCGCGCCCGCGACGATTTCCGAAGCCGACGCCGAATAGGCGTTGGTCAGCACGATCATCGGCACGGTCTTGAACTCGGCCGCTTCGCCCTTGAGCGGGTCGCCGTCGAACGACGGCAGGCGGTAGTTCTCGTAGGTGTCGCGGTAGACCTGCTTCGAGTCCGGGATCTGGCCGTTCGTCGAGACGACGACCGAGTCCGGCGGCAGGAACGCGCCCGCCACGCCCACGGCGCTTTGCAGCAGGCCGCCGCCGTTGTTGCGCAGGTCGAGGATGATGCCCTTGAGGTTAGGTTCCTGGCGCGCGATGTCCTGCAGCTTCTGGGCGAGGTCGGGGACCGTGCGCTCCTGGAAGCTCGTGATGCGGATATACGCGTAGCCCGGTTGCAGGATCTTCGACTTCACGCTCTGCACCTTGATGATGGCGCGCGTGATGGTGAGCGGGAAGGTGCGGTCGTCGGTCTTGCGGAAGATCGTGAGTGTGACCTTGGTGCCCGGGTCGCCGCGCATCTGCTTGACGGCCTGGTCGAGCGTCATGCCGCGCACCGGCTTGTCGTTGATGCGCGTGATGAGGTCGCCCGGACGAATGCCGGCGCGGTACGCGGGTGTGTCTTCGATCGGCGAGATGACCTTGATCAACCCGTCTTCCGACGAGATTTCGATGCCGAGGCCCGCGAAACGACCCTTGGTCTGTTCCTGGAGCTCCTGGTAATCGGTCTTGTCGAGATACGACGAGTGCGGGTCGAGGCTCGACACCATGCCCTTGATGGCGGCGGTGAGGAGCTTCTTGTCGTCCACCGGCACGACATACTCATGCTTGATTTGACCGAACACTTCGGCAAAGAGCCTCAGCTGGTCGAGCGGCAGCGGTTCGACGACCGTCTGCGTGGTTTGCTGCGCCTCGGCGGAAATCTGCAGGGTGGCAAATACGCCGGTTGCGAGGCCAGCGGCGATCAGGCCGATGTTTTTCAGGTTCTTTCGCATAGAGTATGTTGCGTGCGGTCGAGAAGGCGCGTGGCAGCGTCTATTGGAAAAGCGACGGACAAGTATAACTGCACACCCGCCGTGGCTGTGTATAAGGCGCGAACGATGGGACTAAGACAGCGCGGCCGACGCCTGGTTCGCAAACCGTGTGCCGTGAATCCGGTGCTGGCGCGGTGCTGACAGGGCGCTGGCAATCTTGTCAGCCAGGACGAAAAAAGCGGAAAAGGGGAATGTGCAACGAATCGTGGGAGCCCGCGATTGACGACGCGAAGGCGCGCGGCTCGCGCGAGGGCGGTGGGCACTGTCCACGGCCAGCCGCCGGTCCATCGGACCGGCGGCTGCCTGAATGAACAAGGCACGGCCAGGATGCGGCCGATGACGGGAAGTGCGTTTAGCCCGCCTTCTTGCCCTGGTTCGCAACAGCGGCCTGCGCTTGCGCGATGGCTTCGGCGTCGCCCAGATAGTAGTTCTTGATGGGCTTGAGGTTCTCGTCCAGTTCATAGACGAGCGGCACGCCGTTCGGGATGTTCAGGCCGACGATGTCGTCATCCGAAATGTTGTCGAGGTACTTCACGAGCGCGCGGATCGAGTTGCCGTGCGCGGCGATCACCACCTTCTTGCCCGCCTTGATGGCCGGTGCGATCGACTCGTTCCAGATCGGCATCACGCGCGCGACCGTGTCCTTCAGGCACTCGGTGAGCGGCAGCTCCTCGCGCGGCACCTTGGCGTAGCGCGGGTCGTTGTATGCCGTGCGCGAGTCGGTCGGCTCGAGCGCGGGCGGCGGCGTGTCGTAGCTGCGACGCCAGACCAGAACCTGCTCGTCGCCGAACTTGGCGGCGGTTTCGGCCTTGTTCAGGCCCGAAAGCGCGCCGTAGTGACGCTCGTTCAGGCGCCACGAGTGGACCACGGGCAGATACATCTGGTCCATCTGGTCCTGCACGTGCCAGAGCGTGCGGATCGCGCGCTTGAGCACCGAGGTGTAGGCGATGTCGAACGTGTAGCCGGACTCCTTGAGCAGCTGGCCTGCCTGCTGCGCTTCGCGGTTGCCCTGCTCGGTGAGGTCGACGTCCACCCAGCCGGTGAAGCGGTTTTCCTTGTTCCACGTCGATTCGCCGTGGCGGATGAGTACGAGTTTGTACATGAGGATGCCGGTCGGTAGTGAAGGAAGCGGTAATCGGGGACGGGAAGCGCGACGCCGCAGCGACGGCATGGCAGCGCTCCAGTCCGGCGGGCTGCACGCCCGGGCTGGGGGGCGGTAACCCTGCGACAAACGGTTATTTTATAATGAGCGGATTGTCCGAATCCGATTTCGCACGATTTCTCCGACTTTCCCTTTTTCCGGCGGACCCTCCGTGACGTTCTTCACCAATTACATCAACCTTGTACTCATCGCGATCGTCCTCATCTCAGGAGGGTTGCTCCTGTGGCCGACGCTCAAGCGCGGCGGCCGCGGCGGCGTTTCCACCGCCGAGGCGACGCAGCTCATTAACCGCCGCAATGCGGTGGTCGTCGACCTGCGTCCCGCGGGTGAATTCGCGAAGGGCCATCTGCCGTCGTCGCGCCAGGTTGAATTTGGCGAACTCGAGACGAAGATCGGCCAGCTCGTGAAGAACAAAAGCAACCCGGTGTTGCTGGTCTGCCAGACGGGCCAGCAGTCGCACAAGGCACTGCGCCTCGTGAAGGACGCCGGTTTTGCCGAGGTCCACGTGCTGGACGGCGGCGTGAACGCCTGGCAGCAGGCCGGAATGCCGGTCGTGAAACAAGGAGGTTCGAAGTGAGCAAAGTGGTCATGTACAGCACCCAGGTGTGCCCGTATTGCCAGATGGCCGAGCGTCTTTTAAAGTCGCGCGGCGTCGAACACATCGAGAAAGTGCTGATCGACCGGGACCCGGCGCGGCGCGACGAGATGATGACGCGCACCGGCCGGCGTACCGTGCCGCAGGTTTTCATCGGCGAGACGCACGTGGGCGGTTACGATGACCTCTCCGCGCTCGACCGTGCGGGCGGCTTGACGCCGCTGCTCGAAGCCGCCTGAGGTTAGAGGCGGGTTCATAGCCTGATTTGCAGCCCGATTGCCGTGCGGCCTCGGTCCGCAGGCGGGCTGCGCAGCGCGACGTAGCGACGCAGGGTTTCGGCCCGCGCGAGCCAGCGAGGCTTGCGCGGGCCTGTTGCCGTTCATTGCCGTAGTGCGGCGCATTTTCGGGACTTCGAGATGCCACGATAATGCCGCCGTGATCCATTCAATCAGGGAAGCCATACACCATGTCTGACGAGAACAACCAGCCGTTCTTCAATATCCAGCGCATCTACCTCAAGGACATGTCGCTCGAGCAGCCGAATTCGCCGGCCATCTTCCTTGAGCAGGACATGCCTTCGGTCGAAGTGGAAGTCGACGTGAAGGCCGAGCGCCTCGCCGACTCGGTGTTCGAGATCATCGTCACCGGCACCGTCACCGCCAAGGTCAAGGACAAGGTTGCGTTCCTGATCGAAGCCAAGCAAGCCGGCATTTTCGACATCCGCAACATTCCGGCCGAACAGGTCGATCCGCTCGTCGGCATCGCTTGCCCGACCATCCTGTTCCCGTACCTGCGCTCGAACATCGCCGACGCGATCACGCGCGCGGGCTTCCCGCCGATCCACCTGGCCGAGATCAACTTCCAGGCGCTCTACGAGCAACGCCTGCAGCAACTCGCCCAGCAAGACGGCGCAAGCAGCGCGACGCACTAAAGCGTACGTTGATCGTTTCCACGAACTACCGGTGCGGAGTATCGGAATGAACATCGCCGTTCTCGGCGCCGGAGCGTGGGGCACCGCGCTGGCAGGGCACCTTGCCCAGGCGCATCACACGCTGTTGTGGGCGCGCGATGGCGCGCTCGTCGACACCTTGCGCAAGACGCATGAAAACGCCCGCTACCTTGCGGGCGTCGCGCTGCCCAAGTCTCTCCAATACGAAACCGATCTCGCTGCCGCGCTCGACCACGCTTCGGGCGAGGCGGATCTCGTCGTGCTCGCCACGCCCGTGGCGGGCCTGCGCGGCATGCTCTGCACGCTGCGCGACATGGGCCGCGTGCCCGCGCATTTCGTCTGGCTCTGCAAGGGCTTCGAGGCCGAATCGCAGCTCATGCCGCATCAGGTCGTGGCGGCCGTTTTGCCCGGCCACGCGAGCAACGGCGTGCTCTCGGGGCCGAGCTTCGCGCGCGAAGTGGGCGAGGGCCTGCCCGTCGCGTTGACGGTGGCGAGCGCCTCCGCCGACTGCCGCGAGCGCACGCTCGCCGCGTTCCATCACCGCGCCATGCGCATCTATACCGGCGACGACGTGGTCGGCGTCGAGGTGGGCGGCGCGGTCAAGAACGTGCTTGCGATCGCGACCGGCATCGCGGATGGCCTGGGCCTCGGCCTGAACGCACGCGCCGCGCTCATCACGCGCGGCCTCGCGGAGATGACGCGCCTTGGCGTCACGCTCGGCGGTCGCGCGGAAACCTTCACTGGGCTCACTGGCCTCGGCGACCTCATTCTCACGGCCACCGGCGATCTCTCGCGCAACCGTACCGTGGGCAAGCAGCTCGCAAGCGGCCGCACGCTCGACGACATCCTCGGCGCACTCGGCCATGTGGCCGAAGGCGTACGCTGTGCGCAGGCCGTGCTGGCGCTTGCGCACGCGCATGGCATCGACATGCCGATTACCGAGGCGGTATGCGCCGTGCTGTTCGACGGTGTCGCGCCGCGCGACGCCGTGAGCGCGCTGCTGCGGCGCGACGCGAAGGCGGAGTAGGGCGCTTCGGTCCTGCTGCGCCTTGCATGAGGCGCGCTCGCTCTGCGTGGGACCGGAGTTAGTGCTGATGCACTGACTCCGGAAGCGCAAAGGAGGACTGTATGTTGACCATCGGAAATTGCCGCATCGAGGCGCAGGCCGTCGACATCACGACGTTGAAGGTCGACGCGATCGTCAACGCCGCGAACGAATCGCTGCTCGGCGGCGGCGGCGTGGATGGCGCGATTCATCGCGCAGGCGGCCCGGACCTGCAGCACGAGTGCGAGACGCTGAACGGCTGCCCGACCGGCGACGCCAAAATCACCGGCGGCTATCGCCTTCCCGCGAAACACGTGATCCATACCGTGGGGCCCGTCTGGCATGGCGGCGGCGATGACGAAGCGCAACTGCTGGCTTCGTGCTACCGGCGCTCGCTCGACTGCGCGCGCGAGGCGGGGGTGACGAGCATCGCGTTTCCGGCAATCAGTTGCGGCGTCTACCGTTTTCCCGCCGATGAGGCGGTGAAGATCGCAGTCGCGACCGTGATCGACGAATTACCGAAGTGCCCAGCGCTCGAGCATGTGATCTTCGCGTGCTTCGATAATGCGATGCTCGCGCGCTACGAGGGTGAGCTCGCGGCGCGGGGCAACGCGTAGCGCACCGCGTTCGACTTATTCGCCGCCTTCGAACCCGGTCTGACGCCAGGCTTCGAACACCACGATCGCGACCGTGTTCGAGAGATTCAGGCTGCGGTTGCCGGGGCGCATCGGCAGCCGTACGCGCTGTGGCGTCTCGAAGCGCTCGAGCACCACGTCGGGCAGGCCACGCGTTTCCGCGCCGAATACGAACCAGTCGCCCGGCTGGAATGCGTGCGAGTGAAAGCGGCCCGAGCCGCGCGTCGTGAACGCGAACATGCGCGACGGATCCGGTGCTTCTTTGGCGATGAAGGCGTCCCAGTTGCCGTGCACGTGCATTTGCGCGTACTCGTGGTAATCGAGCCCCGCGCGGCGCATCTTCGCGTCGTCGAGGGGGAAGCCGAGCGGCTCGATCAGATGCAGCCGCGCCCCGGTGTTCGCGCACAGGCGGATCACGTTGCCGGTGTTCGGCGGAATTTCGGGTTCGACGAGAACGACGTTGAACATGACGATGAAACTCTCTCGATGTCTTGAATAGTGTGAGGCCGATCAGTCTTTCGGCGTGCGCAGCGCGACGAAATTCGTCACGCGCCGTGCGCCGGCGGCCTTGAGCGTGCGCGCGAGCGCGTCGAGCGTCGCGCCCGAGGTCATCACGTCGTCGACCACGCCCACATGCTGGCCGCTGAGTGACCGCGTGAGCGCGAACGCCCGGCCGACATTGCGACGGCGCGTCTCGCGATCGAGCTTCGATTGCGGCGCCGTATGCAGAATGCGTCGTACGAGCGTAGCGTCCGCGCACGTGCCGAGGCGGCGTGCGAGCGGACGCGCGATCAGCCAGGCCTGGTTGTAGCCGCGCTCCACGAGGCGCTCGCGCGAGAGCGGCACCGGCACGACGATCTCCGGCATGCCGTGTTCATCGGGCATATCTTGGGCGCCCAGTGCGAGGCGTCGCGCGAATTCCTCGCCGAGAGCCAGGCGCGTGCGAAACTTCAGGCCCCGCGCGAGCAGGTCGAGCGGCGCGCGATAGTCGGCGAGCGCGAGCGTCGCGTCGAATGCGGGCGGCGCGTCGATGCAGGCCTCGCAGCGGTAGCGTGCGCCTGCCGCACCACGCCTGTGCGCGAGTGGCATGGCGCAGACCGTGCAGCGCAGGCGCGGCTCATTCCAGTACGCCGCATCGCAGCACACGCAGAGCGTGGCTCGCGTCAAATTGCCGCATAATGGGCACAGATTGGGCAGCACGAAGTGGGCAAGCCGTGACGGCAGCGCCCGCGCTTTTCGACACACGCGCGAGACGTACGCCATGCCCGCATGACGAATGCGGTGCGCAGTGCGGTCCGAAGTTGTCGGCGTGACACGCGTTGTATTGCGTGGCTCACGTGAAATAGGGCGCGGCGGCATCGAAGGACGGCCCGGGCAGCGGGCTCGCGTGACTGAAAGGAAAGGAGTGAGCGAGTATACTTCGCAGACTTCGCCAATACGACCGACATGTCCCCGTCTCCCGCAAGAACTGGCCGTCCGGACTATGACACCCGGTACCTTCGGCGCATTTTCGATCGCCGTGCGGCGACTTTCGACGACGTTGCCTTCCTGCCGCGTGAAATCGCGCAACGCATGCGCGAGCGCCTCGAATACATCAAGGTACATCCCGCAGCCGTACTCGACATCGCGTGCGGCCAGGGCGACGACCTGCCCGGCTTGCGCGAGCGCTTTCCCGAAGCGCCCGTGTTCGGCACCGATCTCTCCCTCGCCATGCTGCGCCGCGCCCGCGAGCACGATGCGCCCGACACGAGCTGGCGGCGCTTTCTGCCCGCATCGGTTGGCCGTGCACTCGGTTCACGCGGTCCGCGTGTCGCGCAGGCCGACTTCGCTGGACTGCCGTTTGCGCATGACGCGTTCGAACTGCTGTGGTCGAATCTCGCGTTGCATTGGCATCCGCGCCCCGACCTCGTGTTCGGGGAGTGGCAGCGCGTGCTCAAGGTCAACGGGCTGCTGATGTTCAGCACGCTCGGGCCCGACACGCTCAAGGAACTGCGCGGCGCGTTCGCCGAGATCGAAGCCGCGCACGGCGTGCCGACGCGCGCGCACGTGATCGATTTCGTCGACATGCACGATCTTGGTGACATGCTCGTGGAGAACGGTTTCGAGATTCCGGTGATGGACCAGGAAACGCTCACCATCACCTACAAGACGCCGGAGAAGCTGCTCGCCGATGTGCGCCGTTGGGGCGCGTATCCGTTCGAGCGCGACGGCGATGGCGAGCATGATAACGGCGGCACGCACGGCGCGCGGCGCCTGCACCGTGCGCTCGTGGCCGCGCTCGAAGCGCGCCGCTGTACGGATGGGCCACACGCAGGCACGATCCCGCTGACCTTCGAGATCATTTACGGCCATGCGTGGAAAGCTGTGCCGCGCACGACCGCCGAAGGACATGGAATCGTGCGCCTCGAAGACATCGGCCGGGGTCCGGCAAGGAATCGGTAACGTGGTAAGGGGGCTTTCGTTATGCCTGAAATTAGCGCCTGAAAAGCCCCGGGGAAATGCTTGAAAAATCGCTGCAAGGCCCGTCTGTTATGGGTTTGCGGGTGATTGAGCCTTGCTTGTGAGGGCCGGGGATCGCGCCTATAATGCGTCAGTTTGCTGCAGGGAAGGGTCCCCAAAATCCATTGTGGCAAGTCCAGATGTTCCCGTAGTTGTGCGAGGCGCGGCGCGGCGATAGTCTGGCGAAGTTGCACGTGGGGGATGCGAGCGATGCAGGCGTCTGATCTGCTGGCGAGTCCGGAGCCCGTCCTGAAAGACTGGACCATGAAGCGCAACTGTTCGGTTTCGCCCAGGCAATTCGTGTTCTTCTATGTTTCGCTGGCGCTGGTTTCCATCGCGATCGCCGTTCTGTTGTTGATCCACGGCGCCTGGCTGGTTTTGCCGTTTACCGGTATCGATCTGTTGGTAGTAGGCGGCGCTTTTGTCATTTATGCGCGCCATGCTGTCGATTACGAACGTATCAGGCTTTATCCGAACCGGCTGGTGATCGAACAGATGAGCGCCGACGCGCTCACGCAGTTCGAATTCAATCCCCGCTGGGTCCGGGTCGAGCCGGGCGCGACCCCACGCGACCCGGTGCGCCTCGTGTCCCGCGGTCAGGCGGTCGCTGTCGGGTTGCATCTGCCGCAATATCGGCGTGCGCAGTTCGCGCGGGAACTGCGTGCCTGGCTTGCGCGCGCGGGTTGATGCGCGGCGCGTGAGTTTGCCGGTTGGTGGTACGAGCGTCCCAGGGGGCGCCCTGGTTGCAAAACCTTCCTGCGGGGTCGAGGGTTTGAATGGAAATTATGGGTAAGGAAGCTATGAAAACAATCAAGCGAGCCCTCCAGGGCGTGCTGGCGTGCAGCGGATTCCTCGTCGCCGGCGCGGCACTCGCAGTCGGAGACAGCCCAGGCGGCCCTGCGGTGAACGAGATCAATTTCCAGCCGCCCGTCACGCGCATCGCCGAAGAGCTCTACAGCCTCCATATGATGATGCTGCTCTTGTGCGCCGTGATTTTCGTCGGCGTGTTCGGCGTCATGTTCTATTCGATCTACGCGCACCGTAAATCGAAGGGCCACAAGGCCGCTCACTTCCATGAGAGCACCACGGTCGAAATCATCTGGACGGTGGTGCCGTTCATCATCGTCGTGTTGATGGCGCTGCCTGCCACCAAGGCCGTCGTCGCGATGAAGGACACGTCCAACGCCGACCTCACCGTGAAGGTCACGGGCTACCAGTGGAAATGGGGCTACGACTACGTGAAGGGGCCGGGCGAGGGCATCAACTTCCTCTCCACGCTCAGCACGCCGCGCTCCGAGGTGAACAACCGGGTGCCGATCACGGATACGTACCTGCAGGAAGTCGACAATCCGCTGGTCGTGCCGGTGAACAAGAAGATCCGCATCATCACTACGGCCAACGACGTCGTGCACTCGTGGTACGTGCCCGCGTTCGGCGTGAAGCAGGACGCGATTCCGGGCTTCGTGCGCGACACGTGGTTCAAGGCCGACAAGGTCGGCACGTATCGTGGTTTCTGCACCGAGCTGTGCGGCAAGGAGCACGCGTTCATGCCGGTCGTGGTCGAGGTGCTCTCCGACGAGGACTATGCGAAGTGGGTCGATACGCAAAAGGCGAAGATGGCCGCCGCCAACGACGACCCGAACAAGACCTACACGCTGGCTGAACTCAAGGAGCGCGGCGAGAAGGTCTATACGTCGAACTGCGCGGTGTGCCATCAGCCCACCGGCAAGGGCGCAGGCGCGTTCCCGGCGCTCGACGGCAGCAAGATCGCCAACGGCCCGATCGCCGAGCACGTGAGCATCGTCCTGAAGGGCAAGAACGCCATGCCTTCGTGGGCGCCCACGCTCAACGACGTCGAGATCGCCTCCGTGATCACGTACGAGCGCAACTCGTGGGGCAACCACACCGGCGACATTCTGCAGCCGCGCCAGGTGACCGACGCGCGTAACGGCAAGATGCCCGAGGGCGGCGACCATACCGCCGCGGCGGGTGCGGGCGGTGCGAGCGGCGCGGCAGCGGCCAGTGGCGCGCAAGAGGCTAGCGGCGCTGCCGAAGCGAGCGCGGCGAGTGGTGCGGCGGCGGCAAGCGGCGCGGATCAGGCGTCGGGCGCCGCGGCGCCGAGCGCAGCCGCGCTGCCGGCAAGCGTCTACTTCGAAGTGGGCAAGAGCACGCTGCCCGCCGACGCGAAGGACGCCATCCAGGCTGCCGCCGATTACGCAAAGGCGCACCCGGACGCGAAGTTCACGCTCTCCGGCTACACCGATGCGAGCGGCAACGCCAGCACGAACGCAGACCTCGCCAAGCGCCGCGCGCAAGCCGTGCGCGACGCGATGAAGGCGGCAGGCATCGCCGAAGACCGCATCATTCTGAAGAAGCCGGAAACGATCACGGGCGGCGCGAACGCGAAGGAAGCGCGCCGGGTGGAGATCGGCGCGGCGGCCTGAGCGGGCCAGCGCAAGAAAGACAAGCAGCAAGAGACGCAGGACAAGCGCTGCGCGAGCACATAACAAGCAAGCAAACGCTGCAGCAAGAGACACAAAGCAATTCGCTTCCGCAGTTAAATTGCATGGGGCTGGAGTCGGGCGCTAAAGCGCCAACTCCGGACCGACAGGAGATAAGTCATGTCTAGCATCGGACACGATGTAGCTGGAGGGCACGGCCACGTGCACGGCGACCACGCGCACGCCACGCCCCACGGCTGGCGCCGCTGGCTGCTCGCGACGAACCACAAGGACATCGGAACGCTGTATCTGCTCTTCTCGTTCGTGATGTTCCTGTCGGGCGGCGTCATGGCGCTCGCCATTCGTGCAGAGCTGTTCGAGCCGGGCATGCAGATCATGCGCCCCGAGTTCTTCAACCAGCTCACCACGATGCACGGCCTCATCATGGTGTTCGGCGCGATCATGCCGGCGTTCGTGGGCTTCGCGAACTGGATGATTCCGCTGCAGATCGGCGCCTCGGACATGGCGTTCGCGCGCATGAACAACTTCAGCTTCTGGCTGCTGCCCGCCGCCGCATGCCTGCTGGTCGGCTCGTTCTTCTCGCCGGGCGGCGCGACCGCCGCGGGCTGGACGCTTTACGCGCCGCTCTCCACGCAGATGGGCCCGGGCATGGACTTCGCGATCTTCGCGGTGCACATCATGGGCGCCTCGTCGATCATGGGCGGCATCAACATCGTCGTGACCATCCTGAACCTGCGGGCGCCGGGAATGACGCTCATGAAGATGCCGATGTTCGTGTGGACGTGGCTCATCACCGCCTACCTGCTGATCGCCGTGATGCCGGTGCTCGCAGGCGCGATCACGATGCTGCTGTTCGACCGCCACTTCGGCACGAGCTTCTTCAACGCTGCAGGCGGCGGCGACCCGGTCATGTACCAGCACATCTTCTGGTTCTTCGGGCACCCCGAGGTCTACATCATGATCTTGCCGGCGTTCGGGATCGTCTCGCAGGTCATTCCGGCGTTCTCGCGCAAGCCGCTGTTCGGCTATAGCTCGATGGTGTACGCCACGGCATCGATCGCGATTCTCTCGTTCATGGTCTGGGCGCACCACATGTTCGCGACCGGCATGCCGGTCACGGGCCAATTGTTCTTCATGTACGCGACCATGCTGATCGCGGTGCCGACGGGCGTGAAGGTGTTCAACTGGGTCGCCACGATGTGGCGCGGCTCGCTCACCTTCGAAACGCCGATGCTGTGGGCAGTGGGCTTCCTGATCGTGTTCACGTTCGGCGGTCTTTCGGGCCTCATGCTCGCCATGGCGCCGCTCGACATCCAGTATCACGGCACTTACTTCGTGGTGGCGCACTTCCATTACGTGCTGGTGGCGGGATCATTATTCGCGTTGTTCTCAGGGTGGTACTACTGGTCTCCAAAATGGACCGGCTGGATGTACAACGAGACGCGCGGCAAGATCCACTTCTGGTGCTCGCTCATCTTCTTCAATCTCGCGTTCCTGCCGATGCACTTCGTCGGCCTCGCCGGGATGCCGCGCCGCTATGCCGACTATCCCGCCCAGTTCACTGACTGGAACCAGGTGATCTCGATCGGCGCCTTTGGCTTTGGACTTTCTCAGGTGTACTTCCTGTTTGCGGTGGCGCTGCCTGCGTACCGCGGCGGCGGCGAACTGGAGAAGGCCGGCGACAAGCCGTGGGACGGCGCAACGGGCCTCGAATGGACCGTGCCGAGCCCGGCGCCCTTCCACACGTTCGAGAATCCGCCGACGGTCGAGTAAGCCGTCGAGTTTGTGGCGTCCGGCTGCGCACAGCCGGACGCGAACTAAGCCCGCGGTCTTCACGCAGTCTTGATCGCAGCACGCATGAGAGGCGATTCACGATGCAAGGAGAAGCCGCGGCCAACCGCGCTGCACGTATGACCCGGGACCCACAAAAAAGGCGCACGCCTGAGCAGATCCGCGCGGGCAATCTGCGGCTCGGCCTCATTCTGTTGGCCGTCGTAGTCGGTTTCTTTGTGGCTGCCGTCGTCAAGCAGGTGTATTTTCCCGGCCATTGACGCGAAGGCGTTTGCCGGAAGATCGTTCGAGGAAGTCCGATGTCCACGCAAGCTGGAAATGATCGCGCATTCAACCGGTCGATGCTCATCAAGCTCGTCGTCGTGGCGCTGCTGATGTTCGGTTTCGGTTTTGCGCTGGTGCCGATGTATCGCGCGATCTGCCAGGTCACAGGCATCAACAACCTGGTGCAGCGCGACGCCACGGAGCGTGAGGCACGCAACACGCAGGTGGACATGACGCGCACGATCTCGGTCGAGTTCGACGCGAACGCACGCGGGCTGCTCGGCTTCAAGCCGGAGCAAACGAGCCTCGACGTGCATCCGGGCGAAGTCATGACGGTGATGTACGACATTTCGAACAACGAAGGACGCACGATCGACGCGCAGGCCATTCCGAGCTACGCGCCGAAGCAGGCCACGGAGTACTTCCGCAAGATCGAGTGCTTTTGCTTCACGCAGCAAACCTTGAAGGCGAACGAGACGAAGCGCATGCCGGTGGTGTTCGTGATCGACCCGAAGCTGCCGAAGGACGTGAAGACGATCACGCTGTCGTACACGTTTTTCGAGCTGAACAAGCCGGCCGTGCCGCCGCCGCCGAAACAGCAGGCGGGAGCATGAAGCTCTGGCAACGAAGCCAGGAGGCGAGACGCGCATGAGCGACGAACGCGGCAGCACGGGCCCGGCGAAGAAGAAGGGCGGCATCCTGCAGGTGATGAAGGCGGTGGCGTGGTCCTTTCTCGGCGTGCGCAAACGCGCCGACCTCGAAGACGACGCCGCGAACCTGCACCCCGTGCAATTGATCATCGCGGGCATCATCGGCGCAGTGCTGTTCATCGTCGTGCTGCTGTTGATCGTGCACGCGGTGGTGGGATGAGCTTTTCGCGCGCAACGTCGCGCGAAGCAGTGAATAACGAGGACACACTCGGGTAAATGCAGCCGGCGATGTCCGGAGCAACTGGAAATTGGAGAAACAGGCATGAGCGGCCAAAACGATAGCCCGTACTACTTCGTACCGCACCCGTCGCGGCATCCGATCAGCGCGTCCATTGGGCTTCTGGTCATGCTCGCGTCGCTCGCTTCGTGGATCAACGGCGAGTCGTGGGGGCCGATCGGCGTGCTCGCCGGCCTGCTATGGCTGCTCTTCACGCTGTGGCACTGGTTCGGCGACGCCATCGCGGAATCCGAGGGCGGCATGTACGGCAAGCGCGTCGACGTGTCGTACCGCTGGAGCATGAGCTGGTTCATCTTCTCGGAAGTGATGTTCTTCGGCGCGTTCTTCGGCGCGCTCTTCTACGCGCGTGCGATCGCCCTGCATCAGCTCGGCAGCCTCGACTACAAGCTGATCTGGCCGGACTTCTCTGCGGTGTGGCCGAACAACGGTCCTGCGGCGCTCGTCTCGCACTTCCGCTCGATGACGCCGTGGCCCGTGCCGACCATCAACACGGCGCTGCTGCTTTCCTCTGGCGCGACGCTCACCGTTTCGCACCACGCGTTGCGCGACAACCATCGCTCGAAGGCCATCGCCTGGCTCGCCGCGACGATTGTGCTGGGCGTGTGCTTCCTCTTCCTGCAGGCGTTCGAGTACATCCACGCGTACGGCGAACTGAACCTCACGCTCGCTTCGGGCATCTACGGTTCGACGTTCTTCCTGCTCACGGGCTTCCACGGCTTCCACGTGTTCCTGGGCGGCACGATGCTCACGGTCGTGATGATCCGGCTCATTCGCGGCCACTTCACCGCGGAGCATCACTTCGCATTCGAAGGCGCGGCATGGTACTGGCACTTCGTTGACGTGGTGTGGCTCGGCCTCTACGTCGTCGTGTACTGGCTGTGATGCGTGGTGCGCTGCGCAGGACGCGGCGTTTGGGATGAGAATGAAACAAGGCGCCGCCCGACCTCGTCGGCGCGGCGCCTTGTGTTTTCCGGTGTGGGGTTTGCGCTGGGGTGTCCGGCTACAGTCAGCCGTGCTCAGCGACCGTAAGGAATCCCGGTGGACTGAATCCAGCCCATCCAGTGCGCGAACAGGATGAAGAGAAAGAGCGAGATGGAAAGACCCACGCGCGTGGCGAGCGACCAGACCATCCGCTTGGTACGGCCCCTGTCGTGCATCATGAAGTAGAGCGCGGAGATCATGCTCGCGATGATCAGCGCGAACGCAACGGGGACGAGTATGTGCATGAAGTTCACGGAATTTGGCATGCCTGAAAACGTCTGTCTCATTATCGCACCGTGCCACACGGCGCGGGGTTCGATCACTTGTATCTTTCGCATCGGGCGTGCCCAATGAAATTCAGGCTCGTCCCCGCGTTGCTCATCCTGATCGTGATGGCCGTGACGATTCGGCTCGGCTTCTGGCAGCGCGACCGCGCGCATCAGAAGGAAGCACTGCAGGCGCAAATCACGCAGTACGAAACGTCTACGCCGCAACTGGTGGGTGCAACGCCGCTCGTGCTGAAGGACATCGAGTTTCATCGCGTACGGGCGACGGGCACATTTCTGCCCGAGCGCGTGGTGTATCTCGACAATCGTCCCTATAACGATCAGCCGGGTTTTTATGTCGTGATGCCGCTTAAACTCGAAGGCGGCGGCTACGTGCTGGTGAATCGCGGCTGGTTGCCGCGCAACATCGCAGACCGCGCCGCGATCGCGCCCTATGTCACACCGGAGGGGCCGGTCGTCGTGGAAGGCATTGCGCGCGCGGACGCCTCGCGGGCGTTCGAACTGGGTGCGGGCGGCTCTGCAGCGCATCAGAAGATACGGCAGAATCTCGGCGTCGCTTCCTACGCAGCGGAAACCGGGTTGCCGCTGCAACCGTTCGTGATCCAGCAAACCGGCTTCGTGCCGGCCTTCAAGGACGGGCTCGTACGTGCCTGGCCGGTGCCGGACACCGATGTCGAGCGCAACTACGGCTACATGCTCCAGTGGTGGGGCATGGCGCTCGCGGCGCTTGGTTTCGGTCTTTTTGCGGCCCGCAAGGCTGCGACAAAAGAGCGCATCGAAGGCGAAGCCAGGCAGCACGCCGAAGAGCCCGGAAGGCAAAACGCAGGCAGCGCGAAGGACGCCTGATGATCCGTCGGACGAATCAATTCCGTCCCGACACGATCCAGACAATGGCGCTGCGCATGCAGCACATGGACAACTGAAAGCGACAGAAGCGAGGTTCCCCGAGAGTGTCGACGCAATCCCCCCGTTCCGCCCAGGCCGCACAGCAGGCCGCCACGCCCGCGCAGAAAGACGCGAAACGGCGTGGCCGCTGGACGCTGCTCATCATCGCGCTCATCTGCGGCGCGCCTATCGCGCTTTCGTACTTCACGTACTACGTGATCAAGCCGAAGGGCGGCACGACGAGCTATGGCGCGCTCATCGAACCGCAGCGGCCCATTCCCGGCGCGCTCATGGTGACGGGCGACGACGGCCATGAAGTGCCGCTCGCCTCGCTCAAGGGCCGCTGGCTGATGATCTCGGTGAATGGCGGCGACTGCGGCGAGGCCTGCGCAACGAAGCTCTATTTCATGCGCCAGGTGCGCGCGACGCAGGGCCCGGAGCGTGAGCGCATCGTCACGGTCTGGCTGCGCACCGACGACGCGAGTGTTTCCGCGAAAGTGAAGGGCGCTTACGCGGACACGAGCATGCTGCGCGCCGATCCGGTCGCCGTCGCTGCGTGGCTGCCCGCCACGGAGACGACGAAAGACACCGATCACATCTACCTGGTCGATCCGAACGGCAACCTGATGATGCGATTCCCGGCGAATGCCGATCCGTCGAAAATCAAACAAGACGTCACTAAACTGCTCAAGTGGTCCCGCATCGGTTAAGGTGCGCAGCGCGAGTCTGACAGAGAAGAGTTAGAGAGATGTTTATCCTGGAGCTGGGCCTGATTGGCCTGTGCATCGCGTTGCTGCCGCTTTCGTGGGTCTGGGTGAAGGCCGACGACAACAAGTTTCGCAAGCTCGTGTGGCTCACGACGTTCATGACGCTCGACCTCGTGATGTTCGGCGGCTTTACGCGGCTGACCGACTCGGGGCTCGGCTGTCCCGACTGGCCTGGCTGCTATGGCACGTCGTCGCCGTTCATCGCGCATGTGCAGATTGCCGCAGCGCATCTCGCCATGCCGAGCGGCCCCGTGAGCATGACGAAGGCATGGATCGAGATGATCCACCGTTATTTCGCCATGGCGATCGGTGTCCTGATCATTGCGCAGATGGCGATTGCCTGGCGCGCGCGAATCAAGCGCCTGCCGCTGCACGTGTCGCCGTGGTGGCCCACCGCGCTGCTCGGGCTGATCCTCGTGCAGGGCGTGTTCGGCGCGTGGACGGTGACGATGAAACTGCAGCCCATCATCGTCACGACGCACCTCTTGCTCGGCCTCACGCTGCTCGGCTCGCTCGCGTGGCTCGCCGCGCGCATGACGCCGCTGCCCGCGTACGAACCCGACGCCGCGCGCTGGCGCGTGGCCGCGCTGGCGGCGCTCGTGCTGCTTGTCGTGCAGATCGCGCTGGGCGGCTGGGTGAGCACGAACTATGCGGTGCTCGCCTGCACCGACTTTCCGACCTGCAACGGCGCGTGGATTCCTCCGATGGATTTCCATCACGGTTTCCACCTCTGGCGCGCGCTCGGCATGGACGGCAACGGCGACGTGATCACGCAGGACGCGCTCGTCGCGATCCACTGGACACACCGCACGTTCGCGTTCGTCGTGATCGCTTATCTGGTATGGTTCGCGCTCAAGTTGCGACGCTATGCCTCTCTGCGACGCCCGGCAAATTGGATCATGATCGTGATCCTTATCCAATTTCTGACAGGGCTTTCCAACATCGTGCTGCAGTGGCCGCTGCCCGTGGCAGTGGCGCACAACGGTGGCGCGGCGATCCTGCTGCTTTTGGTCGTCGTGCTAAACTTTCGAATTGCTTGTAGCCGCCCCGGCCGCGCCGTTCTCCCTGCGCGCGACACCGCTGCGGTGTGACCCCGCCCTATGGAAAGTACAACCCTATCCCAGACGCCCGGTAGCCGGATTTCCCAATATCTCGCGCTCACCAAGCCGCGCGTCACGCAACTGGCCGTGTTTTGCGCCGTCATCGGCATGTTCCTCGCCGTGCCGGGCATGGTGCCCTGGAAACAACTGATCGGCGGCACCGTCGGCATCTGGCTCACGGCAGGCGCGGCATTCGCGATCAACTGTCTGGTCGAGCAAAAGGTGGATGCGCGCATGCGTCGCACTGCCTGGCGTCCTTCGGCACGCGGCGAGATCACGAGCAAGCAGATCCTGATCTTCTCGGCAGTCATCGGCGGCATCGGCATGTGGGTGCTGTACACGTTCGCCAATCCGCTCACCATGTGGCTCACGGTCGCGACCTTTATTGGCTACGCGATCATCTACACGCTCCTGCTCAAGCCGGCCACGCCTCAGAACATCGTCATCGGCGGCGCCTCGGGCGCCATGCCGCCGGCGCTCGGCTGGGCCGCCGTGACGGGCCACGTGCCCGGCGACGCCTGGATTCTCGTGCTCATCATTTTCGTGTGGACGCCGCCGCATTTCTGGGCGCTCGCGCTCTACCGCCGCAAGGACTACGAAAACGCCGGCCTGCCGATGCTGCCCAACACGCACGGCGAGAAGTACACGCGTCTACATATCCTGCTCTACACCGTGATCCTGTTCGCGGTCACGCTGATGCCTTACATCTCGGGCATGAGCGGCGTGCTGTATCTGGCTGCGGCCGTGGTGCTCGGCGCGGTGTTCCTCGCCTATGCGTGGAAGATCTACGTCGAGTATTCCGATGCATTGGCGCGCAAGACTTTCCGTTATTCGATCGTCTATCTCTCGTTGCTGTTCTTGGCGCTGCTCGTCGACCATTACGTGCATGCGCTCATTGCGGTGTAACGCTATGGCCCACCGCACGCTTGCGCGCTTCGTGCGCGCCACGGTCGTTGCGCTTGCCGCTGCAGGCGCGCTCGGCGGCACGCTGGTTCTGGAGGGCTGCGGCCAGCAGCCGCCCTCGTTCACCAATCTCGACATCACCGGCAACACGCAGTTCGGCAAGGACTTCGCGCTGCCCGACACGAGCGGCAAGACGCGCACGCTTGCCGACTTCAAGGGCAAGGTCGTCGTGCTGTTCTTCGGCTACACGCACTGCCCGGACGTTTGCCCGACCACCATGGCCGAGCTTTCGCAGGCGCTCCAGCAACTGGGGCCCGATGCGGCGAAGCGCGTGCAGGTGCTGTTCGTCAGCGTCGATCCCGAGCGCGACACGTCGCAGATCCTGAGCCAGTACACGGCTGCGTTCAATCCGACCTTCATCGGACTGCGCCCGGCCAGCGAGGACCAGCTCAAGCAGGTAGCGAAGGATTTCCGCGTGTACTACGCGAAGGTGCCCGGCAACTCGCCTGACAGCTACACGATGGATCACACCGCCGCGAGCTACGTGTTCGACACGACCGGCAAACTGCGCCTCTTCGCGCGCGACGGGCAGGGCGTCACGCCCTGGCTGCACGATCTGAAGATCCTGCTCGGCTCGAATCCCGACTAAGGGAAGCCTGGCGCGTTCACCGCGAGAGGTGAACGCGCGCCTCAGAGCCGCGCTGGCATACCAGTATGCGAATTCATTATTTCCCGCATCCGGCGCCATATGAGACGATTTATATCGTCCGGCAGACGGCGCATAACGCCGCGGGACCGGAGCAACAACAAAACCACGCAGGAACATCACCTCCATGCAGCGCAGAAATCTGATTAAAGCACTCCTCGCCGGCGTCGCCGCCACTACTCTCGCAGTCAGCTTCGGCGCCCGCGCCGACGACCAGGTCATCCGGGTCGGCACCGTTTCGGGTCCGGACGCGCAGGTCTGGGCCGTCGTCCAGAAGGTCGCAAAGCGCGAAGGCCTGAACGTCAAAGTCATCGAATTCAACGACTATGTGCAGCCAAACGCCGCGCTCGACGCCGGCGACCTCGACGCCAACAGCTTCCAGACTGGCCCGTATCTCGACAGCCAGATCAAGCAACGCGGCTACAAGCTCGTGAACGCGGGTCTCACGTACATCTCGCCGATTGGCGTGTACTCGAAGAAGCTCAAGTCGCTGAACGACCTGCCGCAAGGCGCGAAGGTCGCCGTGCCGAATGACCCGTCGAACGAAAACCGCGCGCTGCTGCTCCTGCAAAGCAAGGGCCTGATCAAGCTGCGCGCTGGCGCGGGCACCAACGGCAACAACGCGACGCCGCTCGACGTCGCCGAAAACCCGAAGAAGCTCAAGCTCGTCGAACTGGACGCCGCGCAACTGCCGCGCGCGCTCGGCGACGTGGATGCCGCCGTGATCAACACGAACTACGCGCTCGCTGCCGGCCTGCAGCCGACCAAGGATGCCATCGCCATCGAAGACATCCACAGCCCGTACGCGAACCTGATCGCCGTTCGCATCCAGGACAAGGACAAGCCGTGGGTGAAGAAGCTGGTTGCCGCCTACCAGTCGGAAGACGTGCGCCAGTTCATCAAGAACGAGTTCAAGGGCTCGATGGTTCCGTCGTTCTAAGCGATATTCAAGAAGCGCTTGCCTGCGTCCCATCGACGCGCGAGCCCAGCAGGACCCGAACGCCGTGGCGAGAGCCACGGCGTTTTTCATTGCGCATGCACTATCGGGATTGTTTGAAATTGAGGATTGCGGCGCGCCGGTTTGATGTCACTCAATTGAGACGCTAGGGAATCGCTTGAGTGCGCGCTATCTTTCCTGCCGACGTCACACCGTGGTCCTACGGCGGTACTACGGTGGGCTATGTCAGATAACCTGTTGATGCCACTCTGGTCCCATTGTTTAGGCCGCCGGCCTCTTTCCAGGGTAAATCCTGATGCCGAATTGCGAACGGCTAGAGCCTTATGTGTTCGTGTAACATATTGATTTGTAATGACATTTATCGAACTCCTGAACCGAGCCGGTATCTGTTGACTGGTCTTATTGTGGTTATATAATGGGCTCGCATTCGCACCGGACCAATCGGCACACGCGGCACAATCGACATTGCCGCGTAGCATGCCCGTCCGGCCCCCCACGATCGTCCAACCGCTGGCGCCAAGTCCATGGAAACCCGTTGGTCTGCCCTGATGCCCGATGCGCGCAATGTGACGCCGCTCTATCTGCAGCTGGCGCGCAACCTTGCTACGGCCATTCACTGCGGCGTCTGGTCGGCCGGCGAGGCGTTGCCCTCGGAGCGCACGCTGTCGGACGCGATCGGCGTGTCGCGCATCACCGCGCGCAAGGCGATCGAGTTGCTCGTGGAGCAGGGGCTGATCCGGCGCGCGCGCGGCGCGGGCAGCTTCATCACGCCGCGCGTGGAAGATCCGCTTTCGCGCCTCACGGGCTTCACGAAGAAAATGGAGCAGCGCGGTTTCACGCCCGACTCGGTGTGGCTCGCGCGCGAGGTACGGCCCGCGCACCGCGAGGAGATCGTGCAGCTCGGCCTTTCGCCGGGCGCCTCGGTCACGAGCCTGCGCCGGCTGCGCCGCGCCGACGGCACCGTGATGGCCGTCGAGCATTCAGCGCTGCCTGTATCGATCGTGCCGGACCCGGAAGCGATCGAGGGCTCGCTGTATTCGTATCTGGAGCAGCGCCGCGTGCCCGTGGTGCGCGCCCTGCAGCACTTTCGCGCGGTCAACGCGACGGGCGAGATCGCCGCGCTGATGGGCGTCGAGCCGCGCGCGGCGCTACTCGTCATCACGCGTGTGGGCTTTTCCGCCGATCAGCGCGCCATCGAGCTGACCGACACCTATTGCCGCGACGGCTACTACGACTTTGTTGCGGAGCTGCGCCAGTGAGCGCCCCGCGGGAACGGAACGCCGCCGCAATCTCTCTCATGCACGTCACCGAAACGTCCTACCGCGCTTTGATGCGCTTCATCGGAAAACTCTCATGTTGAGCGGAAACATACTCACCCCTGAAGGCTGGATCCACGGCACGCTGTCGTTCGAGAACGGACGCATCACCGCGATCACGGGCGAGGCCGCCGATCCGGCGAACAACGACGAGCCCTACATCCTGCCGGGCTTCATCGACCTGCACGTGCACGGCGGCGGCGGCGCCGACGTCATGGAAGCCGGCGACGCGATCGAAACCATTGCGCGCACGCACGCCCGCTACGGCACCACGAGCCTGCTGGCCACCACCATGACCGCGCCGCGCGACGAGCTGATGAACGTCGTCGCGGGCCTTGGTAACGTCACGCGCAACCGCACGGCGGGTGGCGCGCGCGTGCTGGGCGTGCACCTCGAAGGCCCGTACATCAACCCGGGCAAGCTTGGCGCGCAGCCCGACGCAGCCGTTTCGGCGGTGCTCGACGAAGTGCTCAAGTACCTCTCGATCGCGCCGATTCGCGTGGTGACCGTGGCGCCCGAGATCGCGGGCCATATCGAGATCATCGGCGAGATGGCGGCGCGCGGCGTACGTGTGCAGATCGGCCACTCGCTCGCGACCTACGACGACGCCGTGGCCGCGCTCAAGCACGGCGCCTGCGGCTTCACGCACCTCTTCAACGCGATGTCGCCGCTGCATCATCGCAATCCGGGCGTGGTCGGCGCGGCGCTCGCGCACGCCGAGTACGCTGAAATCATTCCCGACCTGCTGCACGTGCATCCCGGCGCGATCCGCGCCGCGCTGCGCGCCATTCCGCGTCTTTATGTGGTGACCGACAGCACCTCGGCCACCGGCATGCCTGACGGCGAATACCGTCTCGGCAGCCAGCACGTGACGAAATGCCTTGGCGGCGTGCGTCTTGCCGACGGCACGCTCGCGGGCAGCACCCTCACCATGGACCAGGCACTGCGCAACCTCGTCTCGATCGGCTTGCCGATCGCGGACGTGTCCGCGCGCCTGTCGCGCTATGCCGCCGACTACCTCGGCATCGAAGACCGTGGCCGCCTCGTGCGCGGCGCATGGGCCGATGTCAACGTGTTCGATCGCGAGCTGGCGCTCACTGCGACCTACGTCGAAGGAGAATCGATTGTCGAATATGCTTAAAGAAGCGCTGGCCTCGGCCAGCGTCGTCGCCGCGCAGCTCGCAGACACCTCGCGCGTCGAAGCGCTCGCCCGTGCGCTGGAGACCGAGCCGCGCCATGTTGCGCTCACGGTCGCGCGCGGCAGTTCGGACCACGCGGCGAGCTACTTCGCTGCGCTCACCATGAGCCGCATCGGCGTGCCGGTGGCCTCGATTCCCATGTCGATCGCCACGCTGCAGCAGGCGCCCTTACGCGTGCGCGGCCAATTCGCCCTGGCTTTCTCCCAATCGGGTAGGAGTCCTGATCTCGTCGCGACGATCAAGGCACTGCGCGAAGCCGGTGCGCTGACGGCGGCCATGGTCAACGTCGCTGGCTCGCCGCTCGCCGAAGCCGCGGGCACGGAGTTGCCGCTCCTCGCCGGTGCCGAGCTCAGCGTGGCCGCCACCAAAAGCTATATCGCCATGCTCGCGATGTCGGCACAGCTCGTCGGCTTCTGGCAGCGCGATGCAGCGTTCCTCGACGCCGTGCGCGCGCTCCCCGACGCGCTCGATCGCGCGGGCACGCTCGACTGGTCGAAGGCCGTCGAAGAGTTGCGCGACGTCAAACAGATGATTGTTATCGGCCGCGGTCCGGGCCTCGCTATTGCGCAGGAAGCGGCGCTCAAGCTCAAGGAAACCTCGGGCATTCAGGCCGAGGCGTTTTCGAGCGCCGAAGTGCGGCACGGCCCGATGGAGCTGATCGACCGCGACTACCCGCTACTCGTGTTCGCGCCGCGCGGGCCGGAGCAGGCGGGCCTGATCGAGTTTGCCCGCGACATGGACAAGCGAGGCGCGCGCGTGCTGCTCGCCGCGCCCGCCGACGTGCCCGGCGCGGCACTGCCGCTCGAAACGGCCGCCGACGCGGCGCTCGATCCGATCGCGGCCATTCTGTCGTTCTACGTGATGGCGGCGGGCCTTGCGGCCGCGCGCGGGCGCAACCCCGACGAGCCGCGTTACCTGAACAAAGTCACCGAAACACACTAGATTGGAAAGCGAATGGAACGCATCGAGGAGTCTCGCCTGATGGATCCGCATACTCGCGTCGAGGGGCACATCGTCCTGGTTTCGCCGCTTACCGGGCCGGTCGTGCCGCTCGCGTCGGTGCCTGATCCGGTGTTTTCGGAAGGCCTGTTCGGCGACGGCATTGGCGTCGATCCGCTCTTCGGCCGTGTCGTCGCGCCGTGCGACGGCATCGTCGTGCATCTCGCGCGCACCGCCCACGCGGTCACGCTGCAAACGGCCGAAGGCGCACAGGTGCTCGTGCACGTCGGCATCGACACCGTCGAACTGAACGGCAAAGGCTTCACGCCGAAGGTCGCGCAGGGCGCGCAGGTGAGCCGCGGCGACACGTTGATCGAATTCGATCTCGACGTGGTGGCGTGCAATGCACCGAGCCTCGTCTCGGTCGTCGCGATCGCCAATTCAGATGCATTCGAAGTGATCGATCGTGCGGGTGCGGGGCGCGTCGAAGCGGGCAAATCCGCGTTGCTCGTGCTGCGCGTGCGCGATGGCGCGGAAATCGCCACGGCCCACGAACTGGTTGCGAACGAAGTGCGCCGCAGCGTCACGCTCACGCATGCGGGCGGCCTTCATGCGCGACCGGCGGCGCGTGCGCGCGAAGCGGTGCGCGGTATCGATGCTCGCGTCGAGGTCCGTTTTGGCGATCGCAAGTCTGCCATCGAAAGTGTCGTGGGTCTGCTGGGCCTCGGTGCGGGCGAGGGTGCGACCATCGAACTCGTCGGAATCGGCCGGGAGGCGCAGCGCGCCGTGGACGCCGTGGCAAACGAACTCCTGCGCGAAACGCCTGGCGAAAGCAGCGAAGCGCCGGCGCGGCAGCAGTCGCCCGCGCCCGTGATGCCGGAAACTGCGGCCGCCGTGGCATCGTCTGCCGAGGCGGGCGTCCTCGCGGGCGTGTGCGCGGCGCCGGGCGTCGCGGTGGGCAAGCTGGTGCGCTGGGACGAAGCCGAACTTACGCCGCCCGAACTCGCGAGTGGCTCGTCGGCGTCGGAAAGCCGTCTGCTCGACAAGGCGATCGCCGAGGTGGACGCCGAACTGAACCAGAGCGTGCGCACGGCTTCGCAGCGCGGCGCGATTGGCGAGGCGGGCATTTTCACGATGCACCGCGTGCTGCTGGAAGACCCGACGCTCGTCGACGCCGCACGCGATGCGATCAGTCTCGGCAAGAGCGCGGGCTACGCGTGGCGCGAAGCGATTCGCGCGCAGATCGCGGTGCTCGGCAAGGTGGACGATCCGCTGCTCGCGGAGCGCGCCGCCGACCTGCGCGACCTCGAAAAGCGTGTGCTGCGCGCGCTCGGGCTCTCGAACACGGCCGCGCGCACGCTGCCCGAAGAAGCCGTGCTCGCCGCCGACGAATTCACGCCTTCCGATCTCGCAACGCTGGACCGCAAGCGCGTGATGGCGCTCGTGATGGCGCGCGGCGGTGCGACCTCGCACGCGGCGATCATTGCGCGTCAGGCCGGCATTCCGGCGCTCGTCGCGCTCGGCGACGTGCTTCATACGGTGCCCGAGGGCACGGAAGTCGTCATCGATGCGCTCGCAGGCCGCTTTGCATACACGCCGAGTGCGCTCGACATCGAACGCGCGCGCAGCGAGAAGCAGCGCCAGGCCGGCGTGCGCGAAGCGAACCGCCGCACGTCGCACGAGGCCGCCGCCACGCGCGACGGCCACGCGGTGGAGGTCGCTGCGAACATCGCGACGCTGGAAGATGCAATCACGGCAGTGGATAACGGTGCGGACGCCGTGGGTCTCCTGCGCACGGAACTGCTGTTTATCCATCGCCAGGCCGCACCGACGGTGGAAGAGCATCTTCAGAGCTACCAGGCAATCACGGACGCGCTCGCGGGCCGCACGGCGATCATCCGTACGCTCGACGTGGGCGCCGACAAGGAAGTCGACTATCTGACGTTGCCGCCCGAGCCGAACCCGGCGCTGGGTCTGCGCGGCATTCGCCTCGCGCAGGTGCGGCCTGATCTGCTGGACGACCAGCTGCGCGCCCTCGTTGCCGTGAAGCCGGCGGGCAAGGTGCGCATCCTGTTGCCGATGGTGACCGACGTGGGCGAACTCGTGCGCCTGCGCGAGCGTATCGAGACGTTCGCACGTGAAGCGGGCCGCACCGAGCCGATCGAAGTGGGCGTCATGATCGAGGTGCCCTCGGCGGCGCTGCTCGCGGACCAGCTCGCGCGCCACGCCGATTTCCTCTCGATCGGTACCAACGATCTCACGCAGTACACGCTCGCGATGGACCGTTGCCAGCCCGATCTCGCGGCGCAGGCCGACGGCCTGCACCCGGCCGTGCTGCGTCTCGTGGCAGCGGCGGTCGAGGGCGCGAACAAGCACGGCAAGTGGGTGGGCGTGTGCGGTGCGCTGGCGGGCGATCCGCTCGCGGTGCCGCTGCTCGTCGGCCTCGGTGTGACGGAGCTTTCCGTCGATCCGGTTTCCGTGCCGTCGATCAAGGCGCGCGTGCGCAATCTCGACTACAACGACTGTCGCCAGCGCGCTCAAAACGCGCTCGCACTCGAATCGGCGCAAGCCGTGCGTGCGGCGAGCCGCGAAAGCTGGCCGCTCGATTGATGGATCCTGTTTCACCCACCCTAAGCAATCCTTAAAAACATGCTGGTGCGCGCAGCGATCGTGCGCCGGCTTCTCTCACCCACACACGTCAAGCAAGAGATAGAGACTGGAGGCAGTTCAATGGATGGCAATCCGTTTCTCAAGATACAAAGCCTCGGCCGCGCGCTGATGCTTCCCATCGCAGTGCTGCCGGTCGCCGGCATCCTGCTTCGCTTCGGCCAGGCCGACATGCTCAACATCAAGATCATCGCCGACGCAGGCGGCGCGATCTTCGATAACCTGCCGTTGCTGTTTGCAATCGGTATCGCCGTGGGCTTCGCGAAGGACAACAACGGCGTAGCCGGCCTCGCGGGCGCGTTGGGCTATCTGGTCCAGACCGCCGTGATGAAGGACATCAACGACAAACTCAACATGGGCGTGCTGTCGGGCGTGGTGGCCGGTGTCGTTGCGGGCATGCTCTACAACCGCTTCAAGGACATCAAGCTGCCCGAGTTCCTCGCGTTCTTCGGCGGCAAGCGTTTCGTGCCGATCGTCACAGGGGTCACGTGTCTGGTGCTAGGCATCGTGTTCGGCTATGTGTGGGGACCGGTGCAGGGCGTGATCGACACCGCCGGCCACTGGCTCACCACGGCGGGCGCGATCGGCACCTTCGTGTACGGCTTGCTCAACCGCCTCTTGCTCGTCACGGGTCTGCACCACATCCTCAACTCGCTCGTGTGGTTCGTGTTCGGCTCGTTCACGCCGGCAGCCGGCGGCGCAGCCGTCACGGGCGACCTGCACCGCTTCTTCGCGGGCGACCCCACGGCGGGCAGCTTCATGGCCGGCTTCTTCCCGGTGATGATGTTCGGCCTGCCGGCAGCGTGCCTCGCGATGCTGCACGAAGCGCCGAAGGACAAGCGCGCGATGGTGGGCGGCCTGCTGTTTTCGATGGCGCTCACCTCGTTCCTCACGGGCGTGACGGAGCCGATCGAGTTCACGTTCATGTTCCTCGCTCCCGTGCTCTACGCGATCCACGCGGTGCTCACGGGGCTGTCGCTGGCGATTTGCTCGCTGCTCGGCATCAAGCTCGGCTTCACGTTCTCGGCGGGTTTCATCGACTACGTGCTGAACTACGGGCTCTCCACGCACGGCTGGTATGCGATTCCGCTCGGCGTGGTCTATGCGGTCGTGTACTACGGGCTGTTCCGCTTCTTCATCCGCCGTTTCAACCTGCCCACGCCGGGCCGCGAAGGTTCGGCGGGCGATACGGCGATCGCCTCGACGATGTCTGGCGTTGCGGTGGCGGCTGGCGGCGCGGCATCAGCGGCGTCGCTCTCGCGTGCTGCGCGTTACATTGACGCGCTGGGCGGCGCGGCCAACCTCAAGGTGGTCGATGCCTGCACGACGCGTCTGCGTCTCTCGGTGGCTGATCCGGCACATGTGTCGGAACCGGCACTGAAGGCAATCGGCGCGCGCGGCGTGCTCAAGCGCGGCGGCGAAAGCGTGCAGGTCATCATCGGGCCGGAAGCGGATATCATCGCCGATGAAATTCGCGGTGAGATCGCGCGCGGCGGTGCGGTGGCCAGTAAGCCGGCAGCCGTGGCGCAGCCCGCTGCACAAGCCGCTCCGGCCGCTCAGGCGAACGCGAGCGCGGATGTCGCGCAGGGCCCGCTCGATCCGAATCCGTCGCGCTGGCTCGCGGTGTTTGGCGGCGTTGCCAACATCGTTACGCTCGACGCGGTAGCGGCCACTCGCCTGCGCGTGATCGTGCGCGACCCGGCAGCCGTGGATCGCGAGAAGCTCGGCACGCTCGACGTAGCCTGGATCTCGGCCGATACGCTGCACATCGTGGTCGGCGACGCCGCGCCGCGTTATGCACGTGAACTGGCGCTCCAGCCGGCGTAATCGATTCGCTGTATGGCTATAAAAAACGCCGCGGCACATGCCGCGGCGTTTTCGTTTCTGGCGCCTTCAAACGGCTTCGACGCTTAGTACAACGTATGCTGGTTGTCCCGTATGGCATCGGCGGTAATCTTGCCGCGCATGACGCGATAGACCCATGCCGTATAACCGAGCACGATCGGCAGGAAAATGATGACGGCAACGAGCATGATCTCGAGCGTCATCTTGCTCGAGGTCGCGTCCCAGACCGTGAGGCTCGAACGCGGGTCGAGCGACGAGGGCATGATGAAGGGGAACATCGAGAAGCCCGCCGTGAGAATCACGCCGACGATCTGCAACCCCGTACTCAGAAACGCGAGCCGCTCGAAGCGTGAACCCGCGAGTGCGAACGCGAGCACGCCGCCGAGCAGGCCCAGGGCAGGGGCGAGCGTCATCCACGGATAAAGCCCGTAGTTCGCGAGCCAGAGCCCAGGCCCGGAATCGACGCTCTTGAGGAGCGGGTTGGCCACCGTGTCGAGAGGCGCGGGCGACGTAATCGTATAGCCGCCGATGAGCGTCGCCACGAGCGCGCCCGCCACGAGGAATAAAACGATCGTGAGCGCCGAGAAGAGCCGCAGCGCCTTCGCGGCGCGCATGGCGACGACGCCATCGGTCTTCGTCTTCAAAAACGCCGCGCCGTGCGCAGTGAGCATGCAAAGACTCACCAGCCCGCAGATCAGCGCGAACGGATTCAGGAGTGCGAAGAAGCTGCCGTGATACGTCACGCGCAGGTCCGAGTCATAGGCGAACGGCACGCCCTGGAGCAAATTGCCGAACGCCACGCCGAACACGAGCGCGGGCACGAAGCCACCGATAAACAGACCGTAGTCCCAGCCCTGACGCCATCTCACGTCCGCGCGCTTGCCGCGATAGTCGAAGCCCACGGGCCGGAAAAACAGCGAGAAGAGCACGAGCAGCATTGCGAAGTAGAAGCCCGAGAACGACGCCGCATAGGCGAGCGGCCAGGCGGCGAACATCGCGCCGCCCGCAGTGATGAACCAGACCTGGTTGCCTTCCCACGTCGCGCCCACCGCGTTGATGACGATGCGGCGTTCCTCGTCGGTCTTGCCGATGAAGGGCAGCAGCACGGCTGCGCCCATGTCGAAGCCGTCCGTGAGCGCAAAGCCGATCAGCAGCACACCGATCAGCACCCACCAGATCAACTTGAGCGTTGCGTAGTCCATGGCGTGTTCCCTCGCGTCTTTCGTTATCTCGCGTCGATCACGTGACCTTGCCGTCAGTCGCCAGCGTGGCCGTCTGCTCGTGGAAGTAACGACCGGTATGCAGCGACGACGGCCCGAGGCGCGCGTACTTGAACATCAGCATGATCTCGATGATGAAGAGCAGCGTGTAGAAGATCACGAAGCCCGCGATGCTCAGCATCACGTCGCCGGGCGCGAGGCTCGAAGCCGAAAGGCTCGTGGGCAGCACCTCCGCGATGGTCCACGGCTGGCGGCCCGTTTCCGCGACGACCCAGCCGAACTCGGCGGCGAGCCACGGCAGCGGGATCGCCACCAGGGCCCAGCCGAGGAACCAGCGGCGGTTCTCCTTGAGCAGCGAGCGCTGCGCGCAGAACCAGAAGGCGAGCACGAAGGTCACGAGAAAGAGGATGCCGAGACCCACCATCACGCGGAACGACCAGAACACGGGTGCAACGCGCGGTATCGCGGTTCTCGACGCGGCCCGGATCTGCTCGGAGGTCGCATCGACCACGTTCGGCGTGAACCGCTTCAAGAGCAGGCCGTAGCCGAGGTCGGCCTTGTGCGCTTCGAACACGTCGCGCGTTTCGGTGTCGGCGGTGCCTTCTTTCATCTTTTGCAGCGCGGCGTAGGCGAGCATGCCGTTGCGGATGCGCACTTCAGCGCGACCCATCAAGTCTTTCAAGCCGATCACGGGGGTGTCGATCGAGCGCGTGGCGATGATACCCATGAGCCAGGGAATGCGGATCGCGTAGTCCGTGCGCTCTTCCTTCTGGTTAGGCAGGCCGAACAGGGTGAACGGCGCGGGCGCGGGTGCGGTGTCCCATTCGGCTTCGATGGCGGCGAGCTTGACCTGCTGTACGACGCCGTCGGTGTAGCCCGATTCGTCGCCGAGGATCAGCACGCACAGCGTGGACGCCAGGCCGAAGCCCGCGGCGATCGCGAACGAGCGCAGCGCGAACTCCACGTCGCGCCGGCGCAGCAGGTACCACGACGAAATGCCGAGCACGAACATCGACGCCGTCACGTAGCCGGCCGAAACCGTGTGCACGAACTTCACCTGCGCGACGGGGTTGAAAATCACCTGGAACAGGTTGGTGAGTTCCATGCGCATGGTTTCGTAGTTGAATGCCGCGCCGACAGGGTTCTGCATCCAGCCGTTGGCGATGAGAATCCACAGCGCCGAAAGATTTGAGCCGAGCGCGACGAGAAACGTGGTGAAGAGATGCGCGCCTTTCGACAGACGATTCCAGCCGAAAAAGAACACCCCGACAAAGGTCGATTCGAGGAAGAACGCCGCGAGCCCTTCCACGGCGAGCGGCACGCCGAAAATGTCGCCCACATAGTGCGAGTAGTACGACCAGTTGGTGCCGAACTGGAACTCCATCGTGAGGCCGGTGGTCACGCCCATCGCGAAGTTGATGGCGAAGAGCTTGCCCCAAAACTGCGTCATGTCCTTGTAGATCACCTTGCCGGTCATCACGTAGACGGACTCCATGATGACGAGCAGCCACGAGAGGCCGAGCGTGAGCGGTACGAAGAGGAAGTGGTAGAGCGCGGTGATGGCGAACTGAAGACGCGAGAGTTCCACCGATTCAATCGTGGGCATGACGGTCTCCTCGTTGAGGCGGCAAGGGCTGAGGTTGGGACGCGGACGGCGTGAGCTTTGATGCCATCGGCACGGCCAGGATGGCGTGCGCGACAGCGGCAGGCGGCATGTTCATGTCTTCTGCCTGCGGGTGATTGAAGAATGCGTATTTGAGCGCCATCAGTAGAACGAGCTTGATGACGAGAACGAGGGCAATATCGCGGGCGAAGGTGGGGCCGCGCATCCACTGAAGGATGCGCGCGCGCAGCAACGACGGAGTGCGCTGGCGTTGACCTGATGCCGGGATCATGACGACGGATGCCCTCGAACGCGTTACGAGGCCAGACCGCGGCGCGGCCTCTGGCTCACCACCTCGAAATCATCTTAGGGTGGAATCAGCGAGGCCGGTGCGAAGGTGCTCAGCGTGCGGGACGCGCAAAAGAAAAACCCCGTTCGCGGGAACGGGGTTTTCGGTTCAGCGTTCAGACTTGCCGAGGCTTACGCGTAGTCGGCGAGTGCAGTGCGCATCTTCTTCATGGCGCTCGCCTCGATCTGTCGAATGCGCTCGGCCGACACGCCGAACTCGTCGGCGAGTTCGTGCAGGGTCGAGCCGCCCGAACCGTCGTCGTCGACGTTGAGCCAGCGCGCCTCGATGATGCGGCGGCTGCGCGCGTCGAGCGCTTCCAGCGCGCTCGCAATGCCGTCGGACTGCAGGCGGTCGCGCGAGCGTGCGGCAAGCACGGCGCTCGGCTCGTTATGCGAGTCGGCGAGCCAGGCGATCGGGGCGAACGATTCCTCGCCGTCCTCGGTCTGGCCTTCGAGCGCGATGTCGGCGCCTGACAGGCGCGTTTCCATCTCCACGACCTCTTCGCGCTTCACGTTCAGTTCCTGCGCGAGGCCGTCGATTTCCTCTGGCGTGAACGACTGCAGGCCCTGCTTGTGGCTACGCAGGTTGAAGAACAGCTTGCGCTGCGCCTTGGTCGTGGCGACCTTCACCATGCGCCAGTTGCGCAGGATGTATTCGTGGATCTCGGCCTTGATCCAGTGCATCGCGTACGACACGAGGCGCACGTTCTGCTCGGGGTCGAAGCGCTTCACGGCCTTCATCAGGCCGATGTTGCCTTCCTGGATCAGGTCGGCGTGCGGCAGGCCGTAACCAAGGTAATTACGCGCGATAGACACCACGAGGCGCAGGTGCGACAGCACCAGGCGGCGCGCACCTTCCAGATTGTTTTGCTCGCGAAACTCGGTCGCGAACTGGCGCTCTTCTTGCGGCGTCAACATCGGGATCCGGTTTACGGCCTGAATGTAGGCGTCGATGTTGCCCAGCTGGCCGGGCAACAGGGAAGCATTCGCGAGCGCCAATGAGCCCCCGGCCTTGGCCGACGACGGGCTCAGCGTATTCGGAAGGGTCATGGTCATTGCGTTGCTCACGTAGCGAACTCCTCAGGAATCTTGCAAAAGTCGGACAGCGACTCCACGCTGGATGTTAGCACTCTGAATTCCCGAGTGCTAATACTTGGAGTCTGTAGGGGCTTCAAGGTTCCTTGATTCCTATCGAAATGATTGTATCGATAGATTACACTAAACGCCGGCAGTCAAGCGGGGCGGGGCCTCGCGCCCGGTGCAGGCCAGCGCAGAGGGCAGGCCGAAGGAACACTCTAGAACGGGACAGCGGTCCAGCGCGGGGGTGCGGGAAATAAAGGGTTGAATCAAGGGGCTCTCGACAGGCCACGCAGCGCGTGGACTTTGCCACGGAATCTGACAAATAGACATCGGGCGAAGCTGAAAGTGCTGCGCTGCGACATCAGGGCGCGGCCGTGGGATGTCAATGTCGCCAGGCGCGGTTTTCACCGGGCGCGTGGTTTATGCGTCATACATGGAGGCGTTGTCTTCGATCGCAAGTATCCTTGCGCCAAATCCTGGTATAAATTTCAGCCAGACGTATGCAGAAAATCTTCGGCGTGGATCTGCGCTCAGGCGCGGGGCGGCGCGCAAGGGGCTCGAGCGATGGCGGCAAAACTAATCGATGCGATTCGCGGACTTGAGCGCGAGCGCTTTCGCGCGATGGTTGACGGCGACGGCACGTCGCTGGACCAGTTGCTGTCCGATCACGCGACCTTCGTCCACACCAACGGCAAACGCGAGACCAAGCAGCAGTTCATCGATGCGATCACGGCGGGCCGCCGCCGCTACCGCCAGATCGAGATCCAGTCGCAGGACGTGCTTCAAGCTGGGAACGAGGCCTGCGTGGTCTCCGGCCGCGTGCTGATCGAGATGGAAGCGAACAACGGTGCGCTGCTCTTTCCTATTGCCTACACGGCGATCCAGACGCAGGAAGGAGGGCACTGGCGTCTGCTCGCATGGCAGGCGACGCGTTGCGCGATCGAGTGATGACCGGTAAGTCCACTCGCTGGAACGCCGCTTAGGCGTTTCAGGCGCACGCTGGCGGCCCGTTTTGCCGCCGGCGCTCAACAATGCCGCCGATTTCCCTGCTTGACTTCAAACTGCTTACCTTGCTGCGCGCGATGGGCGTCAAGCCGCTACGCGCCGATCGACGTGCGTCCAGACCGCACGATTCACCGCGCTGACCACTGCCGCAACGCACGCATGGACCGCGTCTTCGCCCACGCCAACGCCGTGGCGCAGCGGCTGGCCGCCCACGCGCGCGCCGACGAATACGGCCGTGCCGCCCTGCGCAGTGCGCTCGCTCTCGAACGAGGTGATTTCAATGCGCTCATCCGCCATCGCCGCGATTGCGGCGGCCACGGCTTGCGCATGCGCTTCATCGATGCTCGCGACAGCCGGCATGGCCACGTCGCTGCCTTCCCAGCGCACACGACCTGAACCCACGTGGGCGGCCGGCCCGCGCGTTTCGAAATACTCACGCGCGAAGAGCGCGCAGACTGCATCGCCAGTGATTTCCTCGCCCGACGTATCGGCGACGGTCTGCACGGCGTGGCTGAACTCGATCTGCACGCGGCGCGGCGGCGTGAAGCCCATACCGCGCTCGAGCAGATACGTCGCGCCACCCTTGCCCGACTGGCTGTTCACGCGGATCACCGCGTCATAGCTGCGGCCGAGATCGGCGGGATCGATCGGGAGATAGGGCACTTCCCAAACGGCGTCGGGCCGTTGCTGCGCGAAGCCCTTGCGGATCGCGTCCTGGTGCGAGCCCGAAAACGCCGTGAACACGAGATCGCCCGCATACGGATGGCGCGGGTGCACGGGCAACTGGTTGCAGCGCTCGACCACGCGGCGCACGCCGTCGATATCGGAAAAGTCGAGGCCCGGGTCGATGCCCTGGGTGTAGAGGTTCATCGCGAGCGTGACGAGATCGACGTTGCCGGTGCGTTCGCCATTGCCGAACAGACAGCCTTCGATGCGGTCCGCGCCCGCGAGCAGCGCCATTTCGGCGGCAGCCACCGCCGTGCCGCGGTCGTTATGCGGATGCACCGAAAGCACGATGCTGTCGCGATACGCGAGGTTGCGGTCCATCCACTCGATCTGGTCGGCGTAGACGTTGGGCATCGCGGCTTCGACGGTCGCCGGGAGATTCACGATCATCTTGTGATCGCGCGTGGGGCGCCACGTCTGGGCCACGGCGTCGCAGACTTCGCGCGCGAAGGTCAGCTCGGTCATGCTGAACGTTTCGGGCGAGTACTGATAAATCCAGTGCGTTTGCGGGTTTTTGTCGGCATGTTCGCGAATGATGCGCGTGCCTTCGACTGCGAGCGCCTTGACTTCGTCCTTCGATTGACCGAACACGATCTTGCGGAACGACGGGCAGATCGCGTTGTAGAGGTGGACGATTGCGCGCGGCACGCCTTCGAGCGCTTCGAACGTGCGCGCAATCAACTCTTCACGCGACTGCACGAGCACTTCGATGGTCACGTCCTCGGGAATGCGCTTTTCCTCGATCAGCTTGCGCACGAAATCGAAGTCGGTCTGCGAAGCGGAGGGAAAGCCGACTTCGATTTCCTTGAAGCCGATCGCGACGAGCATCTCGAAAAACTCGGTCTTCTGCTCGATGCTCATCGGCTCGATCAGCGACTGGTTGCCGTCGCGCAAGTCGGTGCTCATCCAGATCGGCGCGCGTTCGACGGTGCGCGTTGGCCATTTGCGGCCGTTCAAGCGGATGGCGGGGAAGGGGCGGTACTTCTCGGCGGGATTACGCAACATGACGAGCCTCGTTCTTCATGGTGTCGTTTGCGATGGCGGTCGGCAGCGGGCGGCTGGCGGGCTGACGACGGAGCACGATGCGCGAAACTTCACGCGTACGGGCGGCAACCTCGGACGCGAAGAAGACGGCCACGGTGACGGCGGTAGCCGGCGCGGCGAAAGCGGACGTGAACGATGCCCATGCAACGTGCATTTTGACCTCGCGACTCGTCCGAACGGTAAGCGGACGAATGCAGACGACAGGTTGTAGAGATACAGCGGATTTGGGGTACTGCGAGAACTGCTTTGGGAGGACCGCGGTGACCGGAGAGGTGGTCGTTGCGGCGCTACACCAGCTTTAGGCTAGGCGTAGCGATAGGGCCGATAGTAGGCCGTGGGCAATGCGGAGGGTGTTCGGGAAGGAACGCATTCGTCCAATGTAAATCAGGGCGGTTGCGTGTGTCAACAGGGAATATGCAGATTAGCCGCGCGAAGATGCGTGAAGATGGCCGACGAAGCGCGCTGATGCGTTTTCCCTGTCGGCGCGGGTCGCCCGCCCCGCGCGGCTTTTGGCGAATTTGGCGACGCGCTTCGTGAGCGGATTTTCAGCGCTTCGCGATACGCTTGATCGTCTCGATCTGACGCGCGATGGCTTCGGGCACCGGCGCTTCGCCGCGCAGCACGGCTTCGATCCATGCCGCCGTAGTAGGCGCATCGCGACCTTCCGGAAGATCGACTTCGGGAGCGCCGGGGGATGAACGCTCCGGCTCGATCAGCGTCTCGCAGATGCCGTCGTGCAGCCAGTCCACCTGCACCTGGCGTCGCGTATCGGCGACCGCTTCGCCTTCGGTGCCACGCGCGAGCAACGCGCCGCCGACAGCCGCGTCCGGATGCGCCGCGAAGAGCGCGCTCAGGCTTTCCCGGTACGGCGGGTGCGTGTAGTTCACGAGGCGCAGGCCCGGCTCGGCGAACGGTTGGAGCAGCTTGACGAGCGTATGCGTTGAGTTGCGCACACCCATGCGCCGACGCAGCGAAAGCAGACGTCCGAGCTGGGGCGCGAGCGTTGCGATCGAAGAAAACGCCGCGCGGCTCGACGCCAGTTGCGCCTCGATTTCGGCGTGATCGTGTACTTCGGGGTGGTTCAGCGCCGCGAAGATTTCCGCGCTCGTCACACGGCCCGGATCGGTGGTGACGCCGTGCACGAGCGTCGGCACGCCTTCGCGCGCGAGCAGCAGGGCGAGCAGCGGCACGAGATTCGGCTGCTTGCGCGCGCCGTTGTAGCTAGGGATCGAAACAGGCCGGTAGTCGCCTGCCGGCGTCGCGATCGGTACGAACGACGCGTGTGCTGCGCGCAGCATGGCAGCCAGTTCCTCGGCGGTTTCGCCCTTGAGGCGATAGGCGAGCAGCACCGCACCTAGCTCAAGCTCCGGCACGCGGCCGTCGAGCATAGCGGCATAGAGCGCGTGGGTGTCCTCGGACGAGAGCGAGCGAGCGCCGTGCGGTCCGCGGCCGATCTCCTTGATGAAGCGGGCGCACGGGAAGATGTCGGTGGAGTCGGCGGTGGTCATGGGCGAACGCGGTTCGTTCGACGGCGTGCGGTGCGCCGCCGTCGTATTGAAATGGGGGATGCGGCAAGTATCGCACGAGCACGCCGTGCCTCGCCGGCCGCTCCCGCGGCCTCTTTTGGTCAGCCGCACCGCGCCGGCCGCTTGAAGACTCCGCCGCGCGCGCTCACCGTCGCGCGTTACACTCGCGATTGTTCTGGCGCGCAAGCCGCGCCTGCATGCCTTGCAAGCCCGAAAGACCTACAGGCCCGCGTGCCTCGCGCACGCCCCATCACAAAGACGGAGAACTCCATGACGTACGTATTCGAACCGGCGGCGCTCGCCTCGGTGCCGGTGGCCGGCAGCGACTCGCGTTTCCCCGTGCGGCGCATCTACTGCGTTGGCCGCAACTACGAAGCGCATGCGCGCGAGATGGGCCACGATCCGAACCGTGAGCCGCCGTTCTTCTTCTCCAAACCCGCCGACGCCGTGCTCTATGTCGCGCCCGGTTCGACCGCCGAGTTTCCGTATCCCGCGCAATCGAAGAACGTGCATTTCGAGATGGAACTTGTCGCGGCGATTGGCAAGGGCGGCAAGGATATTCCGCTCGCAAGCGCGCTCGACCATGTCTACGGCTATGCGCTCGGCCTCGATATGACGCGTCGCGACTTGCAAGGCGAGGCGAAGAAGCTCGGTCGTCCATGGGATACGGCCAAGGGCTTCGATCATTCGGCGCCTATCGGCCCGATCCATCCGGTTTCGAAGATCGGCCAGCTCGCGAAGGGCGAGATTTGGCTCGCGGTCAACGGCGAGGAAAAGCAACGCTCGGACATCTCGCAGATGATCTGGCCGGTTGCCGACACGATCGCGTTCCTTTCGACGCTGTTCGAACTCAAGGCTGGCGACCTGATCTACACGGGCACGCCCGAAGGCGTGGGCGCTGTCGTGAAGGGCGACCTGATGACGGGCGGTGTGGCAGGGATCGGCGAATTCGCGGTGCGGGTCGTCTGAGCGGCACGGTCCGCATCACGATTCAAGAGGAGCAAGAGAGGAGCATGAAGCTTTACAGCTATTTCCGCAGTTCGGCATCGTATCGAGTGCGCATTGCGCTGAATCTGAAGAAACTTTCGTACGAGTACGTGCCGGTCCATCTCGTGCGCGATGGCGGGGAGCAGCTCAAGCCTGCCTACCGCCAGGTCAATCCCGACGCGATCGTGCCGGCTTTCGTCGACGACGAAGGGCACACGCTCCAGCAGTCGCTCGCGATCATCGAGTATCTGGAGGAGACGCATCCCGAGCCGCCGCTGCTGCCGAAGTCGCCCGCCGATCGCGCGCACGTTCGCTCGCTCGCGCTGCAGGTGGCATGCGAGATTCACCCGGTGGACAACCTGCGCGTGCTGAAGTACCTCAAGCACACCGTTGGCGCGGACGACGCGACGAAAGACGCGTGGTACCGCCACTGGATCGAGGCGGGTTTTGAGACGCTGGAACAGCGGCTCGCCATCGATTCCCGCACGGGCAAGCTCTCTTTCGGTGACACGCCCACCATCGCCGATCTTTGCATCGTGCCGCAGGTCTACAACGCGAACCGGTTCAAGATCGACACGACGCGCTACCCGACCATTCAGCGCATCAACGACTACGCGCTCACGCTCGACGCGTTCGCGCGCGCCGCACCGGGCGTGCAGCCGGATTCGGAGTGAGCGTCTGACCGGCTTGCGTTGGCCTCGCCGATAAAAAAGGGCGTCGTTCGCGAGAACGACGCCCTTTGCGTATCCAAATCCGGTTAAGCGCGTACTTTTAGCCGCCAAGCAGCGCGTCGGCGAATTCCTCGGCCACGAACGGCTGCAGGTCTTCGACCTTCTCGCCCACGCCGATGAAATACACGGGAATCGGGCGTTGCCGCGCGATCGCGGCGAGAATGCCGCCCTTGGCGGTGCCATCGAGCTTCGTCACGATCAGGCCAGTGAGGCCGAGCGCGTCGTCGAACGCCTTGACCTGCGTGAGTGCGTTCTGGCCCGTATTCGCATCGATCACGAGCAGCACCTCGTGCGGCGCACCGTCGAATGCCTTGCCGATCACGCGCTTGACCTTCTTCAGCTCGTCCATCAGATGCAATTGCGTGGGCAGGCGGCCCGCGGTGTCGGCCATCACCACGTCGAGGCGGCGTGCGCGTGCGGCGCTCACGGCGTCGAAGATCACCGCGGCCGGGTCGCCGCTTTCCTGTTGCACGACCGTCACGTTGTTGCGCTGGCCCCAGATGGCGAGCTGTTCGCGCGCGGCGGCGCGGAAGGTGTCGCCCGCGGCGAGCAGCACACTCTGGTCGAAGCTCTGCAGATGCTTCGCCAGCTTGCCGATGCTGGTGGTCTTGCCCGCGCCGTTCACGCCCGCGATCATCATCACGAGCGGCTGGGCGCGGCCGAGCATGAGCGACTTTTCGAGCGGCTTGAGCAGGCCGATGAGCAGCTCGCGCAGGGCATTCTTGACCTGCTGCGCGTCGGTCAGGCGCTCGGCGCGCACTTTCTGGCGCAGCGTTTCGAGCAGATATTCGGTGGCGTCGACGCCCGCATCCGACATCAGCAGCGCGGTTTCGAGCTCCTCGTACAGATCGTCGTCGATCTTTGCGTTGACGAAAATGCTCTGGATGTTCGAGCCTGTTTTCGATAGCCCCGACCTCAGGCGCTTGAGCCAGGATTGCTTTGCGGCGGGCTCGAGCGCGGGCGGCGGGACGATCTCGACGGTTTCCGGTTCGTCGTCGCTGGCGGCGGTGGCTTGCGGCAGCGCGACAGGCTTGGGCGGAGCGGTGACGGACGGCGCGGTCACGGCCGGTGGAACGGACGGCGCAGGCTGCGTTTCGCGCGCCGTACTGGCGGGCGCCTCAACGGCCTCGTCCGGCGCCTCGAGCGTGGCTTCGCCCTGTGCGTTCTCGGCCGACGCGTTCTCGTCGTCCTTCGAGCCGCGGAATCGTTTGAAGAAGCTGAACATGGTCTGGGGTGGGTCAGGCGCGCTGCGGGTCGGACCGAGGAGCGGTCAGCGACGGCATGGGAAGCGGTAACGCGCGGAAAACATGTCATTTTATCAGGCACACTACCTGGAGTCGCTGCGGCTTTGCTGTGGGGGCCTTGCGGCGTGCGCGCGGCACGTGTGCGCCCCTGTGGTAACGTGCGCGCATTGGAGGGTGCGATGCGAAAGCGTGGCGCCCGAACCTTGTAGTCAAGTTCCGCAGGCAGGTTGACTGCCGGCGGTCAAATGCACGCAGCCGTACGACCCAACGCATGACCCGTTCCTCATCCTCACGTGGCCAAGGCGGCCGCTCCCATCAGTCCGATCCGCGCGCGCGTGGCGGCGGCGCACACACGGTCCGCATCATCGGCGGCGACTGGAAGCGCACGCCGCTGCCGGTGCTCGATCTCGATGGGCTACGCCCGACCCCCGACCGCGTGCGCGAAACGCTCTTCAACTGGCTCGGCCAGCGCCTCGACGGCCTGCGCTGCCTCGACCTGTTCGCGGGCAGCGGCGGCCTTGGCTTCGAGGCGGCCTCGCGCGGCGCCGCTCGTGTCGTGATGGTGGAGCGCAGCGCGCGCGCCGCTGCGCAGTTGCGCGCGAATCAGGCCCGCCTTGGCGCGCGCATGATCGAAATCGCGGAAGCCGACGCCCTGCGCCTCGCGGCCAATCTCGCACCAGGCTCGTTCGATGTGGTATTCCTCGATCCGCCGTTCGGCGACACCGCGCTGCTCGAGCGCTCGCTCGAACTGGCCGCGCCGCTTGTCGCCACGGGTGGATGGCTTTACGTGGAATGTGGCGAGCCGGTCGACCCGGCTGCGCGGCCCGCGCTCGCGGGCTGGAGCGTGGTGCGCGAGGGCAAGGCGGGTGCGGTTCACTATCATTTGCTGCAGCGCGAAAATGAGGAATAATGCGCGTTCGATAAGAAGCGGCGGGCGGCCTGGCCGTCACGCGCGCACGTGTGCATGCGTCGCCACGGCACTGCATTGCGCCCCATTTCTGTTGAGAGGAGAAGCCTCATGGTAGTCGCCGTGTACCCCGGTACCTTCGACCCGCTCACGCGTGGCCACGAAGATCTCGTGCGGCGCGCGTCGAGCATTTTCGACACGCTGGTAGTCGGCGTTGCGGACAGCCGCAACAAGAAGCCTTTCTTCTCGCTCGAAGAGCGGCTCGAGATTGCCCACGAGGTGCTCGGCCATTATCCGAATGTCCAGGTCATGAGCTTCAAGGGGCTCCTGAAGGACTTCGTGCGCACCAACAACGCACGCGTGATCGTGCGCGGCCTGCGTGCGGTGTCGGACTTCGAGTACGAATTTCAGATGGCGGGCATGAACCGCTATTTGCTGCCCGACGTCGAGACGATGTTCATGACGCCTTCGGACCAGTATCAGTTCATTTCGGGCACGATTGTGCGTGAAATCGCCCAGTTGGGCGGAGATGTCAGCAAGTTCGTGTTTCCTTCCGTGGAAAAGCGCTTGCAGGACAAGGTGGCCTCGATGGGCGGCCCGGTGACGAAGGCGTGAACGCGCGGCGAAAGCAGCGTAAACTATAGGGCTAAGCAACGTGTGAGCCGGCCCTAAAGCCGGCAGGAAGTGAGATAAGCATGGCCCTGATGATTACCGACGAGTGCATCAATTGCGACGTGTGCGAGCCCGAGTGCCCGAACGACGCGATCTCGATGGGTCCGGAAATCTATGTGATCGACCCGGGCAAGTGCACCGAGTGTGTCGGCCATTTCGATGAGCCGCAGTGCATTCAGGTGTGCCCGGTGGAGTGCATTCCCAAGAATCCTGAGCATGTCGAGTCGCCCGAGCAACTGATGCAGAAGTACCATGCGCTGATGGCGGCAAAGAACGCCGCCTGAACCGCTGGATTCTCCGGAAATAAAAAACGCGCCAACTGGCGCGTTTTTTATTTCATCTTGCGGTCTTCTTACGCGACGATGGCCTTCAACGCATCGACGAGCGTATCGCACTCGGCATCGGTGCCGATCGAGATACGCAGATGCTGGTTCACGCGCGGCGCGTTGAAATGGCGCACGAAGATCTCTCTTTCGCGCAGTTTGGCCGCAATTGCCGCCGCGTCATGCGCAGGATGCCTCGCGAATACGAAATTTGCCGCCGAAGGTACGACCTCGAAGCCGAGCGCCGAGAGCGCGGCCGCGAGTCGCTCGCGGCTCGCGATCACGCGCGCGCTCGTCGTCTTGAGCCATTCGGCGTCTTCGTAAGCGGCCGTCGCAGCGGCTTGCGCGAGGCGGTCGAGCGGGTACGAGTTGAAGCTGTCCTTCACGCGGTTGAGCGCGTCGATGAGATCGGGGTGACCGAACGCGAAGCCCACCCGCATGCCCGCGAGCGAGCGCGACTTCGAAGTCGTGTGCACGACCAGCAAGTTGGGATAGCGGTCGATCAACGCGATTGCCGATTCGGCGCCGAAATCCACATAGGCTTCGTCGATCACCACCACCGATTCCAGGTTCGCAGCGACAAGCCGCTCGATTTCCGCTAGTGGCAGCGCGTGACCCGTGGGCGCGTTCGGATTCGGAAAGATCACGCCGCCATTCGGCTGCAGGTAATCGTCGACGCGAATCGTGAACTGCGCGGTAAGCGGCACCGTGCGGTACTCGACCTCGTAGAGCCGCGCGTAGGTCGGGTAGAAGCTGTAAGTGATATCAGGAAAGAGGATCGGCTTGTCGTGCTTGAGCAGTGCCTGGAACGCGTGGGCCAGCACCTCGTCCGAGCCGTTGCCGACGAACACCTGTTCCGCGCGGATGCCGTGATGCGCGGCCACAGCGGCGCGCAGGCGCTTCGCGACGGGGTCGGGATAGCGGCGCAGCGACTCGCCCGTCTCGCCCAACTCGTGGCGGATCGCCTCGAGCACGCGCGGGGAGGGCGCATAGGGGTTCTCGTTGGTGTTGAGCTTGACCGGCTTCGCGAGCGCGGGCTGTTCGCCCGGCACGTAGGGCACGAGCCGGTTGACGATGTCACTCCAGTAACGACTCAAGACGCTCTCCTTGTTTCAACCATTGCGATGCAACTGCATCACCGCGCGTTCGGCCTCGCCCTTTACGAACGTCGGCATCACGGCGAGCGCCCGCTCGATCGAGGCGTCGATCACGTCCTGCTCTTCGCGGCGCGGCGGCTTGAGCACGAAGTTCGCGACATCGGGCCTGGCGCCTGCGCGTGCGCCTTCGGGAATCAGATCGCGCGGATGGCCAATGCCGATGCGCAAGCGCCAGTACTGCTGGGTCGATAGATGCGCGGAAATATCCTTCAGGCCGTTGTGGCCGCCGCTGCCGCCGGCGAGCTTGAGCTTGACGGTGCCGGGAGGCAGATCGAGCTCGTCGTGCGCGACGAGGATCTCATCGGGCAGGATCTTGAAGAAGGCCGCGAGGGCCACGACCGATTGCCCCGAGCGGTTCATATAGGTCTGCGGCTCGAGCAGATGCACTTCCTCGCCGTAGAGGCGCGCCTTCGCATAGTGGCCGTGGAAGCGCCGCTCGTCGCGCAGCGTCGTGCCGGCTTCGCGCGCGAGCTGGTCCACGAACCAGAAGCCCGCGTTGTGGCGCGTCGCCGTGTATTCGGCGCCCGGATTGCCGAGCCCGACGATCAACCTGATCATTGTGGTGTTCCGCCTGCGTAAATCAGTAAGTCGACCCGCAAGTGTACGAAAAAGTGCGAAAAAAAACCCGCCGGGGCGAACCTCGGCGGGTCACGTCGTCCGTTTCAGTGAAACGGATCGAGAGGATCGGCTCGTTGAAGCCGCTGCGATTACTCAGCAGCCGGCGCTTCTTCGCCTTCAGCAGCCGCCTGGGCGCCAGCCGGCACGGGTGCCGACACGACGACCGGGTTTTCGCTTTCCACGTGCGAGACGAGCGTCACGCCTGCGGGCAGGGTGATGTCCTTGGCGTGCAGCGACTGGCCAGCTTCGATCTTGGCGAGGTCGACTTCGATGAATTCCGGCAGTTGGCCCGGCAGGCACTGGACTTCGATTTCAGCCAGAACGTGCGAGATGATCGCGCCACCCGTCTTCACAGCCGGGTTGGTTTCCTGGTTCATGAAGTGCAGGGGCACCTTCGTGTGGAGCTTCTTGTTCGGATCCACGCGCTGGAAGTCCACGTGCAGCACGAGCTGACGGAACGGATGGTATTGCACGTCGCGCAGCAGCACTTGCTGCGACTTGCCGGCCACTTCGAGGTCGAGGATCGACGAGTGGAAGGATTCCTTCTTGAGGGCGTGCCACAGCGCGTTGTGATCGACTTCGATCAGTTGCGGCTCGGCGCCGACACCGTAAACGATGCCAGGGGTCTTGCCAGCAATGCGCAGGCGGCGGCTCGCACCCGTACCTTGCAGGTTACGCTCGAAAGCGATGACTTTCATTTGATTCTCCAATGCACTGCCCGCGACCAGGCAGTAAAACGGGGCCATTTCAGCAGAATGCCTGCCTTCGGGCCCCCAGCGATGCAGCGCGAACCTTCGTTCGTTCGCGCCGATTACGTGCAAAGGCGCGGCGTTCTTCCGAACACCGCGCCTTGCGCGTCAATTCTTATCAGCTTTCCGCGAAGAGCGACATCACCGAGTCGCCGCGACGGATGCGCGAGAACGTTTCGGCGAGAAGACCTGCGCTCGTGAGCGAGCGGATCTTCGCGCACGAACGCGCTTCGGCGCCCAGCGGAATTGTGTCGGTGACGACCAGCTCGTCGAGCGCCGAGGCGGCGATACGCTCGCCTGCGCCACCCGAGAGAACCGGGTGCGTGGCGTAAGCGAACACCTTCTTCGCGCCGCGTTCCTTCAGCACTTGCGCTGCCTTGCAGAGCGTGCCGGCGGTGTCGACCATGTCGTCCATGATCACGCAGGTGCGGCCTTCGACTTCGCCGATGATGTTCATCACTTCGGCGACGTTCGCCTTCGGACGACGCTTGTCGATGATGGCGAGATCGCAATTCAGTTGCTTGGCGAGCGCACGGGCGCGCACCACGCCGCCGACGTCCGGCGAAACGACCAGCAGGTTCTCGTAGTTCTGCTTGCGCAGATCGCCGAGCAGCACGGGCGTAGCGTAGATGTTGTCGACGGGAATATCGAAGAAGCCCTGAATCTGGTCGGCGTGCAGATCCATCGTGATGATCCGTTCGACGCCGGCGATTTCCAGCATGTTCGCCACGACCTTCGCCGAGATGGCGACGCGCGCCGAACGGGGGCGGCGGTCTTGACGGGCATAGCCGAAGTAGGGGATCGCTGCTGTGATCCGGCCTGCGGATGCGCGCTTGAGCGCATCGACCATGATCATCAGTTCCATCAGGTTGTCGTTGGTCGGCGCGCAGGTCGACTGAAGGACGAAGACGTCCTTGCCACGCACGTTTTCCTGGATTTCGACCTGGATTTCACCGTCGGAAAAGCGGCTAACCATAGCCTTGCCGAGGGGAATACCGAGGATCTTGACGACTTCCTGGGCAAGCGCGGGATTTGCGTTGCCAGTAAAAACCATCAGGCCGTCATGGCTGCTCATCATGCACCTGCTGCGGACTTTGGGGGGCGAGAGGAACTACTTAGGCGAGCTGCTCTGGGTAACCCACAGAGCGAACTGCCTGGAAATTTTGGCAGGGGAGGAAGGACTCGAACCCTCGCATGCCGGAATCAAAATCCGGTGCCTTAACCAACTTGGCGACTCCCCTACACTCAACTTGAGCCTGGTTGACCGGTAGGACAATCAACCACGCAAAACTATGCCGCGAAAGCGAAGAGTGGATGCGTATTCAGACTCGAGGCTACCGCGCTTCTCCAGTCCGGTTGTTCCGCAAGCAGTTTGGCTTGTGCCGATTCTGCTTCGGACCGACTGGCGAATGCTGCAAAAACGCTGGCACCCGATCCGGTCATCCGCGCTGGTGCGATGCTGCTTGAGACACTCTCAAACCATCGAAGCACCTGCGCTACTTCCGCGTATTTTCCTGCGACAACCGCTTGCATATCGTTATGACCGAAGCTGTCTGGCCATCCGTTCTGCTGCTTGCTACCTGCAAGTTGCTGTGCAAGAAAGACTGCTATTGTGCAGGTCTTTGTGTCCCTTGTCAACGAGTTTTCCGAAAAAATCTCAGCAGTAGGAACATGAACCCGCGGCGTCACGACCAAAAAATGACGCGGGGGCAATTGTACAGCCTCCAATGCTTCTCCAACACCCTCCGCGAATGCATTTTTCCCGAACACGAAGAAGGGTACGTCCGCGCCCAGCTTGAGTGCGAGCGCCTGCAATTCTTCTCGCTGCAAGTTGAGCTTCCAGAGGCGGTTGAGCGCGAGCAGCGTCGTGGCCGCGTCCGAGCTGCCGCCACCAAGACCCGCGCCCATCGGCAGACGCTTTTCGATATCGATCTCGACGCCCTCGTTCGTGCCCGTATGTTCCTTGAGCAGCTTCGCTGCGCGCACGGTGAGGTCGTGCTCGGCCGGCACGCCTTCCACTTCTACGGTGCGCGTGATGCGGCCGTCCTGGCGGCGTGTGAAATGCAGTGTGTCGCCCCAGTCGAGTAACTGGAACACGGTCTGCAGATCGTGATAGCCATTGGGACGGCGACCCGTGATGTGCAGGAAGAGATTGAGTTTCGCGGGCGCTAGGCAGTCGCGCAGCGAGTCCTGGGTTTCGATCATGATGCTCTTGGGATGATGCCTGGATCCTGGCCGGCGCGAGCCGGCCAGATATTGCTGATAAGAGGCAGTTGTCGGACAGTAACCGGCCCGCTTACTGGTCGAGCACGAGCTTGATCTGGAGCGGCGGCTCTTCGCGTGTGAGATTGACGCGCTTCACGCCCGTGCCCGGCGCGTCTGCATAGGCAACGTAATCGATGGTCCAGCCGTCCTGCTCGATCTGCGAAAGCCGTTGCGGATTCTGCGGGTCTGGCGTGGTGCGCGCGCGCGACGTGGGCGCGACCGAAGGCTGCAGCCAGTAGCGCAGCCCTTCCACGGGCAGTGCGAAGCCGAGTGCCTGCTGCATGAGCGTGCTCACGTTGTCGGCCGTGAGCGGCTGGCGGTTAGGCAGTTCCAGCGTGGCTTGCGACGGCGCGGAAGTGACGAGCGCGAGCGTTTGGCCGAGCGGGTTGAGCAGTTGCAGCGTCACCGTCGAATCGGTCTCGCGCAAGTCGAAGTTGCCGTACGCGTTGCGCTGCTGGCCGTTCTGGTCGACATACTGCACAGCGAAACGGCCATGATAGGCGCGGCTCGTCTGCGTGGTGAGCGAGGTCGTGGCGTTCGACGTGGATGGCTGGCGCGGCGGTTGTTGCGTGGCGCAGCCCGCGAGTACGAGGAGCGCCGCTGCCGCTGCGCCAAGCGACGCGCGCCGCACAAAGCGGGCGGCGCGCGCAGCGGAATGGGCCTTTGGGGAAACTGAAGTGAAAAAATCTGCCATCAGAGATCGTTGACCTGGAGGCGCTTGAGCGTTTTCAGGAGCGTGTCGTTGTCGGGCTCGAGCTTGCGGGCCTCACGCCACGCGGCGCGCGCGCCGTCCTGGTCGCCGTTTTTCCAGAGCACTTCGCCGAGGTGCGCGCCAATTTCCGCGTTCGGCTGGAGACTGTAGGCCTTGCGCAAGAGCTTGATCGCGTCGGCATTGTCGCCCATGCGGTATTTCACCCAGCCCACGCTGTCCATGATGAACGCGTCGTCGGGTGCGAGCGCCGAGGCTCTTTCGACCAGTTTGTCGGCTTCCTGCAGACGCTGGTTGCGGTCCGCGAGCGAGTAGCCGAGCGCGTTGTAGGCCTGCGGATTGTCAGGCTGCGTCTTGATCAGCTTGCGCAGTTGCGCTTCCATGATGTCGTAATGGCCGTTTTTTTCCGCGGCCATCGCGTAGTCATAGGTGAGGTCCGGGTCGTCAGGGAAGTCGGCGGTCGCCTTCGCAAGCCGTGCCTCGGCTTCCGGGTAGCGCTTCGCGTCGAACAGGATCGCGGCGTCGGTGCGCGCGATCAGCGCCTGGTCGCGCGGATCGTCGGCCTGAATGCTCGCGAGTTGGCGCCGCGCGTCGTCGGTCTTGCCTTCCTTGTCCAGGATTTGCGCGCGCGTGATCTGGGCCGGCACGTACTGCTGGCTGTTCGGCTGGATCTTGTCGAGCCACTTCTGCGCGCCGGCATCATCCTTCTGCTCGACCGCCAGTTGCGCGAGGTAAATATAGGCCTGACCGGGGTCCGCGCCCGGATTCTTCTCGGCAAGTTGCGCGTATTGCGTCAGATACTTCTGCGCCGCGTCGAACTTTTTCTGCTGCACGCTGATGAGCGCGAGCGCCATGAGCGGCATCAGGTCGTTCGCATTGTCCTTGTGCAGGATCTCGAACTGCTTCTGCGCGTCGTCGAGGCGGTCGGCGGCGAGATACGTTTGCGCGAGCGCAAGCCGGCCTTCGCGCGACTTCGGATTTTGCTGGACGTACTTCTCGATCGACGCAATGCCTTCGGCGCGCTCCTCCGGCCCCATCTGCGCGAGCATCAGCGCGGCGGGAAGATAGTCGGCCTTGAGCGCGAGCGCCTGTTCGAACGACTTGCGCGCTCCGGGCACGTCGTCGGCGAGCAATTGCTGGCGGCCGATCGCAAGCTGTGCCTCGGGGCGGTTCAAGTCGTCCTTGAGCATCGACTTGAGCACATTCAGGCCGCCCACGCGATTCGGGCCGCGCGAAAGCAGAAGCTGCAGCGAGAGGATGGCCTGGCCGCGGCTGTCGGCCGGTACTTTCGCCAGTTCGCGCGCGAGCAGTGGCTGAGCGTCGTCGGGCTTGCCGGCGAGCACGAGCAGCGAGGCGTCGAGTTGCGCGGCACGCTCGGAGTCGGGCGCGTACTGCTGCCAGAGCTGGACCGCAGTCAGGGCGTCGGAAGGACTTTGCGCCGCGAGCGCGATTTCGGTCGCGCGCTGCGCCATGCGCGGGTCGTGCGTGTCGCGCGCGAGCGCGAGATACGTTTGAAAGGCGGGCGCAGGCTGGTCGCGTTGCAGCGCGATTTCCGCGGCGAGCACCTGGAAGACGATCTGGCTCGACAGCGGCACGCTCGGCAGATCCTTCTTTTCGTCGGGCGAGGCGGGACCGAAAGCGTCCGGCATGGTGACGGAAGTGTCGTCCGTGTCGGGGGACGGATCCTGTGCATATGCGCTCGACGTGGTCAATGCCCAGGCCGTGAGAACCGCGGCGCTAACGAGGCGACGCGCGAAGGCGGCAGGCATGCGGCGCGTCGCGGGGCGCTTCGCGAACAGCTTAACGAAAGACAGTTCCATGGAATTCCGTCGAATGTTTCGGTCGATTGTAACGCGCTGGCTACAATACGCGCACAACGCGCACACACGTTTACGCAAGTTGCAGACCAACCCGGACCAGCATCCGAATCAGGCCGTCAGACATGCCAGAGTTGCCAGAAGTCGAGGTTACCCGAAGGGGGATCGAACCGTGGGTCGCGGGCCGCCGCGTTGAGCGTGTGGAGGTGCGCAACCCCGCATTGCGCTGGCCCGTGCCGGCTACGCTCGCCCGTACGCTGCGCGGCCGCACGATCCGTTCCGTCGGCCGCCGCGGCAAATATTTGCTGTTCGAGGTCGACGAGGGCTGGTTCATCGTGCACCTGGGCATGACCGGCACACTGCGTGTGCTGCGCAATCTGCCCAAGCCTCCGGCCGCCGGGAAGCACGACCACGTCGACTGGTTTTTCGACGACTTCACGCTGCGTTTTCGCGACCCGCGCCGTTTCGGCGCCGTGCTCTGGCACCCGCGCGAGGCTGGCGACGTGCTCGGCCATCCGCTGCTGGCGGGGCTCGGCATCGAGCCGTTCACGCCGGCCTTCGACGGCGCGCTGCTCTTTCGCAAGACACGCGGCCGCAAGGTCGCCGTCAAGCAGGCGCTCCTCGCGGGCGACATCGTGGTGGGCGTCGGGAACATCTACGCGTCGGAAAGTCTGTTCCGTGCCGGTATCCGGCCGACGACCCCAGCCGGGCGCGTTTCGCTCGCCCGCTACGAACTTCTCGCGGACGCCGTGCGCGCCGTGCTCGCCTCGGCCATCGAGAAGGGCGGCAGCACGCTGCGCGACTTTGTTGGCAGCAATGGCGAAAGCGGCTATTTCCAGCTCGAATACTTCGTTTATGACCGCGCGGGCCAACCCTGCCGCGTGTGCGGCACGCCGATCAAGCAGATCGTGCAGGGCCAGCGTTCCACTTATTTCTGTCCGCGCTGCCAGCGCTGAGCGCCAGGCTTTTACATGTACCGAACTTCGTCTACCTCCGCGCCGCTGCCGGCTGGCGCATATCCCGCTGAACTGCTCACCGGTTTTGCGCCGCGTCTGATCGCCTGGCAGCGCGAGCACGGCCGTCACGATCTGCCGTGGCAGAACACGCGCGACCCGTACCGCATCTGGCTCTCGGAAATCATGCTGCAACAGACTCAGGTCTCGACCGTGATTCCGTACTACACGCGTTTTCTTGAGCGCTTTCCCACGGTCGAAACGCTCGCCGCCGCGCCCGACGACGACGTGATGGCGCTCTGGGCCGGCCTCGGCTACTACTCGCGCGCGCGCAATCTGCACCGGTGCGCGCAGGTCGTGGCGCAGACCCACGGCGGCAAGTTTCCGTCGACGGTCGAGGCGCTCGCCGAGCTGCCAGGCATTGGCCGCTCGACGGCGGCGGCGATCGCATCGTTCGCGTTCGGTGCGCGCGAGACGATCCTCGACGGCAACGTGAAGCGCGTGCTCGCTCGCGTGTTCGGCGTGGAAGGCTTTCCTGGCGAAAAGCGCGTAGAGAACGCGATGTGGACGCTCGCCGAAACGCTCGTGCCGGGCCCCAAAGCGAGCGACGCCGATGTGAGCGCGTACACGCAAGGCTTGATGGATCTCGGCGCGACGCTGTGTGGACGAGGCAAGCCCGACTGCGCACGCTGCCCGTTCGCCGAAGACTGCGTGGCGAACACGACGGGACGTCAGCGCGAACTGCCCGCCGCGCGTCCGAAGAAGACCGTGCCCACGCGGCGCACGTGGATGCTCGTGCTGCTCGACGGCGACGCGGTGATGCTGGAGAAGCGGCCGCCATCGGGTATCTGGGGCGGTTTGTGGAGCCTGCCCGAAGCCGCCGACGAACCCGCGCTCGCCGAGCGCGCGCGCGAGTTCGGCGTGACGCCTGAGCGCGCGGCGTCAAGTTCCGCGCTCATGCCGCTTACGCATACGTTCACGCACTTCAAGCTCGACATCGAGCCGCGCGTGATCGAACTGAAGCGCAACGCCGCGCCGCTCGAACTGAACGATGGACAGAGCGCATGGGTGTCGCTCGGCAATATCGACGCGTACGGGCTGCCCGCGCCTGTGCGCAAGTTGCTCGACGGATTGCGTGGACCGCTGATCTGAGTCAGCGGAAAAGCAGCATCAACGCCGCTTCAAAGCAACTGATGCTGCTGCATGTAGTGATGCACGACTTCGATACGCGCGCCCGCGTCGTTCAGCTCCATGAGCTTCTGACGCGCGCGCAGAGCGATCGGCAGCACCTCGGCGAGACGGTTCGATACCCACGAGGGATCGCCGAAGCGAAACGGCTCCGCAAACGGCAGGCTCGCGGGATCGCGCTCGCGAATCGTCGCGATGATGCGCTCGAGCACTTCCGCACATGCGCCGAATTGCGCGAGCTGTTTGCCGCCTTCTAGTGGAATGTCTTCGGGGATCAGTTCGGCCGTGCCCACGAGCAGGCCGTCGGCTTCCACGCGGTACGAGAGCAGATGAAAGCGCTGCGTGCCATGCGCCTGGATGTGCAGCATGCCGACGGTTTCGACATCGCATTGCTCGATGAGCGCGAGGCAGCCAACGGACTCCGGCACGGCGGTCTCGTCAGGCAGCGCGACTTCGGCGCCGCTTTTGAGCAGACACACGCCGAACGGCGTGTGCTCGCGCAGACACTCGCTCGCCATGTCCACATATCGCGCTTCGAAGATCTTGAGCGGCAGCAGGCCGCCAGGGAAGAGCACCGTATGCAGCGGGAACAGTGGCAAATCGGCAAGCACGGCAGGAGACGAGGACATGGCGCAACGCTTTCGGTTAAGGGCCGCGCGATGCGCAGCCGGTTAGGCGATCAGCCGTGACGACTCTCCGACATCGAGAGGCGCGTCGCGGTGACGCACGATAACGTTCGACTCGCCAGCAAAGCGTGTGGCGAGCGTCTGGGCGATGAACACCGAACGATGCTGTCCGCCCGTGCAGCCAATCGCAACGGTGAGGTAGCTGCGGTTGTCGGCGCGAAAATGCGGCAGCCACTTCGCGACGAACGCGTAGACATCGTCGATCATTTCGTGGACGGCCGATTGCGCACTCAGGAAGTCGATCACCGGCTGATCGAGCCCGGTGAGCGGCCGCAGACGGGCGTCGTAATGCGGGTTCGGCAGCGTGCGGACGTCGAACACGAGGTCCGCGTCGAGCGGCACACCGCGCTTGAAGCCGAACGATTCGAACGTGAGCATGAGCGACCCGCGCTCGCCTCCGACGAACACCTTCACCCACTGGCGCAGCGCGTTGGAACTCAGATTGCTCGTATCGACCTGATGGCCGAACTCGGCGAGGTTCGAGACGAGTTCGCGCTCGTGCTCGATGGCTTCTTCGAGCGACTTGAGCATGCCCACATTTGCGTCGTGCGCGGCGGAGCCCGAGAGCGGATGGCGGCGACGTGTTTCCGAGAAACGCTGGATGAGCGACTGCGTGCTCGCATTGAGGAACAGCACGCGCACGTCGTGGCGAAGAGCCAGGTCGCGGATCATCTCCGGCATGTCGTCGAACGACGAACTCGAGCGCGCATCGATAGCGACGGCGAGGCGTTCGTAGCCGTCGTCGCTGAGATATTGCGCGAGTTGCGGCAGAAAGCGTGGCGGCAGATTGTCGACGCAATAGTAGCCGACGTCTTCGAGCGCATTGAGCGCCACTGACTTGCCGGAACCCGAAATGCCGGTGATCAGGATGATACGCATGGGAGAGTTGATGAACCCGATTGGGTCATCATAGCATCCGATCCGCGCGCCTGTATTGGCTCTCCGGCCCGCAGAGACCTGTTTCGAGGGCGCGCGCGGCGTGATTCGCGCGCTTGTTCGGAGCGTATTCGGGCGTCAGATCAGCTTGCCGGGAAACTGGCTGTCGGGGTCCTGCATCGCGAGACGCTGGCGGTCCATGAAGTCGCGCAGCGTGTCGATACCGCGCAATTGCAGGATCGTGTTGCGCACGGCGGCCTCAACCAGCACGGCGAGGTTGCGGCCCGCGGCCACCTGGATCGTGACCTTGCTGATGGGCAGGCCGAGCACGTCCACGGTCTGGCTCTCCAGCGGCAGACGCTGGAACTCGCCGTCCGGGCGGCGCACGAGTTGCACGATGAGCTTGAGCTTCATCTTCCGGCGCACGGCCGTTTCACCGAAGATCGTCTTGATGTCGAGCAGACCGAGGCCGCGCACTTCAAGCAGGTTCTGCAACAGCGGCGGGCAGCGGCCTTCGACGAAATCGGGGCCGAGGCGCACGAAATCCACGGCGTCGTCGGCCACGAGGCCGTGGCCGCGGCTGATCAGCTCCAGGCCCAGTTCACTCTTGCCGAGACCCGAGTCACCTGTGAGCAGCACACCCATGCCGAGAATGTCGAGAAACACCCCGTGCAGCGTCGCGCGCGGCGCGAGAATGCGCGACATGTAAAGGCGCAGGCTGTCGATGACGGTGGCCGCCGACATCGGCGTGGTGAAGAGCGGTGTGGACGAACGCGTACAACGCAGCACCAGCTCGGGCGGCGCGGTCATGCCGTCGGCGACCACGAGGAACGGTGGCTCGAGTGCGATCAGCTCGGCCATGTGGCGCGAGCGGTCTTCGTCGGTCTGGCGCTGGTAGTAGTGGATCTCGGCGTCGCCGAGCACCTGGATGCGGTTCGGGTGGATCAGGTTCAAGTGGCCGACGAGGTCCGCGCTCGCCGTGGCCGTGGCCACCGTCTCGGTTGAAAAGCCGCGTTCCCAGCCTTCGTGCCCCGTCAGCCAGCTGAGTTTCAGCGTGGTGGCGTTGTCGTCGAAGATGCTTTGGGCGTTGATGCTGGAAGTGTCCATGAGTCGGTGACTCCGCGAGATGACTCGCTTAACGGCTGACTAAATTGTTTGACCTGGATGGCCCGCGCCCTGCGCTTCACCCCTGCAACGAGCGTCGGGCGCGCGCTTTTCGGCCGCGCGTACCGCGACCGCCCCCGCAAGACGCCGCACGTTACATCAAGGTTGCCACTGTGTGAGCAGGCGATGCAACGTTTCGCGGTCTTCTTCCGTATGGAGCCGCTCACGCGTTTCGCGATCTGACAACAGTTGCGCGATCTCGGACAGGATTTCAAGGTGCTGCTGCGTGGCCTGTTCGGGCACGAGCAGGAAGATGAGGAGCGAGACGGGCTGACCGTCTGGCGCTTCGAAGGCGATCGGCTCGGCGAGGCGCACGAAGGCGGCCTGCGGCTGCTTCAGGCCCTTGATGCGGCCGTGCGGGATCGCGACGCCTTCGCCAAGGCCCGTGGAGCCGAGGCGCTCGCGTGCGAAAAGATTGTCGGTGACCGTGCTGCGGGCGATGCCGTTCTGGTTCTCGAAGATCAGGCCAGCCTGTTCGAAGACGCGTTTCTTGCTGGTAACGGACAGGCCGACGACGACGTTCTCGATGGGAAGTATTTTGGCTAAACGATTCATGTTGGCAGGCGAAAACGTGGCCTGAATGCTCCACACCCCGACTGCTGCCCGCTTTGGCGGCAGCATTGGATCTGGCGACGAAGCCCGGTGCCGGGACCGTGGGGACCTGTTGATGCGTTAGACCCCGTAATACGACTGGACCATTATAGAACAAGCGTCCACGCCGATGGTGCGATGCGCCACGCATGAGCGCAACCCTCGCTCCACGGTTGCACCCAGCGGTAAAACCCTGCACCGCGCCCACTCACGAAAAAGCCGCCCGGTTCGGGCGGCTTCGCTTCGAGGGGCGGAGGATGAACTATCGACTCCTGCCCCGGTTCATGGCGCGGATTGCCACAAGAAGCACTGTGGGATCACTGCGGCGGGATTTCGATGATGGGCGCAGGCTGGTGCTTGATCGCCTCATGTTGATGTCCCTGCACGCGGTCCTTGTGACGTACGACCTGGCGGTCCAGCTTGTCGACCACGAGATCGATGGCGGCATACATGTCGCCGTTAGCGCTCTCCACAAATATGTCCTTGCCTTTCAGATGAAGGTTCACTTCGACCTTCTGTCTCTTATCCTTTTCCTTATGGTTGTCGACCGAGAGGACCACATTGCCATCGATTACCTGATCGAAATGTCTTAGCACCCTGTCCAGTTTGGTGATCACGTATTCTCGCAACGCTGGCGTTACTTCGAGATGGTGTCCACTGATCTTCAGATTCATAGTGCTTCTCCAGGCTAATGGCCGCGTGACGCGTGAAGTGCGGCAATGCCGGTCGACTGTCCTGCCTGTGCGCGGCTCCCCGAAAGGCCTGCGACAGCGGGCTAACTCGGCCGGCCATGTCCGCCAACGGGCGTAGCGGCCGGAAAACGCCTGCTCCGTGAAAGCCGGAACAAGCTAAAGAGACTTGCGCAGATTGACCGCTGGAATCTTCAGCGCCTCGCGATACTTCGCAACTGTGCGTCGCGCGACCACGAAGCCCTGCTCCGCCAGCAGTTCGGCGATGCGGCTGTCTGAAAGAGGAGATTTGGTGTTCTCGGCTCCTATGAGTTGCTTGATGAGGGCGCGGATGGCGGTGGACGATGCAGCGCCTCCGGTGTCCGTCGATACATGCGATCCGAAGAAGTACTTAAATTCAAGTGTCCCAAATGGAGTCAGCATGTATTTACCGGTTGTCACACGCGAGACAGTTGATTCGTGTAGGCCCAGCGTATCAGCAATCTCCCTCAAAACCAAGGGGCGCATGGCGATTTCGCCGTGCACGAAAAAGTTCTTCTGACGCTCGACGATAGCCTGCGCGACACGCAGGATCGTCTCGAACCGCTGCTGAATATTCTTGATCAGCCAGCGCGCTTCCTGCAGCTGTTGGCGCAGCGAACCGCTGCCCGGGTCGCCGCGGTTGTTGCGCAGAATATTCGCGTACAGATGGTTGATGCGCAGCTTCGGCACCACCTCCGGGTTGAGTTCGGCATGCCAGTTCTGGCCGGCCTTCTTCACGATGATGTCCGGCACTACGTAATCGGCTTCGGCCTTGCCATACGAGGCGCCCGGGAACGGTTCGAGCGAGCGGATCAGCGCATGCGCGTCACGCAGTTCGTCGTCGCCCGTCTTCAGTTGCTTGCGCAACCGCGTGAAATCGCGCGCGGCGAGCAGTTCCAGATAGTTCGACACGATCTCGAGCGCGAGCGTGCGCGTTGGCGACGAATTGACGCGCAGCAGCTGCAGCTTGAGGCACTCGGAGGCCGAGCGCGCGCCCACGCCCGCGGGGTCGAAGCTATGCAGCAGCGCTAGCGCCGCATTGAATTCGTCGGCGTCGACTTCGAGTTCTTCGGGGATATCGGCAAGAATTTCCTCACAGGTCGCGCTGAGGTAGCCGTCTTCGTCGAGCGATTCGATGAGGAACGTGATGAGCGCGCGGTCGCGCTGGCTCGCGTTCGTTTCGCGCAGCTGCGCCATCAGATGGTCGCGCAGCGTGGTGGTCGATTCGTGGATTTGCAGCGGCGGCAGGTCGTCGTCGTCGGATGCGTTGCCGGAGCGGCCGTAGTCGTCCAGGTTCCACTGGCTCGCGTCGCCGCTCGCGTCGCCTCCCAGGCCGTCGTACTCGTCCACGCCTCGCGGCTCGCTCTCGCTGTTTTCGCTGCTGCCGTTGGATGCCGTGCTCGAACTGTTCGCGCCCTGCATCGGCTCGGCGCCCGAAGACGTGGGCGGCTGCGCGATGACCGTGCCGTCCGAGGCCACGCGCAGTGGGCTCGCGATCCAGTCGTCCTCGTTCTCGAGCAGCGGGTTCTGCGAGATCGCCGTCGCGACCTCCTGCTGCAGTTCGAGTGTCGACAGCTGCAGCAGCCGGATGGACTGTTGCAGTTGTGGCGTGAGCGCAAGATGCTGCGAGAGGCGGAGTTGGAGGCTGGCTTTCATGGCGGTGTGCGAACCATTGTAAAGAGTTTGCCACGCGGACGAAACCACGGGGCATTCGCAAAAACGAGCGTGTGCCGCGCCGCCGTGTACCCGGAATTTAGTGCGCAAACAGGGGCGCTATTCGCCCTGCCATGCACCGTTTTGGGGGCAAGGTCGATACAGCGGAATTACACGGGAAACGCGAAAGATGAGGCCGGAAAAACGCGAATGCGGATCGCGCGCGCCGGGTGAGCGCTGCGGACTGCGGGACTGCGGTGAGCGGGCGCGCGAGGCGCGCCCGGGGACTTACATGCGGAAGTGTTCGCCGAGATAGACGCGGCGCACGCTTTCGTTCTCGATGATCTCGCCGGGCGCGCCGGCCGCGAGCACGGTGCCGTCGCTGATGATGTATGCGTGGTCGCAAATGCCGAGCGTCTCGCGCACGTTGTGGTCCGTGATCAGCACGCCGATGTTGCGCTGCTTGAGGAACTTCACGATCTTCTGGATTTCCAGCACGGCGATCGGGTCGACGCCCGCGAACGGCTCGTCGAGCAGAATGAAGCTCGGGTCGGTTGCGAGCGCGCGCGCGATTTCAACGCGCCGGCGTTCGCCGCCCGAGAGCGAGAGCGCGGGGTTCTCGCGCAGATGCGCGATCTGCAACTCGTCCATTAGCGCTTCGGCACGCTCGGTGATGAGATCTTTCGACAGACGTTTGCCGTTGCCGTCCACCTGCAGTTCGAGCACCGCGCGGATGTTCTCCTCGACGGTGAGCTTGCGGAACACCGAAGCTTCCTGCGGCAGATACGAAAGACCGAGCGCCGCGCGCTTGTGGATGGGCAGCAGGCTGATGGACTGGCCGTCGAGGTCGATCTCGCCGGCGTCGAGCGGCACGAGACCCACGATCATGTAGAACGACGTGGTCTTGCCGGCGCCGTTGGGGCCGAGCAGCCCAACCACTTCGCCGCTCTTCACGTCGAGCGAAACGTCCTTGACGACGGTGCGCGAGCCATAGCGCTTCTTCAGGCTGCGTACGACGAGCGTGCTCGTCTTGCCGGCCAACTGGCGGCCGTAGCTTTGGGGGGCGGTGACGGTATTCACTGTGGCGGCGCTTCCTGCAGCTTGGTGGACGGCGTGAGCGCGGCCGGGGCGCCGGCGCTCGGCTGTGCGCCGGTGGTGTTGCGCGGCGAGAGCATCGCGCGGACGCGGCCGCCGGGGTTGCCGGGACCTGCGACGTCCTTGCCCGACTTCGCCGTATAGAAGTCGTTCTGGCCATCGTACGTGACGACGCTGCCGTGGACCTGGTCCATCACCGTCGAGAGGCCCTGCAGGCGGCGCACCG